>JABDFW010000006.1:7421-71193 GCA_013286305.1 Bacteroidota bacterium
TTATTTTAAATTATCGTGGCTTACAACTTTAGTAGAAAAAATTCCGTTTGTATATAAGTACAGGTACCTGATTCAAAACGTTGAAAACTTTCATTGGAAAGAATTAACGGGGATATTAGCATTATCCGTTACAAGGTTTATTGTGTTTATATTGCAGTATTTATTAATGCTGCATATATTTAGTGTAGAGATTTACTGGTTTGATGTTGTGTGCACTACCAGTGTTCTTTTTTTAGTTTTAGCCATTTTGCCAACTATACCGGTAGCTGACCTTGGTATAAGAGGGGCAGCGGGATTACAGTTGTTTGGCCTGCTAAGCACCAATACTGACGGCATTTTTTTTTCAGCGGCAGGTATTTGGTTTTTAAACATTATTATTCCCGCTATAGCGGGAAGTTTGTTTGTATTAAGTATTAAACTTTTCAGAAACAGGTAACGTGAAGAGAATATTAACCCTCGTAACTATTTTGTTTGTATGGATGAAGCTTTCGGCTGGCGATGATTTCTGCGGCATACGGAATACTTCTTTCCAGGCGGGGGAAAGCATTACTTTCAATGTTTTTTATTCGGTAATAGGCGTCTATATTAATGCAGGCGCCGCTACATTTAACACCACCCTGGAAAAGCTGAATAACAAAACAGTCTATCATGTTGTAGGCGACGGCAAATCGAATTCGAGTTATGACTGGATATTCAAAGTTCGCGACCGCTATGAAACCTATTTTGATACCACTAACATGCAACCTTTAAAATTCATCCGTAACATAGATGAAGGCGGCTATAAAAAATATGAAAACGTAACCTTTAACCAGCAAACAAATACAGCAATTACAACAGCAGGTATATTTAAAGTGCCGGGCTGTGTGCAGGATGTTTTAAGCTCAATATACTACGCGCGCAATATTAATTTTGATAATTACCAGGTAAACGACAAGATACCTTTCAGTATGTTTCTTGACAATGAAGTTTACAGCCTTTATATACGTTACATGGGAAAAGAAACTGTAAAAACTAAATATGGCAAGTTCAGGGCTATTAAATTTAAGCCTTTGCTTGTAAAAGGCACCATTTTTTCGGGCGGTGAAAAAATGGTTGTTTGGGTAAGTGATGATGCTAACCATATACCCCTTAGGATAGAAAGCCCCATTGCCGTAGGCACCATAAAAGTAGATATGATGCAATATAGCAACCTGCGTTACCCTTTAAGCTCTCTTATTAGCTGGAACCGATAGCAAAGCCGGTTGAAATAATGAAAAGAAATTTGTTTTAGTAAAATTTAATAATTTATTAGCCGTATAGCTGTTAAATTGCCTGAAAAATAACCTTAAACCAAACCCTTAAATTATGGAACAGCAAGATCTTTTAGTGGACATCGAACAGGAAATTTACTTAGAAAGAGCATCTGTTGGCGCAAGATTTTTAAATTTCATCATTGATATTATTGTTTTTTATTTAGTAGAAGTTGTTCTACTCGCGATCCTTTACCGTGCAGGAATCATTGATAGGGAAACGCTTGTTAGCCCGGAAGCAGGTGCATATTTTGAGAGATTGCTTATAGGCACAGTTTTTTTAATTGGTATTTATACTTTGATTGAAGGTGCCACAAAGGGAAGGACTTTGGGCAAACTTATTACAGGTACGCAGGCGGTAAAACACGACGGCTCCCAAATAACTTTTAAAGATGCTTTCATAAGAAGTTTATGCAGAATGGTGCCATTTGAGCCTTTTAGCGCTCTTGGTGGTACTCCATGGCATGATAAATGGAGTAATACACAGGTGGTAAAAGTTAAAAAGTAAACATCTTTAATTAACATATACCCCGGGGATAATTGGCCAAAACAAGCTGTTTTCATGCCTTCATTAATTTATTGTAATTTTGTATCACTTATGGGTAGTATGGAGTATAACACAACGAGAAATTATTTAAGCATGCGTGAGTATGGGCGCCATATTCAGAAAATGGTGGAATACCTGTTGACGGTTGACGATAAACAGGCCCGCCAAAGGCAGGCATTGGTGGTTATTGAGCTGATGGGTTTTTTAAACCCGCACCTTAAAAATGTGGAAGATTTCAGGCATATGCTGTGGGACCACCTGTTTTTTATAAGCGATTTTAAATTAGATGTGGATAGCCCTTATCCTATACCACAGAAAGAAACGTATAAAGCAAAGCCCGATCCGATGGTTTATCCTAAACGCCATCCTAAGTTTTCTCATCTCGGGAAAAATCTTGAATTGGTGATAGATAAGGCATTAAAAGAAGAAGATCCTGAGAAGAAAGCCGGTTTTGCCCATTCCATTGCCTATTATATGAAGCTTGCTTACAGCAACTGGCATAAAGAATTGGTACATGACGATGCGATAAGAGGTGAACTTGATAAAATTACCGATGGCCAGTTAGAATTTAGCACTACACCCTATATTAAACACCGAAACCAGAATTTTGAGCGGGACGAATACCCGGCAAGCGGCAGTGGCGGCAGGCGCTACCAGAATTTTGGGGGGCGTAACCAGCGGGGTGGTGACATGCGTAATGCAGGCGGTGGCCGCAACGATTCAAGAAGTGGCGGCCGTGGTGATTCACGCAGTGGCGGAGGAGGTGGCCTTGGTAACAGAAGCAATGGTGGCGGTGGGCGCGATACCCGCAATGGCGGCGGTAATAAACGCAACCAGAATTTTAAAAAGAGATTTTAGGCATTCCGAAGATCACAGAATTAATTGTTTAATAAAGAAAACTATAATAAAAGGTCCTGCAATTGCAGGGCTTTTTTATTTTCGCTTAGCTAACATATAACCATTCACATATCAAATCATCAACATGGCTTCATTTGAGGTAAACGGCGGTAGAAAATTGCGCGGAGAGATCATTCCGCAGGGCGCTAAGAACGAAGCCCTGCAGGTTATTTCGGCCGTATTGCTGACACCAGAAAAAGTTAAGATCACCAATATTCCCGATATCCTTGATGTAAACCTGTTGATTGAATTATTGGCAGAGCTTGGTGTAAAGGTTGAGCGCCCGAGGCAGGACACCTGCATCTTCCAGGCAGATAATGTGGACATAGATTACCTGGGATCTGAAACTTTTCGTAAAAAAAGTGGCCGTTTAAGGGGAAGTGTAATGATTGCCGGCCCTATGCTGTCGCGGTACAAAAAGGCCTATATTCCAAAACCGGGGGGTGATAAAATAGGCAGGCGAAGGCTTGATACCCATATAATCGGTTTTGAAAAGCTGGGCGCCCGCTTTGAATACAATGAGGAGCACAATTTTTTTCAGCTTGTAGCGCCAGACCTTAAGGGGACTTATATGTTGCTGGACGAGCCCTCTGTTACCGGCACCGCCAATATTGTAATGGCAGCGGTTATGGCAGACGGCATCACCACCATTTACAATGCCGCCTGCGAGCCATACCTGCAGCAATTATGCAAAATGCTTAACAGCATGGGTGCAAAAATAACCGGGGTAGGCAGCAACCTGTTAACGATTGAAGGGGTAGAGTATTTAAGGGGCACAGAGCACCGTATGTTGCCCGATATGATAGAAATAGGCAGCTTTATCGGGCTTGCTGCCATGACGCAAAGCGAGATAACCATTAAAAATGCGGGGTTGCAACACCTGGGCATAATACCGGAAAAATTTCAGCAACTGGGGATTCAGATGGAATTCAGGGGTGATGATATTTATATACCGGAACAGGATAGCTACGAAATAACCACTTACTTAGATGGTGGTATTTTAACAGTGTCCGATCACCCCTGGCCGGGGCTTACACCTGACCTTTTGAGCATCATGCTGGTTGTGGCAACGCAGGCAATTGGCAGCGTGCTTATCCATCAAAAAATGTTTGAAAGCCGTTTGTTTTTTGTTGACAAACTGATTGATATGGGGGCGCAAATCATTCTGTGCGACCCGCACCGTGCCACCGTAATTGGCTTAGGCAGAAAACACCCATTGCGCGGAATTACCATGAGCAGCCCGGATATTCGCGCGGGACAGGCATTATTGATAGCGGCCCTTAGCGCCGATGGTAAAAGCACCATTCAAAATATAGAACAGATTGACAGGGGATACCAATACATTGATGAAAGATTAAGGTGGTTGGGGGCTGAGATAAAACGTAACTAGACCACGATTTTAGCCTTATTTTTCTGATTACCCTGATATGTAGTTGGGAAAATACGGGTTAAGATCATGTTCAGGTGAGCAAGTGTATATCACTCCATCCATCAGGGCAATTGGGTAAATAAGGCTAAAATCGTGGTAAGATAAATCCGACAAATCGTGGTAAAGTTTGAAATATTACAGCAAATAATCATTAACAGGCACAGCACCAAGCCTGCAGCAATGAACGGCAAAAAGATTGATGATGCAATTATTCAGCAATTATTGGAACTCGCCAATTATGCACCCACACATGGTTTGACTGAGCCATGGCGCTTTATTGTATATAGCGGTGATGCAGTAAAGGAATTTTGTTATAATCATGCAGAGATATACAAAAGAGATACGCCGGCAGAAAAATTCAATAGCGGCAAATATGAGAAACAAAAGCATAATGGCGACCATGTTTCGCATATTATAGCTGTTTATATGAAAAGAGGAACTAGCCCTAACATTCCCGCGCTTGAAGAAATTTGCGCCACTGCTGCTTCGGTTGAAAACATATTATTAGGCGCTGAAACGCTGGGCGTTGCTGTATTGTGGAGCACCAGCGGGGCAGTGCATGATGATGCCATGAAAGAATTTTTAGGATTGAATAAAGACGATATAATGATAGGGCTGCTTTATATGGGCTACACCGATGAAGTAATTAAAGAAAGCAAACGTACCCCGGTGGAAGATAAAATTACCTGGAAGAAATGACCTCTTTTTCTGCGAACTATTTGCCATGAGCGATGAAGTCCTTTTCTTTGCAGATGGCTACGCAAAAGCTTATCATTATTACAGCCCCTTCAGGAGCGGGGAAAACTTCTATCACGCATTATTTATTACATAAATACCCGCAGCTATCTTTTTCTGTTTCTGCGGCAACCCGTAAGCCAAGAGCGGACGAACAGAATGGGGTTGATTATTATTTTATTTCACCCGAAGAATTTCAACATAATATAGAAAAAGAAGCTTTTATTGAATGGGAAATGGTTTATGAAGGCAAATATTACGGCACGCTGAAAAGTGAGTTACAAAGAATATGGAATGAAAGCAAAATACCGGTATTAGATATTGATGTGCAGGGAGCTATTCATGTAAGAAAACAATTCCCTGAAACATCGTTATCCATTTTTATTGATCCTCCTTCTATTGAAGAATTAAAAAAAAGATTGGAACAACGTAAGACTGAATCGCTTGAAAGCATGCAAACAAGATTGAACAAGGCAGAATATGAATTATCGTTCAAAGAGCATTTTGATAAGGTAATAGTGAATGATGACCTTAAAAAAGCCTGCAATGAGGCAGGATCAGCTATAAAAGAATTCTTAGGCTGGCAGGAAGAAGTTGGTTAGTAAAGGCCAGTTGAATGGTTGCTTAGTGAAGAATTTTACACCAATTTTGGAGAAGCGATTTTGAGATTTTTGATTTTGAGACTTAGTGATTTCTTTTTTGCCCCGAAATTTCGGGGTTTGGAATTTTTCTTCTTTTGGGATTTAAGTTTTGGAATTTTTATTTTAGACTTTTTATTCTTTATTAAATGTTACTCAATAACAAAACAGTTTTTATTACCGGCGCCAGCAGGGGCATTGGTAAAGCAATCGCGTTACGGCTTGCAAAAGAGGGCGCTAATATTATTATTGCAGCAAAAAGCACAGAGGAAGACCCGCGTTTAGGGGGCACTATATATTCTGCCGCTGAAGAAATAGAGCAGGCAGGTGGCAAGGCATTGGCAGTACAAACTGATATACGCAATGAAGAGCAAATTATAACAGCAGTTGAAAAGGGGGTTGAAAAATTTGGCGGTATTGACATAGTAGTTAATAATGCATCGGCCATACAACTAACCAATACTGAGAAAACAGAAACGAAGCGTTTTGACCTAATTCACAATATTAATGTGCGCGGTACTTTTTTAGTGACCAAACATTGCATACCCTGGTTAAAAAAATCAACCAATGCACATATACTTACCTTATCGCCGCCATTAAACCTTAATCCTAAATGGTTGGGGGCGCATGTAGCCTACACCATCAGTAAATACAATATGAGTATGCTTGCATTGGGTTGGGCCGCTGAGTTTAAGAAAGATGGTATTGCATCAAACGCTTTGTGGCCGCGAACAACCATAGCAACCGCTGCAGTAAAAAATCTATTAGGCGGCCAAATGCTTATTGACAGAAGCCGTACCACAGATATTATCGCCGATGCCGCTTATTATATTTTGCGCAAGCCATCCGTTGAATGTACCGGTAACACCTTTATAGATGAAGAAGTATTAACAGCAGAAGGCATAACCGATTTTGAAAAATATTCTGTTGTACCAGGGGCAAAATTGCAAGTGGATTTGTTTTTGTAGTCATTCGCCTATTCTGTCAGTTTTGTATTCTTTACCTCCGATCCATTCCTTATCTCATCGGTTGCTGTTTTAAGCAATGTATCGCCGGGATTTAAGCTTCCGTAAACTTCTATCTTTCCATTTGATTCGCGGCCGGGTTTCACTTCTACCCATTCGGCTTTGTTGTTTGTTACTCTTATCACAAACATTTTTTCTGTAGAATTTACAAATGCTGTTTTGGGTACAATAAATGTGCTGTCCTTTGACGGCGTTGGAATATTCACCTCGGCAACCATACCGGGCAATAATTTTTTATTATCGTTGTACACATCCATTTCTACGCGCTCGGAACGCAGGCGGTCATCTATAGCACCTGCAAGACGGCTTACCCGGGCGGTAAATTTTTCATTAGGCAATGCCCTTACCGTAAAAGTTACATTGCTGTTGCCGGTAAGAAAGCTCGTAAAAGCTTCGGGCACAGAAATAACAAGCCGTAGCTTATTTTGTTGTTGCAAGGTGAACATAGGAAATTCAGAACCTTTGCCTGATGGCCCCACATAGGCGCCTGTATTAACACCGCGACTTGTAATAATGCCGCTGAACGGCGCTTTTATTTCTAAGTAATCCTTTGTTTCTGAAATTTCATTATACGCATCCTTAGCTGCTTCAAGCTGGGCATAATCAGAATTCTTTTTAGCAAGCGCCTGGTCAAGGTCGTTCTGCGAAATGGTGCCAGGTGTTTGGCTTGTCTCATAAAGACGGTCGTAATTGGCTTTGCTTGCTATATAGACCGCTTCCTGTGATCTTAAACGCGATTGCGCGCCTTGCAGTTGAGAGTTAAGTTCAGGCGCTTCCATTTCAGCCAGCAATTGGCCTGTTGCTACCTGCGAGCCAACATCAACATATAATTTTTTTACAAAGCTGTTTTCTTTTGCGTAAATATCCACCTGCTGGTAAGCAATCAATTCACCGGGTACCTGCAGTGATGAAGAAAGTTTGCCTTTCTGCAAAAGAAATGTTTCTTTAACGGGCGATTCTTCAGGCGCGGCCTGCGTATTATCTTCTTTACCTGGTGCAGAAGTACAACTGTTTAAAAAACCCGCTATAAAAAAGGCGCAACTAATAACCGCACCCGTAAATAATTTATCTATTATTTTATTCATACAAGGATGGAATATAGTGTTTACTTTCTTTGTCTTCAGGATCAAGCGATACAGATTCAGTAGATGTTTTGCCCTGCACCCATGAAAATACCAGTGGCAGTATAAACAATGCTGCAAAGGTTGAAGCTATCAACCCACCTATCACTGCTCTTCCCAATGGTGCTGCCTGGTCTGACCCCTCGCCAAGGCCAACTGCCATAGGTATCATTCCCACAACCATTGCCACACTCGTCATTAATATTGGCCGCATACGAAGGGCAGCAGCTTCTTTTGCTGATTCCAGTGCATTGCCATTATGCATACGCAAATGCTCAGCATTGGTGATAAGCAATACAGCATTGGCGATTGAAACCCCTACAGACATGATCATGCCCATGTAAGATTGCAGGTTAAGCGTTGAGCCTGTAAGTTTCAATATCAGCAATGAACCCAGGAGCACAGCCGGAACAGTTGACAGAACAACCAATGAAACTTTAAATGATTGAAAATTTGCAGCCAGCATTAGGAATATTACGATGATGGCTGTAAGCAGCCCTGTTTGTAAACTGTCAAGCGTGGCAGTAAGCGTTTGGCTAAGCCCTTTTGTTTCTATAGTAAGGCCGCGCGGCAATGTACCCAGGGATTCAATAGCCTTATTAACATCTACGGTAGCTGTGCCTAAGTCTTTTTTATACAGGTTGGCCGTTACAGATAATACGGGTATTGCGCCGATATTATCATCCTGCCCGTATATTGTGTCGCGTGTAATTGAAGCTACATCACTCAATACAGGGCGCGTTGCATCGTTTAATACAGGTATCTCGCCAATATCGTTGATGCTTGACATCTCATTTTCCGGAACTTCAACCTGCACACTGTAACTTAACCCTGCTTTTGAATCAAGCCATACATTTTTTTCTGTAAAGCGCGATGATGAAGTGGAAGCAATTAATGAACGGGAGATGTCAGAAACATTTACACCAAGTTGCGCTGCCCTGATGCGGTCAATATTAATATTTATAGCCGGGTAATTAACAGGTTCGTCTATTTGTATATCCCGCAGATAACTTACCTGTTTCAATTTATCAATTACTTTATTGGCGTACTCTTCATTCAGTTTTTTATTCTTCCCGGAAACTTTTACTTCAATAGGAGTTGGCGAGCCCTGGCTTAAAACTTTATCGGTAAGCTCAATGGGTTCAAAAGACAGTTTTACATCAGGCAAAGCTTCTTTCATTTTTTTCCTGAAACTTTCTTTAAGATCATCAAGATCAACCTTATAATTTTCTTTTAAAGCTACCTGCAGAACACCTTCCTGCGGGCCACTTAAGAAAAGATAGATGGGGCTGGTAGAAAACTGGCCAGGGTGTTGCCCCACCATAGCGGATGTTACTGCTATATTTTCTTTGCCCACCAATTTATATAAAACATTAAGCGCGGTAACCATTGTTTGTTCTGTTCTTTCAAGCCTTGTTCCCGCAGGTGCACGAAGCCTTACCTGGAACTGCCCTGAATTTACTTTTGGCAATACATCACGCCCCAAACTTTTCAGCAGCAGCACAACAGCACCTATGGTAAGTATAACATATACTGCCACCAGTATCTTTCGCCATGCCAGCATCCTGTCGAGAAACCGCAAAAACCTGTTACGTAATTTTTCAAAGCCGGTAAGTTTGCCGTTTTTCTTACCCTCAATCAACATTTTCTTCTGGTCCCATGTATCTTTTTCGTGCGATTGAGCGACGGCAGATGCAGCATATTCTTCTGCATCTGTTTTATCTTTTCCATGATGCCCTTTCATTAACCAATTGGCCATAACAGGAACAAAAGTCTGTGCCAGCAGGTAAGACGTGATCATAGAAAAAGCAATAGCCAAAGAAAGCGGGAGAAATAAAGACCGGGTTATACCCTGCATAGTAAATGCCGGTGCAAATACCGCGAGGATACAAAAAAGTATTAAAAGTTTTGGGAAAGCAATTTCTTTACAGGCATCCCAGATGGCGAGTGCTTTAGGCTTGCCCATATCAAGGTGCTGGTGAATATTTTCTATGGTTACTGTTGATTCATCCACCAAAATACCAATAGCAAGCGCGAGGCCGCTTAACGTCATGATATTGATGGTTTGATTGAAGAGGTATAAAAATAGCACCCCGGAAATTATAGATGTGGGGATAGTTAAAATAACGATCAATGCCCCGCGCGCATCGCCTAAAAACAGCAGCACCATTAACCCGGTTAATACTGCGCCAATTGCACCCTCGGTCATTAAACTTTTCACGGCATTAATAACATATACTGACTGGTCAAATTCATAAGATAATTTTACATCTTCCGGTAACAAACTCTGAAAGTGCGGGATCGCCTTTTTAAGATTTTGCACTACTTCCCAGGTTGAAGCATCCGCCGATTTTGTTATAGGCAAATAGATAGACCGTTTACCATTTACCAGCGCATAGCTAACGGTAATATCGGCGCCATCTTCCACAGTGGCAACATCTTTTAAATAAAGATTTTGCACACTACCAGAAAACAATGGAATGTCACCAAACTCTTTTATCGTTTTAAGGCTTGTGTTAGATGGCGTTAGATAGTTCAAATCACCAATGCGTACATTGCCCGCGGGCGTAGCCTGGTTGTTAACTCTTATGGCCGCTACTATTTGATCGGGCGTAAGATTATGCGAACGCAATAATACAGGGTCAACTTTTATTACAACAGTACGCACGTTTCCGCCAAATGGTGCAGGCGCAATTAGACCGGGAATTGACGTAAAAGATGAACGCACATAAACGTTTGCAAGATCAAGCAGCTCGTTATTGGAACGTTTATTACTGCTTACAACCAATTGCCCGATAGGCAACGTGGAAGCATCGAACCGTATGATGAAGGGAGGATTACTCCCCGGTGGAAATATAGCCTGCGCACGGTTGCTGAAAGCGGTAACTTCCGCAGCAGCCTGCGCCATATTGGTACCTTCGTAAAACGTAAGCTTAATAAGGGTAAGGCCCTGTATATTTTTTGTTTCAATGCTTTTTACACCCGATACAAACAACAGCAGGTTTACATATTGTTTGCCAAAATAAGCTTCCATCTGGTCAGGTGTAAACCCGCCATACGGATGCGAAAGGTAAATTACCGGCAAATTAAGATCGGGGAAAATGTCAATCTTAATATTACGCACAGCATTAATACCAAAGAAAAACAACCCTGCAACAAGTACAAGTATTGATATAGGTTTTCTAAGCGCGGTTCGTATTAATCCCATAATATCTTTTTATGCTAAGAGATTAAAAAAGGAAAAGGAGCTAAGAGATTGAAAGAGAGAAAAGAGTGCTTGGGCTAAGAGATTAAAAGGGGGAAAAAGAGATAAAGACGGTTCTTATCCTACCTGGCTACCTCTTTATTTTCTTTTTCTTCTCTCTTTCATCTCTTTCAACCTCTTAGTTTTATTTTCTTTCTCTTCCCCTCTTTCATCTCTTTTAATCTCTTAGCTTTTATTTTCTTTCCCCTATCCCCTCTTTCATCTCTTTTAATCTCTTAGCTTTATTTTCTTTCTCTCTTTTCCCTCTTTCAATCTCTTAGCCCCTAAAACTCGTTTATAAAAATTCCAAAATCACCCACAGCGGCAGCTTTTAATAACAGCGATTGCCAAACATTATCTTCTGAAATAGCCTTATCCGTTTCTGCCTGGTTCAAAGCATAAAGCGCCTGTGTTACATCCACAATATTGCTAAGCCCATTTTTATATAATACTGATTTTTGTAAGTAGGCATCTGATGCTGCTTTAACCTGCACAGGCGCTTCAAAATAAGCCGCAACAGCATTTTTTATTTTTGATTCAGCAAGCGCTAACTGATTTTTTAACTGTTCGTCAACCAGGTTGTATTCATCCTGCAAACCTTTCGAAGTAAACTTCTGGGCCAATACCTGCTGTTGAACACGCAATGGCGAAGTAAGGTTCCAAATAACGCCTACGCCCAAAAGGTAATTGCCCGCCACCGGGTTTATGCCCTGCCAATAGTTATGTGTATAGGCATTGGGGTTTGCCACGCCATAATTATAGTCAAACCCTGAACCCCTGCCCTGTAATATACCAAAAGCGGAAAAAGTGGGATAATTAAATGTATGGTAATACCGGGCTATTTCATCACTTAAATTTATACGGCTCTTATAGTATTGCAACAATGGGTGAGTTTGTTGGGCAATAGTTACGGAATCCTGGAATGCCCCTGGTATGCGTGTTATAAAAACAGTATCCAGTACAAAATTTTGCTGTTGCACGTTCATTAATATCGCAAGCTGGCTTGCCTGTTCCTGCTCATAATCCATTGCCCTTAATAAAGCAATTTTCGCATTGGAAACTTCCGCATTGGCAAGTGAAGAATCTACTCCAGCGTTCAAACCATTTTTTACACGGGGCACTACGGCATTTCTTAGTGCTATAGCCCTGTCAAGATTATCCTGTTGTGACCTTGTAAGGCGCTGTGCAGCCAGGAGGTTGAGATAAGCGCCCGCCACTCTTATTTGCTGTTGAAATTTTTCCTGCAACAAGTCACTCTCATTCAGTGACAATTGAGAAGAGGATACTTTAATTTTTTCCTTTGCTTTACCAAATGCAAAAAAGTCCCAGTTAATATTAGCAAGGTACAATGCACCGAATGCCGAGCTCCAGTTTGAAGATGCCACCGGGGGTCCTGACGAAGCAGTACCAAAACCTTTAAACCCATAAGCCGGGCCATTTAAGCCATTAATGGTACCGTAATCCTGTTGTGCAGAAACATTTAAGTCTGGTAAATATTCTCTTTGTGTTTCTTTAACCAGTGCCTTGGCCGCATTTACATAATTAGCTTTCGCTTTAATAGTGCCGTAATTATTAAGGGCTGTTTCAACAGCACTCTTCAGCGTAAGCACCTGTGCATCAAGCCTTAAACAAATACCGGCTGTTATTAAAACAAAGAGCGTAAAAACTAAAGGTTTATTAAACATGCTTTTTTATATACTGCAATTAGGCCGCAAAGCTACATTTGCATTTATTATGAATAAAATGAATTAATTTTATAAAATACATTACTATTTTTACTGATGATGAATATTGCGCTGCACCACTTCAGGCTGGTAAACACCATTGTTAAAGAAGGCACACTAACCAAAGCAGCAGAAACACTGCATTTAACCCAATCTGCACTTAGCCACCAGCTAAAGGAACTTGAAAAAGAGCTTGATATACCCGTATTTTACCGGAAAGGTAAAAAATTACAGTTGTCAAATGAAGGCCAGCGCTTTTTAATTAGCGCTGAAAAAATTCTTAGCGAGCTTACCCTGCTTGAGGCGGATATAAAACATTACAAGCAAGGCGAAACTGGCACACTTAAAATTAGTACCCAGTGCTATACAGCTTATCACTGGCTGCCGCGTATTATAAAATATTATAAAGGAATTTGCCCCGGTATTGATATTCATGTGGTGTCAGGCGCCACTTATTTGCCGCTTGAATATTTGCTGAGAGGCGAGCTTGACGTAGCTATTATCCGCAATAAGCTTGATAACCCTAACATTCAATACGAACCAATTTTTGAAGACCAGTTATTGGCCATCATTTCCAATGAACATACACTTGCAAAAAAGCGGTCCATTAAAATTACAGATCTTGAAGGAGAAGAATTATTCCTCCCATTCAATGACCCTGCATCAGGAAATATTCCTGTTATAGAAACCCTTATGAAACAGCAGCAGGTGAAAGCGAAACATATTCACCGTATACATTACACAGATGCCATTATTGAAATGGTAGATGCCAATTTAGGTGTAAGTGTATTGGCCGACTGGATAGTGCAGCCTTTTCTTGAAACAAAAAATATCCTCGCAAAACGCTTGCCACCTGAAGTTGCAACGCGTACCTGGTATGCTGCTACGTGCAGAAAATCGCCTGCTATTAATAACTTTCTTGATTGTTTAAAACTGCATTTTTCTGATATGCATGTTTCATTGAATGATAAGGAGGCTATACATCAGCCTGCTTCTGCAAGGCAGGTTTTGCTGGCGGTAAGTTAACAGATACGTTGTAAATATTTAAAAGATCAACACGAGCGTTCCTGAGATAATAAGCAATGCACCTGCAGCAATTTTCCAGGTAACCACTTCACCAAGAAAAACTACGGAAAGAATAATGGCTAATGCCACGCTAAGTTTATCAACCGGCGCCACCTGCGATACTTTGCCTATCTGCAAAGCCTTAAAATAAAACAACCATGATAAGCCGGTGGCGCAACCGGAAAGCACTAAAAATAACCATGTTTGTTTTTGCAGGTTTTGTGCAGATGGTACAACACCCTTAAAAAAGGCAATACCCCAAACGAGAATGAATATTACGGTTGTGCGTATAGCAGTTGCCAGGTCTGAATCAATATTTTTCACACCCACTTTTGCAAAAACGGCTGTAAGTGCAGCAAAAAGCGCTGAGAGCAAAGCGTATATCCACCACATATTAAATAGTTTGTGTAAAGGTAAAACCTTTGCGGCTGCTGCATACCATTTTTGAAGGGACATTATTAGTACCCCCTTTTATCATTTTCTTTTTTGTAATAGAAAGCGGCATTGTATATTCATCTAATAAATTTAAGTTTATGAAACCAAAATGGCTGCTGGCCGCATGCTTGTTTTTTTGTGTTGCGGCAACCGCGCAAAACAAGGATGCCTATTTCCTTTCTCAACCTTGTCTTACTCCCGATGGCCAAACGGTGATCTTTAGTTTTGAAGGCGATCTTTGGAAAGCCAATATTAAAGATGGCAATGCATCAAGGCTAACAGCCATGCAGGGGTATGAAACAAATGCAAGAGTTTCGCCAGATGGTAAATGGATAGCTTTTACCGGCAGGCAGTACGGCAATGCAGACGTGTTTTTAATGCCTGTTGATGGTGGCGATATAAAACAACTTACATTTTACAGCGGTACCGATGAAGTAAGCTCCTGGAGCTGGGATTCAAAATACATTTATTTTACCAGCAACAGGGATAGCCGGCAATCATCCTATAAAGTAAGCATTAATGGCGGCACAGCCCAGCGCGTGTTTGGAGACAATTATTTTTTATACGACCATAATATTTTTGAGCATCCCTCAACAGGTGAATTGTTTTTTAACGATACCTGGGAAAGCAGTAACCAGGTGCAGCGCAAAAGGTATAAAGGCCCTTTTAACCCCGATATACAATCGTATAACCCCGTAACAAAAAAATACAAAAGATATACTGACTGGATTGGTAAAGATTTTGGCGCTACGCTTGACAAGAAAGGCAATATATATTTTGTTTCCGATGAAGCAAACGGGGAGTACAATTTATACACGTTTGATAATGGCAAAAAAGTCGGGCTGACAACGTTTTCGTCTTCCATCAAAAACCCGATAGTAAATGCAAACGGCGGTGAGGTAGTTTTTGAAAAAGATTACCAGTTGTGGATGTATGATGTTGCCACAAAAAATGCGCAGAAGCTGCATATTTCAATTGTGCGCAATAATGTGCTGCCAAAGGAAAAAGATTTTGAGGTGAAGCAAAACATTACCGCCTTTGATGTTTCGCCCGATGGGAAAAAACTGGCCTTTGTTTCAAGGGGTGAATTATTTGTGAGTGATATTGAAGGTAAGTTTATTGAGGAGGTACA
The DNA here is from genome assembly GCA_013286305.1 of Bacteroidota bacterium. GTDB lineage: Bacteria > Bacteroidota > Bacteroidia > Chitinophagales > Chitinophagaceae > JABDFW01. The sequence continues at coordinate 22,703 of JABDFW010000006.1, forward strand.
GCGTGGTTCTGCTGAAAGGGTGGCGGATGTTAAATGGATGAGTGATAACAAAACATTGCTCTTTAACCAAACCTTAAACGGATTTGAAAATTTGTACACAATAGCTGCAGATGGCAGCGCAGCGTTAAAGCAGCTTACAACTGATAATGCCAATGACCGTGCTTTTGTTTTGAACAAGAAAAAAACAATGGCTGTTTATTTAAGCGGGCGCAACGAAGTACGCCTTCTTGACCTGAAAACTTTGCAAAGCAAAACGCTGGTGAGGGATGAAGTTTGGGGCTTTGAAGGCAGTGGCCCTGGTTTTTCGCCCAATGATGAATATGTGGTATTTACAGCACACAGAAATTTTGAAGAAGATATATTTATTCACAACTTAAAAGACAATAAAACTACCGACCTAACTAATACTGCCGTTACAGAAGCAAACCCGATTTGGTCGCCGGATGGCAAGTATATTTATTTTATTTCTTCGCGCCTTAAACCCGCGTATCCTACAGGACTGCAGGAACCGCATATATACCGGTTGCCATTGCAAAAAATGGACGAACCTTACCGGATTGATAAATTCAATGATCTTTTTAAAGAAGAAAAAAAAGATACTACAACTAAGAAAGACAGTACGGTTAAAAAAGATACGCTAATGGCGCCTATAAAAATTGATGCCGCCAGGATAATGGAACGCATACAACAGGTAGGCCCGTCATTTGGGTCGCAATACCTGTTAAGTGTGTTACAACATGACACTAAAACTTATGTACTATATATAAGCGATAAGATAGATGGCAGCCCTGCTTTATACAAAACAATGCTTGAACCCTTTGAAGCCGATAAAACAGAAAAAATAAATGGCGCCGACGGCGGCAATATTGGTATTGTAGCTGTGAATGAAAAATGTTTTGCATTGGTAAATGGCAATATTTACAAACTGAATATTGATGCAAACAAGGTTGACCCAATAGCGATAAGCAAAACTTTCAGAAGAAATTTATCTGCTGAATTTAACCAGGTATTCTACGAGGCATGGGCGCAAATACAGGAGAATTATTATGATGAAAAATTTCATGGGCTTGACTGGAATAAAACCAAAACATATTACAGCGGCTTTTTGCCTTACCTGAATAACAGGAACGATCTTAGGGTTGTATTAAATGATATGCTGGGAGAATTAAATTCCTCGCACCAGGGCTTTAGTTCCTTCGGTGATGATGAAACCATTGCTCTGCGCAATACAACCATGCAAACAGGTATTGTGTTTGACAACAATGATCCTTACAAAGTAGATCATATCCTTCGCAATACTGCTGCAGATAAAGAAAGCATTACTGTTATGCCGGGGGATATATTGGTAAAAGTGAATGATGAAACGGTTGACCCGGCACAAGACCGTTTTTATTATTTCACACGGCCATCATTAGACAAAGAATTACAGCTGACTTTTAAAAGAGGCGCAGAAACATTTACCGTAAAAGTTCATCCGCAATTCAGTGTGCAGGACGACTTGTATAATGAGTGGATAGATAATAATCAAAAGCGCGTGGACGAAAAAAGCAATAAGCGCATTGCTTACTCCTGCATGAAAAATATGGGGCAGGGAGAGCTTGAACATTTTGTTACTGACATGACGGAACAGTTGGTAAACCGGGATGCCCTGATACTTGACCTTAGATACAATACAGGCGGCAATGTACACGATGAAGTATTAAATTTTTTATCGCAGCGGTCATACCTGCAATGGAAATACAGGGAAGGGCAATTAACCAAACAACCCAATTTTGCACCCAGCGATAAACCAATTATACTGTTAACAAATGAACAATCCCTAAGCGATGCGGAAATGACCGCCACAGGTTTTAAAGCCTTAAAGCTTGGCAAAATTGTTGGGAACGAAACGTATCACTGGATCATTTTTACCGGTGGCGCGGGGCTTGTGGATGGGTCTTTTATACGGCTTCCATCATGGGGATGTTATACCCTGGATGGCAAGGATATTGAGTTCAATGGTGTACAGCCGGATATAAAAGTAATTAACACATTCGAAGACAGGGTTAATGGCCGCGACCCGCAACTGGATGCCGCTATAGATGAGATAATGAAGCAATTAAAATAACTTCAATTAAAAGCTGCATAAAAGAGAAGCCACTGTTTTGAAAACTGCCTTCTTTTACACACAAATTAAACAGGATGTTGTTATTTATTGAATCTACTTTTGTACAATGGAAAAAACCGACCCGCTTATTTACTCTCTTATTAAACGCAAGCAAACTTTTTATAAAGTTGTACCCTTTGACGCGGCAAAAGATAAGCTTCTGCTGATGAATTTTACTGCTTCAAATACTGATCTTTCAGATGATATACTAACTGATGTGCAAAAGTTCAGCAACTATATAGAGAACTTGCTGCAAACCCATGATTGCAGGTATGGAATTGGGGGATATAACGAACGCCGGACTATTTATACAAGAAGTGAAGTATTTAATGACTATAAGAATGCAGTACATAAAAAAAATGAAGTGGTAGAACCCAGAACGCTGCATTTAGGCATAGATATATGGGGAAAGGCAGGCACGCCTGTTTCCGTGCCGATGGGAGGCGTTATACACAGCTTTGCTTTTAATGAACAATATGGCGATTACGGCGCTACTATTATTTTGCAACATCAACTGGAAACTATTGTTTTTCATACATTGTACGGGCATCTTTCTTTAAAAGACCTTAATGGTTTGAAACCGGGAAAATTTATAAGCCAGGGTGAAGTGATAGGGCATTTTGGTGAACCGAATGAAAATGGCCAGTGGCCGCCTCATTTACATTTTCAAATAATAAAAGATACGCGGGTACAGAAGGGCGATTATCCCGGTGTGTGCAAAATTTTCGGAGCGTGAACATTATTTAAGCAATTGCCCGGACCCGGACCTGATCTTACAAATGATGCAGTATGCGAAGAGTTAAGAGTTGCAAAAGATAGATGCGAAATGATCATCTGCAACAAAACATTTGGTGGCCATTTTATATGAACCCCCTTAATTAGAATCCGAATACCTGGCCTTAAAGTTTTCACGTTTGCCGTTTCACTTCCCGGAAATTTCGGGATCACAATTACCTTCACTTTTCACCTTTCACCTTCACTTCCTCATTTTACGTTTACAAAAAACGTTTTGCTGCCTGCTCTTCCTGATGGGGTAATACCTTGTATAACTATTGCAAATTTTCCTTTAAGGTCAGAAGTATAAAAGCTGGCACGCGTTTTACCTGTTGAACCTGTTTTTACATCCGGCGACCAATACAGCACATCTCTTAAATCAGGTAACCTGCTGCTTTGTTCTTTAGGCGTATCGTATTTGGGAACATAAAACTCTCTCTGCAATTGCATACCATCATATTCAACAACGATGGAAGAAGGGTCTAATTGAATTCCATCGAGGTCTCCTTTATAAGTGGTATAGCTATCAACACCTGCCAGGATAAGCGGGCCCAAATAATATTTATTCGTAACTACATCCAGTTTACGAATTTTAAGCGGGTTAAACCCGATCACCGTATCCATATTAAAAAACGGCACACCGTCAACCAATACCAACGGGTTATCGTCAAAAAAAGTATTATGCGGGTCGTCGAGGTTTAACAGGTGAAATCCATCCCTGTGTTTTCGCACTGCAATACCGGGAACATATTCACGCAGCACTTCCTCCATCGTATTAAAGCGGGTATAATCATCCAGCAAATAGCTTTGCGATGGGGTGCCGAAAAAAGGAACCGTGTCAACATCCACGGCAAAAAACTGCCGTATTTTTTCACCATTGAATGCATTTTGGGCTTGTGTGCCAATGCTGTGCTCTACCAGCGAATTTTGAACGTTCCCGGAAATTTTAAATTCAGGCAGCGGGATAGCAGAAAATTTTTCGGAGAAGGGGTTAGCTATATCAATCCTGTATGTACTATCCTGCTGTTGGTTGGTTTGTAAAATAACAGCGTCGCCACCAACATAATCTTTCACATTAAACTGTACTACGCCATTATGGTCGCTTTTACTTACAGCAAGCCTGAAATTTTTTCCGGGCACTGAAAGATACGCTACAATGTTCTCTGCGGGAACGTTGGTTCTTTTGTCAATGATCTTTCCTTTTACCAGGTGCCCTTCATACTCAGGTACAAATTCAAAAGCCGTTTGTTTACCAGAAAGAACATCAGCCCATTTAAACCTGCTCCATCCATGTGTTAGCATAACATTATCCAAAGCTTCATTTGTTTCAGCATCCTTGTTAGTAAAATAATAAGCCGGCGATTCTACGTTTCCTTTCAGGTCTGATGTAAGCAACAGGCTGCTAACGATATCCTGGTCATCCGTTGTTTGAAGCGAATCGAGACGGTAAACGGACATAGACATATCTGCTAATTGAGCAGCGCCGTTCTCGTCTTTGGTATTAATGTCAATATTAATTTTTCCCCTTGAATAATAGTCTTGCTGATCTGCTGTTGCATCTACCAGGAGTGTTTGCACGGGCTGTTTAAAATATAAACGTTCACATACCGGTTGCTGTGCATTATCAAAGATCGTGAAATGTGAAATGCCATCACCCAGCCCGGCCTTATCGACCGTAAACACAGCCGTACTATTCTGAAGTGGTTTGGCCTCGGCTACTTTTATCGTTTTGCCTGTATGAACAACCAAATATACAGGGAGGTTATTAGATGCGGGTGAAGAAGAACTGACATTAACACTTACCGTGGTGCCTGCTTCTGATACATGCATTGCATAGCCGCTACTGAGAGCCTGGGGCAATGGCTGCGTGAAAGATTTACCACCTACATTAACAACCGCTGTGTAGGAGTTACCCGGTGCCGGCGTGAAAGAAAAACTGCCTATGCCAAACTTAAGGGGTTTAAAAGTGCTAACCGTATTATTATTCTTATCAGTAACAGTACCATTGCAATCAACGCCTTTACCATGTATATCGGTAATTCTAAAAGCTACTTTTGAGGGTATATTATTAACGAGGTTACCGCCTTCGGGGAAGAACTGAATATCATATGCCTGTGAACCGGCATCGTCATTTGCAATATCAAGTGATTTAAAGGTATTTACAATGGTTATAGGTTTCGAAAAATAAAGATCGGGGCCAAAATTTTTCATCCATGCTGTATATGCCCGTATTGTGTAGTTGCCTGAATTAATAGAAGTGGGTAATTGGAAAGACCCGTTGCCGCTGCCGGCCATCAATCTTATTTTAGCCTGCAATACCGGCTTTTTATCGCGGTCTATTACTTCTATGTATGCCACTTTGCTTAGCGCAGTTGCTTTATTGCCATCATCGCGCGCATAAATTTTGAACCATACAATTTCACCCGCAACAAAAAAATTTTTATTAACATGAACAAATAATTTCTCCTGGGGATTTTCCTTAGTATATGCCTCAAATTGATTGGTGATATTGGCCGCCTGTGCAAAGCCGGTATAACAACAAAATATTGTAATAGTTAAGGCTACAGCTAATTTTATATGTTTAACTATAATGCCGCTTAAATATTGCTCTATTTTTTTCATTGTTCAATTTAGATTTATGGCCAAAAAGATGGTTTAATATTTGTTCCTCCGTGTGTTCTGCAATCCAAACAATCAACAGGCATAACTAAATACCCGCTTCCAGCGGTGGGCTGCCCGTATAAAACATAGTTACGCTGCCCGGTGGGCGGTAGAAAATAATCTATACTGTCTGCCGGCACCGTCCTGATATCACATAAGTGAGCCGGAAATTCATTATAGTAGGGTACGCTAAACCAGTAATTAACGTCTCCATTATTTATAAATATCCTTTTTGTTTGCAGTGAGGCAACGCTTACAAAACCTACAACAACTTCACCCGGGTTGGAAACACAATGAATATTGCTTTGTAATTGTGCGGGCTGGGGGTCGAAGAGGGTACCTAATTGTTCGGTAGTGGTTTTAAGTGTTTGCCAAAATTCATAAGCATCCTGCGATAACGCATACTGTTTTACGAGGATGCTGTATTTTGAGGCAATTTTTTCAGATGAATTATTGACCAGTGCAACCGGCGCCTGGCTAATTACATCCTGTGCAAGTTTGGCTGAAGAAGCGACATTTATGGATGATGAATTGTTATATGACCAGCAGTTATAAAGCTGCTGATCAGGTGAACGCACCACAATTTGTTCGTTTACCCAGTCAAAAAGTGTTTGGTTAGGTGCATGATATTGCCAGGTCTCTATATAATTCCATTGATAATACCGGGTGTTGTTTGCGGGGTCGTGGGTATTTACATAAATTACCACATTATGGTCGCTGTCCTGCCTCCAGCCAAGGCTGTCGATGGGTGGTGTTAGTTTTGCGGTAACAAGGTCTGACAAGTATTGCTTGCCGTCTGCAGTACTTATTTTAAGCTGGTATTTTTGATTTATACTAAGGTTTAACCCGGGTGAAACATACATGCCGTTACCCGTTTCCGTTAAAGGGTGGGGGTCGTTGCCTTCGCCAAGTACCGTCACCTGTGCGCCCAGTTCAGGGTTCGGCAAAATTGTGTCACTAATGTTGGAAGTACGGCTTAACAGAACAATGGTTGAATCGCTGCCGGTAACAATTGTTCCTTCTACCACCAAATAGTTTTTATTGGTACTTATGGCAGGGGGCGTGTACTTCTCCTTGCAGTTGCAAAACAGCAGTATTAATACCCAGTATAATTTTTTACTCTTCATTGTTTAATATTCTTTGCATCATATTTAAATAGCATACTATCTTTTATGGCATAAAATCCGGTTTTACAGTGGTGCCACCCTGAACTCTGCAATGGCATTTATATAGCACCGTTGTAAACCAGCATACCCAATGTTTTAAATTTTTTGCCCTGCTGCTTATTTGCATACTTAAAATTTAAAATTGTAAGTGACAAATGGTATGACAGCACCAAAGATGGAGAGCTTATACCCGTTTACAACTCCATTCTCCGACGTAAAATAAACTGAGTATGGGTTTTTTCTACCCGTCAGGTTATAAAGCCCTAATGTCCATGAACTATGGGCCAGCTTTTTTATTTTGTGACTGCCTTCAATATTGATTGAAAAATCTGTCCTGAAATAATCGGGTATCCGGTATTGATTCCGGTCTGAATAAAGTACGCGGTACGACCCGTTGTAATAATATTCAGCAACCGGCAGAGTTATTGGGCGCCCGGTGCTGTAATTAACATTAAGCGAAATACTAAAGCGGTGTGAAAAACGGTAGTTACCAATAAAATTCAAAATATTGGGTTTGTCGTAATCACTGGGATAATATTTTCCATTATTGGTAGGTTGGGCTACTAAAGGATCATTTGTTCTGAGCAAGGTTCGGGAATAAGTATAGCTGATCCATCCATTAAGTTTGCCTTCCGTTTTTTTAATAAAAAACTCCGCGCCATACGCATATCCCTCTGCATTTACAATGTCTGTTTCTATATGATGATTAAGTATAAGTTGTGCCCCGCTTTTATAATCAAGATAATTATTCAGCCTTTTATAGTAAACCTCAACAGAGGTTTCAATAGTGTTTGATTTAAGGTTTTTATAAAAACCAAGTGAAACCTGGTCGCCCGATTGTGGTTTTATATATTGGTCGCTAAGCTTCCATATATCGGTTGGCGATATGGCCGTAGTATTGGAAAGCATGTGAATATACTGGCGCAAGGTATTATAACTGATCTTTATTGAAGTGTTATCACTCAGAGAATACCGTGCAGACAGCCGTATCTCCGGCCCCTGGTATGTTTTAATATTTTTGCCTTTGCCATAATTTACCGTATCGGTTATGTTGCCCACTTCTCTTGGCAAACCCGGCGCATAATCATATACCTGCTGTGGCCCCAGGTAATTAAATATGGAATAACGCAGCCCGGCGTTTATAGAGAATTTAGAAGTAACATCGTAATGGTCGCCAATATATATAGCTGTTTCCAATGCCTGCTCTGCCTGCACAGTATCAGGAACCACTAACGATTTATCGCTGTTTGGCGTATAAGTGCCGGGGTGTAATTTGTAGAGAATAGAGTTTAACCCAAAATCAATGGTGTGTTTATTATTTGGTGCATAATTAAAATCTGCCCTAAAAGTTTCCTGGTTAACATCAAAGGCAAACTTATAGGCGTTTACGGGGTTTAAGCTGCTTGAAATAGCAAAGTTGTAACTGTCAATACCACCTGTAAATACCCCGTAGAGTTTGTTGTTAAAGATATGTTTCCATTTAATGTTTGCGTTCTTGTTGCTATATTCATATAGTGTATCGCTGTTAAGCCTGAATTTATCCTGGCTTAAATAACCCATGATATACAAACTGTTTTTCGCATTAAATTCATGGTTTATGTTAAGGTTAACATCGTAAAATGATGCGCTGCTGCGGCTATAATCAGAATTAGGGATTTGTTTTAAAATCCAGTCTGAATAAGTTGTACGTCCCCCAATAATATAAGAGGTTTTCCCGCTGCTGTCAAGCGGCCCCTCGAGCGTTAACCTGCTTGTTAAAGGCCCTATACCACCTTCCCCGGAAAATTTTTTCTTATTACCTTCCCTGCTGGTTACATCAAGTACCGATGCTAAACGGCCACCGTATTTTTCGGGAATGCTGCTTTTATATAATTCTACGTCTTTAACCACATCCGGATTAAATGCTGAAAAGAAGCCAAAGAAGTGCGAGGGGTTATAAATGGTAGCATCACTAAAGAGGATAAGGTTTTCGTCGGCGGCCCCGCCACGCACGTTAAACCCTGTGCTGCTTTCTCCAACGGACGTAACCCCGGGCATGCTAAGCACTACCCTTAATATATCGGCTTCACCAAAGGCAGTAGGTATTTGCTTTATGTTCTTGATAGTTATTTTTTGAACACCCATGTCAACCCCTTTTACATTCACTGTTTTATCAGCGCTTACCACTACTCTCTTAAGGCTTGGTACATATTCGTATAATTCGATGTTAAGTTTACCTTCGGAGTATAACACTACCTGCCGCCTGGTATCACCCATACCAATACTGGTAATAAGCAAAACGTGCCTGCCTTTTGAAAGGGTTAAAGCAAAGTATCCAAATTGGTCAGTAACAGTACCGGACTTCCTGTCTTCGGTAAATATATTTGCCCCAATGATGGCTTCTCCCGTTTTTGCATCGCGCACATAGCCCGCTATAGTTGCTGTGCCCTGGCCAATATTATTGGTTTTAATACCTATTTCAAAAAGCTTGTTTTCCAGGGAAGACTTCAACTTGTTTTTGGCGTTTTCCTTTTCAAAGTCTTCAGGTTCAGCTACCGCGAAAGTTGTAGTATCTCTCGTCTTTTTCCTCCCAAAAAAATCAGGCGGCAAACTTGTATAAATAGCAGCACCCTTTGTTATAAACACCCTCCCGTCCGCATCAATACTATAACGCAGTTCCGTAGCGCGTAATATACCGTCAAGTATTGAATTAAGCTGCTCATGATCTGCCCGGTAAGTTACTTTAATGGTATCCGTTGTGGTTGAATCATAGTAAAAATGAAACCCGGTTTGGGATTCAACTTCCTGTACAAATTGGCTAAATGGCACATCGATAAAATTGCCGGTGACAAGTTTGGCTGATTGGGCATAAGAGCTGTTGGCAAAAAGGGCAACAGCACAAAAAATAAGCAGGTAGTATCGCATGCACAGCATGTTTTAATGCGTTAATTGGTCGTAATATTCTGCCATTTTAGTCATGGCGTATTCCGGAGTTTTATTAAAACTTATTTTATTCTGTCTCAGGTATTTGGCAATGTCTTTCTTTTTGTCTTTAAATACACTTAAAACAGAGCCTCTGTCACTAACCGGATGGTACACGTTATTTTTGTAAATAAAATACCCGTCTTTTTCCGTAAAGCTTCTTTCAAAAGTATTAGGGTCTTCAGTTAGTATTTTTTGCCGTTTTACAAATACCGTAGTGTTGCCATTATAAATACGGTCGTAGAATCCGTCGCTTATATCAATATTGGCACTATCGGGTACCAGGTGGATAAACGTATGCCCAAACATGGTGAAATAATCAATTTTTTCATTTACCAGGGTTATCAAAACTCCCTGGCCATATTGTCTTATTACCACTTGCTCACCTAAAACTTCATAAAGCATAGGCACATTTTGATACAAAGTACCGTCGTAAAAAATGACCCCCGGCTGAAGGTCGGCCACATTAAAATAGGGGTCGCCCTTAATCCTGGGGTCGTACTTAATGTATTCGCGCCCGTTAAATAAATGCGCATTTTCATTAACTGACTGATAAAAGAGGCCGATGGCTTTTTGGGTACCATCTATGCTTGTATCTGACGATTGAGGCTGTGCAGAGATAATATTAACCCTGCAAAACAAAAGGCAAAGCATACCTGTAAAAAGAAGCGGTTTCTTCATGTGTGGCAATTAGTTCTTTAAAAATCCTATCCGGGGCTATTGCATTGAAAGAAGGGCAGGGTCAACCAAAAAAATTTGCCCTGGCAAGCCTTATTTTGTCAGCACAACAGTTAGTTTTATTAAATTACCCTTGAAACGTAAATTTAAGCATTATATTAAATTGGTATGACATAATCTTTAAAATTACCAGGCAAGAGTACTTGTTCTTCTTTTAAAGTTAAGAGCTACGTGGAAGGGTTAACCAAAATTTCGCCCAATTGCCTGAAAGAAAAGGTACAATCCATTTATCAGCGACGGAACACCCTGTGATAGTAGTGTTTATTTTTTGAATAATAGATAATATAAGAACTCTTCTTCCTGTTTTACGACAGATTTTTCTATTTTAGCGCTGCAATTCAACTTAAAACAGCGCTTATGTCTTCACATGAATTTGACCAAACCGGTGATACCAAAAAATTTACTCTTACAGCATTTCTTGCCTTTGCAATTGTTTTTGCCTTTGTAATGCTGATGTCGCAATGCAGGGGCGCCTTTAACCCTTCCGCAACGGGCGCTGATACACAGTCAACTATCGCTAAATAAAACTTCCAGTAATTTATAAAAGCGCTTTTGTAATAGCTTGCCATTCATCCTGTAAAGAAAGGGTTGGACGGGTTTTACCGGCTTTCCGGTACCAGTAATCAGCATTTCCTATATCGCCTTCTTTCCTGTGCAGGTAAGCATGCACCCAGCAGGCGTCTGCGTCGTCAAGCGAATCAACACTGTTATGTGCTGTATGCCAGTCGCCCTTTGCATCGTACCATAAAGCTTTAAGGCAAATAGATAATGAAGCCGGTGGCTCATTGTCTTTTATACTTGTAACAAAGTCATTGTATTCCATAATTTACAAGTTTAGTAGTATTTGTTGCCAGCCGAACTGCACTCTAAAGGACCGTTGTGAACCAGCCTGCGGCAGGCAGGTTTATTCGGGGAAGATCAGAGGGCCTATCGTTTTTCAATCTTGTCGTAAAAGCCTCCAAAATTGTTCAACCGCACTCTCTCTTCTTTAAAAAAATTACCGGGGAAACCAAGATCAATCTCACTCGCTTTGTCAAGCTTTTGCATATCTTCTTCCGAAATTACCAAGCCAACCGTTTTTAAATTTTCTTCTAGTTGGCTAACCTTTGTAGCGCCTACAATGGGAATGCAGGAAAAGCCTTTTTGCATCGTCCATTTTAAAGCCACGTGAGAGGGTTCAACCCCCAACTTTTCTGCAATAGCCATTACTTCTTTTGTAATAGCGATGCTTGTTTCATTCAGCCGGTTGCTGCCCGGTTTTATTCTGCCTGCATCGCCGCGTAAATATTTGCCTGTAAGAGCCCCGCCTGCCAAAGGGGCCCAGGGCGTTAACGTCATTCCAAAATGTTGTGCCATGGGTATAAGGTCTCTTTCGGGGCTTCGCTGCAATAAGCTATATTCTACCTGCAGAGCAATAAACTGGCTCCAACCCATCAGTTCAGCCATGGTATTGCCTTTGGCAACTATCCATGCAGGCGTATCGCTTATGGCAGCATAATTTACTTTGCCCTGCTTTATAAGATCGTCCAGCCCTCTCAGTACTTCATCAACAGGCGTAAGGTCATCCCAAATATGCAGGTACAGTATATCAACAAAATCTGTTTGTAATCTCTTTAAGCTACCCTCTACACTTCGCATCATATTTTTCCGGTTATTACCCGATGCGTTGGGGTTGGTATAGTTATCTTTTAAAGAATACTTGGTAGCGATGACAAAATAATCACGGTCGCGCGGGCTAACAAATTCCCCTATGATCTTTTCACTGGTGCCCAATTTATAAATGTTGGCAGTATCAACAAAATTACCGCCCGCATTTGCGAATGCCTCCATAATAGCAAAACTTGTTTCTTTATCTGCGCCCCAGCCTGCCTCTGTGCCAAAACCCATGGTGCCGAGGCAAAGTTCAGATACCTTTAAGCCAGATCTTCCCAATAATTTATATTTCATAGTATGTTAGTGTTTTGTATAGTGCTTAAATGGTTTGCACTTGCAGCAAAGCTAAGTAAAGTGATGACATGCTGTAAAGACGACCTGGCCCGGTAACATAAAATAGGTTTGTTTTTTTGGAAGAAGTTTTGCATTTTTGATTATGATCCCAAACCATCATTTATGAAGAAAATAACCTTAATGCCCTTATTGTTTTTGCTTGTTTTAAGCTGCTTAGCCGAAAGAGTATCTTTTTTAAATTTAAATTTGTTGTAAATTAATCAAAACTTATGTGGAAAGTTGAGCGTTTTGATATTAGCGAAGTGGGACAAGCGAACAGCCCCACCGAGAGGGTTTTAGAAGTGAATTTTAAAAAAAAAAGTATTAGCAGTATTACTATTGTCGTTTATCATTTTTGGTGTGGATATTGGTTGGGCAATAGCATTAGGCAAGTATAAGACAGCTTTTGGAGTATTGTTTCTGTTGCTATTTTTTTTATTAAAACGGTTACCCTGGTATATTGCTTCAATTAGCAAAAACAACTATCTTTCAATTGATCCGGAAGGGATTACTTATAGGAAAAGTAAACTGCGGTGGGGTGACATTGAGAAAATTTTATTTTATCCGGCAGCAACCGGTATAGATTACGATATTCTGTCAATATCTTTAAAAAAGAAAAAGGTGATTGATATAGGACTTCCTAAAAGCTATATTAATAGCACGGTTGAAATAATTGCGTCTTATATTAACAAATACAGAACTGCCTAAACGATATTTTTTTAACTTATAATTGGATTTTATGAATAAAATTTTTACGATGCCTACGTGGCTAGTATTTATCCTTTTGATGCTGCCGGCGGTTTTTCCTTCTTCTGCAATTGGCTATGTACTTGCAATAATTTGGTTAACAGGCTTGTTAGGGTATATTTATTTTCTTGCTAATAGCCTGTTTCTAAAGCTTCCTTTGGTACATGACCTTAAAATTAAAAGGTTCAGGTTTAATTTTTTCTTTGTTTTGGTGTATTCAGTATTTATAATAGTATTTTTTAAAGGTGGATACGTGATTAGCCAGGATAATTTTAAGGATTATGGCTGGATGCTTGCAATCATTATTCCAGCGCACCTTTACACAATGTTTTGTGTGTTTTATATAATTTGGTTTATAGCAAAATGTGTTGCAACAATTGAGAATAATAAAATAGTTGGTTTTGAAAGTTATGCGGGGATTTTCTTTTTGTTATGGTTTTTCCCGGTGGGTATTTGGTGGGTTCATCCAAAAGTTAAAAAAATATTTGCAATTGATATTGATGAGGCGTAAGTAAGAATAGTGCTTATAACGGATGACATCTTTTAAAAAGATGTCATCCGTTAATTATAAAAGCGGCATTGCGGTTCTTCTAATTATTATTTGCAGGGCGCTACCTGGCGCCATTCTTATGCCGCTTCAGGTATAGTAAAAATAAAACTTGTGCCATTGGCTACTTCCAGCTTTTCTGTTGCCCGCAACTGGTTGCACAATGCTTTTACTAATTGCCTGCCGAAAGAAGTATTGCGTTTATCATTCCATTCTCCCGGCTGTATGCCTTTGCCATTGTCTTTTACCTCGAGTGTAAAATTACCTTCAGCATGTTTAAAGGCTATCCGCAGGCGGGGATGTTCAATGCCGGTAAAAGCATATTTAAAGGCATTGGTGAGCAGCTCGTTCAATATAAGGCCCAGCGGCAGGGCTTTGTCAATATCCACCCAATCCTCTTCAACATCCAGTTCTGTTGTAAAATTATCAGGGCCATAACCGTAGGAAGTTGCAAGAAAGTCTGCCAGCTCCCGAATATATTCTTTCATGTTTATGCGGGTGATATCATCGGTTTTATATAGCCGCTGGTGTATAAGCGACATAGCCTGCACCCTGTGCTTGCTTTCCTGTACGGCATTTATGGCGCTTTCCTCTGTAAGCCGCATGCTCTGTAAATTAAGCAGGCTGGTTACTATCTGGAGATTGTTTTTTACACGGTGGTGCAATTCTTTCATCATTACAGAAAGCGCTGTGCTTTGTTTGGAAAGCTCATCCCGCTGTGCCGAAACAGTCCGGTTAAGCCTGGCAGTTTTACGCAGGTTGTAATAAATAAAGCCGGCAATAAGTAAAACGGCAAAAGCGCCGGCTCCCAGTATAATGTTAAGTTTTTTATTGTAATTTATCTGTGCCTGCTGCGATACAATTTGTTTGTCTTTATTATCGGTATCGTATTTTTCCTGCAGGTCTTTTAGCTGGAACGATTTGTCTTTGTCAAAAATACTGTCTTTGAGGCCTGAAAGCATTGTTGCGTAAGCCAGAGCGTCTTTATAATTTCCTTGTTTTTCATATATTTTTCTTAATAGTATGTACATGTCTAATCTTGTGCGGTCAAGTCCCCCGGGTATTTTACTACCAATTTGAATGGCGTCCATTGCCGTTTTTTCGCTTAAAGGCAACTGCTGCATTTCATAATACAGGTTTGCCTCGTTGGTTATAATATAAGCTTTAAAAAGGTCTGAAGAAACTGAATCGGCAATGTGCTCTGCCTGCTTGTAAACTGTGAGCGCATTATTATATTCTTTATTGTTCTTGAACGAAATACCCATATCCAGCAGAAGTGACACTTTCAGCTGTGTAATTTTTAGATCGGCCGACTTTGCCAAAGCCTCTTTATAGGTTTCAATAGCTTTATTGTGCATTTTTTTAAGATCGTAAATAATACCCTGGGTAATTAAAAGGCGTACTTCCCTTTCTTTAAGATGGTGTTCGCGGGTTATGGCAAGGCCTTTCTGTATGTAGTCATTTGCTTTATCAAAATCGGCGGGCGTGTTATCTGTTTCACCAGTGGTTTTGTATATCCACGCAATAGCCTGAAGTGCAATTGCCTGTGTTCCAAAATCATTAAAGTGTTCCGCCATACCCAATTCTGTTAAATAACTTTTAAGGGCTGCAGGAAAATCGTTTAGTGTTGAATAATTTCCACCAAGATATTCGTATGCCAGCATAACCGCGGTATCCGCATGGGCAGCGGTGGCAGCAGCCAGTATAAGGCTGCCTAATTTAACCGATTGCCTTGGCGTTATACCCGGGAATTTTTGAAGCTTTTGCAGTTGATGTAAGCGTGCAGAGTCCGGCATAACCGACTGCGTTACTTTAAGAGAGCTATCAAAAGAAACCTGGGTTTGTGCTTTTGAAAGCCCGGACAATAATGTTACCATGATGAAGCAAACGGAAGCAGTTATATTGGTTTTTAACGGGGATAGCATGGCCGCTAATTTGTTGTTATGGAAAGATAAGAAAATGTATATTATACGGGCGCGTATTATTTAGAGGAAACCGCCAGGTAATAATATTATTCCACTATCCTCAACTTAGCATAATTAAGCATGATCTTTTTTTCGCCATTTACATCAAATTTTACGGTAGCTATGGGGTTATGGGCGCTGCCTTCCATTTTGGTAACCAGGCCAAAGCCAAACTTCTGATGCTCTACTTTTTGGCCTGCCTGTAAATTACTGGTATCACTTGCCACAAAATCAGCAGACGGGATATGATTTACCGGTTGTGGCTTTGGTGCAACAGGCAGGTATGAAGGTTTCTGGTTACTGGTTGCAGGTTTTTTTGAACCGGTATCTGAGTATTGGTAATTACTTTCATTGCCAAAGCCCCGGTGCATTCTTTCAAATGCACTGCCCATGTTAACCCCGCTTTGGTTTCTTGCACCACCGCCTGCATAGCTTTTATCAATATGCTCAGCAGGCAGTTCTTCTAAAAAACGGCTCGGTTCATTCTGTACCAGGCTGCCAAAACGGTAACGGGCGTTGGCATAGGTTATCCATAAACGTGCCTTAGCCCTTGTTACCGCTACATAAAACAAGCGGCGCTCTTCTTCCAACTCTTCACGTGTATTGATACTCATCGCGCTGGGGAATAATGTTTCTTCCACGCCACCTACAAATACAACAGAAAACTCCAACCCCTTGGCAGCATGTATGGTCATCAGTTTTACAACATCGCCATTCCCTTTATCTTCATCTGCATCTGTTAACAGGGTTATTTGCTGAAGATAAGAGCCAAGAGATACCTCACCCCCCTGCCCCCTCTCCACAGGTGGAGAGGGGGTGAGACCGCCTTCTCCGGTTATCACGCCATCGTCACCAGCCGGCTGGCTGGCTGGTGACGATGGTGTGATTGTAATATCATTGGTTATGAAACCATCTTCATCTATCTGCGCACGGTTAACCCTGTCGTCCACCCACTCTTTTATTGAGTTCAATAGTTCCTGAATATTTTCATACCTCGCTAATCCTTCAGATGTTTTGTCGCTAAAAAGTTCTTTTACCAGGTTTGTATGCTTACCTACCTGTACCGCTACATCGTATGCATTCTTTGTTTTAAGCATGCTTTGAAAATAGCGTATCATGGTGGTGAAATTCTGCAGTATCTCTAGCGTACCTGCTTTAAAACCGAACTCTGCGGCACGCATCAGCACTTCCCATAAAGTAATATTTTGTTCATTGGCTATGATGACCGCTTTTTCAATAGTTGTTTTACCAATGCCGCGGACCGGATAATTTATAATTCGTTTTAATGCTTCTTCGTCCCTTGTATTTACAATTACGCGCAGGTATGCCAGCAGGTCCTTTATCTCCTTGCGCTGGTAAAAGCTTACACCGCCATAAATGCGGTAAGCGATGCCCATTTTGCGCAGGCTTTCTTCAAAACTGCGGCTTTGCGCGTTGGTACGATATAGTATTGCAAAGTCTTTATTATAATAATGGTTGCGCAGCTTTTGCTCTTGTATGGTATCTGCAACAAAACGCCCCTCCTCATTATCCGTCATGGTGCGGACAAGACGAATTTTTTCACCGTTTTCATTCTCTGTCCACAAAGCTTTTGGTATCTGGCCTTTATTATTTTTTATAACTTCATTAGCTATGTTTAGAATGCTTTGCGTACTGCGGTAATTCTGTTCAAGCTTCACCACTTTAACATCGTCATAATCTTTTTGAAACTGGAAAATATTTTCAATGGTTGCACCCCGAAAGCTATAGATGCTTTGGGCATCATCGCCCACAACACAAATATTCTCATGTACCGCAGCAAGCAACTTAGTGATTTGATATTGCACAGCATTGGTATCCTGGTACTCGTCTATCATGATGTATTTAAACTTGTGCTGGTATTTGTACAGCACTTCAGGAAAATCTCTCAGCAACTCATACATTTTCAACAACAGGTCATCAAAGTCCATGGCGCCATTCTTAAAACAACGCACTGAATATGCCTGATAAACCTGCGCAATGGCGGGGCGGTTAGAGCGCATATCTTCCTGCTGAATATAATAATCTGTGGCATATTCCGCTGGCCCGACCAGCCCATTTTTTGCCTGAGAAATACGGTTATGCACTATGTTAGGCTTATAGTGCTTATCGTCGAGATTAAGTTCGTTGATAACGGTTTTTAATACAGAACGGCTGTCATCAGTATCATAAATGGTGAAGTTATTTGGAAAGCCGATCCGGGGTGCTTCAGCACGCAATATTCTTGCAAATACGCTGTGAAATGTGCCAATATATAAACTACGAGCTTCTGTATTGCCCAATATTTTTTCTACACGCTCCTTCATCTCAGCGGCGGCCTTATTTGTAAAAGTTAACGCCAGTATATTAAAAGCGTCCACGCCATTTGCCATAAGATGCGCAATCCGGGTAGTTAGTACCTTGGTTTTACCACTGCCAGCGCCCGCTATTATCATTAAAGGCCCGTTTAAATGCGTAACTGCTTCACGCTGTGGTTCATTCAACCCCTTCAAATATTCCTGCATGGGTGCAAGTTAAGTTGATTGGGGGAATGAGGGATGGGTGGATAAAGAGAAAGTAATTTTTTATCAATTTATAGGGATTTTTTGTGCAAAAAAATATTGTAATATATCTACGAACTACGAATCAATACGAATTAGAAGACAAGTCCATCTACGAATTACGAATCAATACGAATATACGAATTGGAGAGTGCCGGTATGATCAGCACAAGTTTGAAACCACAAACTTAACTAATAAAAGCTTTGAATATATATGAATGCGAGAAACTCTACAGGGCTTACATCGCATCGTTCTTTATTCGTAAATTCGTACTAATTCGTATTTCGTAGGACTTGAACGCTATGCTATAATCTATTATTAACTTTGCAGCTATAAATTTCATATCATGAGCAGCAGTAAACCATCCTATTTGTGGAGTGTGATATGTAATAAATGCCCCCGGTGCAGGGAGGGTGATCTTTTTATAACCAACAATGCCTATGCTTTTGGGCATGGTAAATACATGAAAATGTTTGATCACTGCCCTGTTTGCGGGCAACGCACCGATATTGAAGTTGGCTTTTATTACGGCACCTCTTTTGTGAGTTATGGGTTAACCGTTGTTTTATCAGGTATCACTTTTGCATTGTGGTGGTTTTTATTTGGCTTTTCTATAAATGATAACAGTATTTTTTGGTGGCTGGGCGTAAATTCTTTTTTACTGCTTATTATGCAGCCCTTATTCATGCGCGTCTCACGCACTTTATGGCTTGGCTGGTTTGTTAAATACGACCCGGATTGGAAAGACCATCCTGCACCGCCCCCGGAGCGTATTGTAGAAGATGAAATGAATAACTGGTAATTTACTTACTGCAATAACAATTTTGTTTGCCCGCTTTGTAAGACATATTCTTTTGCCTTCCAAACAAATGTTCCGGTAATATGCGATGGCAATGTTATAACAATGTTCCATTTTTTGGCTACTTCATTATATTCATAACCTGTTTCTATTTTACCTGCAGGGTGGGGCATAAAACCGGATGCTTTTTTTAGATAGCCAAGATGCGGCTCAATTTTTACTTTCGCAAATCCCGGCGCATCGCTGTCAATCCCCAACACTATCCTGTATAGCTCAATATTTGGGCTGCTGCCCCAGGCGTGGCAGTCGGAACGTGCACGGTTAATATCATCCCTCTCTGCCCAGGTGGTCATCCCCATTTCAAGGTTGTTCCTCCATATACCTAACTGGTCAAGATATTTATTTCCTAACCCTGCTTTATTATAAGCCCTGTGCACATAATACCTGAAATAAATAGATGCTTTGCTAAGTGTTGTATCCGTCATCACTTTTTCTGCAAGCGCAGTTGCTTCCACTCCATTTATTAAACCGGTAAGAATTGCCAGCGTATTGGTGTGTTGAGAAAAAGCATTTTTTTCTTTGGTATCTGCATATAGGTGCCTGGTGTTATCCCAATAATTTTTATGGATGCTTTGTTTTAACAGCGCCACCTGCTGCTCATATTCCGTGGCCAATTCCTTTAAGCCAATTTCTTTCTCAAGGCCCGCAGCCGTTTCATACGCCATAAGCAATTGCAGGTCAAGCATGGCAGATGAGCCATCAATGCCAACAGGTGCAATTCCATCATGCCACCCTGTTCCCTGGCACCAATCAGAAAATATCCAGTAAGGCACATTTCTAAGGCTTCCGTCTGGCTGCTGGAGATGCCGGAAAAAGTTAAGTATCATCCTTGATACCATTAGATTTTTTTGAATGAACGAGGTATCACCACGGTACATCCAGTAGTCATGCACCATGCCTATCCATATCAAAGAAAAGGTAGGTATCTGTTGCGCATTAGCTGTTGGGTAACGGCTGAGTGTAATGCCCTCGGGCATGAGTGAATTGTATATTTGGGTAATGGCATTGCGCACGAGCCTGTCGTCGCCGCTGTTGTATAATGAAACCAGGGCCTGTATGCGCGTGTCACCTATATACTGCAGTTGCTCGTAATAAGGGCAATCAGTATAGGTTTCCTGAGCATCTAACCGTGCGGTACGCCATCCTGTTTCCAATATTTTAGAAAGGCTTTCATCATCACTTGAAAATCCGGCATTATATTGAAAAGGGTATCCTGTATATAATCCATAAAAGTCATGTACGGTTATGGCATCATCTTTTGTAACGATGTCGAGTTTTATATAACGAAATGTCCTGAATGCAAGCGGTGAAAATGTTATATCACCACCATTGCAAATTATTTCATCCTTTGTGCCTACAAAACGTTTGCCTTCAATTTCGTTGCGGTTACCTTTTTGGTTTTGGGTGTGCCAGTCTTTGTTTGGCCCTTCATCTATATACAGCCCTTCCGCATAGCTTATATCTATAACGCTGTTCTTTCCTTTACTGAATTGTAATACCGGGAAAGCTGTTGTTAAAAATGACTGGTCTATAAGCAAGCTCACTTTTGTGTTTGCAGGAACAGTAAAATCATTGCCCCCTTTCAAAAAATCGCTAGTGACTAAAATACCGGTTGATGAACGAACAGATTGCAGCCGCTGTTCAGTAAGTTCCATTTGCGGAATGGGCCTCGGCACCAGCATCCAGCCCAGGGTATAAAAGAAAACACCTTTTGGCAAGCCCCGGAATAACTGCTGCGCCATTTGCCAGTTGGTATCATCATACCCGGTTTGCTGCCAGCCTGACGGGTAGCTGTTGTAATCTATTTTATCGGTTGGCCCGGCGGCGTAATAGGCACGTATAAGATCGGGTTGTAATGGGCTGTATGCTTTATCCTGTATGCATTTCCAGGTATTGTTGGTATTTACCAGTGCTTCGCTTGCAGTGTTGCCCAGTAATATAAAACCTGTTTGAAAAGATATTTGCGCTTCCTGCCGCACTTCACCAAAATTCCAAACAACCGCAGCAATACAGTTTTTACCAGGCTGCAATTGCGGGGCAATATCAACCGTTTCAAAGTTCCAGTTGTAAACATCCGCCCTTGCTGGGCCAAATGAAACCTGCGTGCCATTAACGAAAAGCTTATACCTATTATCTGCAGATACATGAATAATAAAATGGCCAGGCTTTTGAGCAAGCTGAAATGTTTTTCTAAAATGATATACGCCGTATTCATGTGCAGTTGCACCCGGAACAGTCAGCCAAAAGGCATCCCATCTTTTATGCAATATATCATCTGCTATTTGTTGCGAATAAGCATTTATAAAACATGGGATGGCAGCAATAGATAACAACATTTTTTTCATGGCAGAAAAATGAGTGATTGAAAGTAAGAAATTGTTTGATGCTGATCCGTGTTTTTTACATTTTACAATTTTCTATCTTCACAAAATGATAAAACCGAACGTATTGTATAATAAAATAAAATGCAATCTATGCGCGCATTAAAAACAATTTTGTTTCTGTTCATTTCCAACACATTTATGACGTTTGCCTGGTACGGGCATTTAAAGTTCAAAGAATTTTCATGGGGCAAAAACCTGGGACTTTTCGCGGTGATCTTAATTAGCTGGGGGCTGGCTTTTTTTGAATACATGTTCCAGGTGCCTGCTAACCGTGCCGGATTTAAGGAAACTGGCGGCCCTTTTAGCCTGGTACAATTAAAAACAATACAGGAAGCCATTACATTAACCGTTTTTATCATCTTCACTACCATGTTTTTTAAAACGGAGAAACTTGGGTGGAACCACCTCGTTGGGTTTTCTCTTATTGTGCTTGCGGTATTTATTATTTTTAAAAAATGGTAAGACTAGTTTTTGTGAATATTTAATAAACTGCTTAAAATTTTATTTAAAAATACATCCCGCACGTGCGGGACCAATACCCGCGATTTTGTATAACCCCAGCTTTAAAGCCAAATGTCGTTTAGTTAAGGAAAAATGGTGTTAATTTATTGAATAATTGTTTGATCATTGAACCCCTTACAGGGGTTCACGAAGCAATTTTATCTGTGACCCCGGATAAAATCCGGGGCTATTCAAATTCAACCCCGTTGGGGTTGAAGTCATGCTACATTGAACATTTTGACATTTATTCTAACCCTGAAAGGGTTGAATTTGAATAGCCCCGAATGAAATTCGGGGGTAAGAATTTAAAATGAACCAGAACCCCAATGGGGTTCAATAAAAACCTATTATTCTATAAATAAATTTCTCTTAACTAAACGGCATTGTGACTTGAGAAATATAAGAATTCACCAGTAAAATAGTTACTGATAGTAGAATGCTTTTATAATATCTTCATTGCATGAAAACTATTTTCATTTTATTTTTTGTCCTGGCAGCAGCCAATGTTAAAAGCCAGGTTAACGATAACCGCCTGCATTCAGCAGATTCGCTTCTGCAAACGATGTACAAGGCAAATGAACCGGGTATCTCCATTACAATTGTACAAAAAGGAGTAACAGTTTTTAAAAAAAGTTACGGCGTTGCAGATATCAGTACACAGGAAAAAATAACCTCCTCTTCAAATTTTAATATTGCATCGCTTACAAAGCAGTTCACGGCGCTGGCCATTTTGCAATTAGAGCAGCAGGGCAAGCTTTCGCTGGAAGATACGCTAAGCCGCTTTTTCCCAACTTTGAATAAAAAGGTTGCAGATGAAATAACCATAAAGCAATTATTAACCCATACTTCCGGCATCGTTGATTCTTACGACTATACAAATACCAAAAATATGCGGCATGCACATATTGCCGATGTGCTTGATGCTATAAAAGATGTTGACTCAACTTATTTTATACCCGGCAGCCGTTTTCATTATAGTAATTCAGGCTTTTGTATGCTTGCCCTGGTTATTGAAAAAATAAGCGGTATGACGTATGCCGGGTATATGCAAAAAAATATTTTCAACCCTGCAGGGATGGGCCATACCGTTATATGGAATGAAAACGCGAACATCCCTTTTAAAGTAACGGCGTATGATCTTGATTCAGCAACAAACCGTTTTAAAGTTTCCGGCCCTGACGAAAGTATTTTCTTTTCTACAGAGGGGGATGGCGGTATCTATACATCTATAGACGATTACACTAAATGGTTTAATGCATTACAATCTGGCAAGATATTTTCCGCGGCTATTGTAAAAGAGGCGCGTTCAATGCAGTTTAAAATTGAAAAGAAAAAAATGTCCGGTTATGGCTTTGGTTGGTTTATTGATGAAAGCAGTACGCCTTCAAAGGTGTACCACAGCGGCTCAAATGGTGGTTTCCGAACTTATAGTTTTACTATTCCAGAGGATGGTTATATGATACTTATTTTCTCTAACCGTTCAGATATTGATCTTGAAGAACTGATGAAAAAAATAAATGATATTTTGACGCCCGGAAAAAGTGGATTTACAAAAATTGAGGAGTTGACATCTTAATGAAAATCTGCAAGGAAAAATAAAAATTCAAAAGAATAGTGTTTCTGAGTGCCGTCCGGTTGATTGAAACGCTCAAAGAGCATAACCAGTGTTTTTTTTGCGGCTAGGTTTTGAAGGCCGTATATGCATTGCATCACTATAAAGATCTCCAAGTTCAAACCCCTCTTGATTTCCCTTAAAAAGCAATGGATATTTATTTCCTCCAATAGAAAAAATTAAATTCATCAATTGATATTTATAACCTGATTTTTTAATATATTTTAGATTTGCGGGAACACAGGAAATAATCAAAGAATCATTAAAATACCGACCTCTAATTGAAGAATCTTCATTTCTGACTCTTATTTTTTGCGCTTTTTGGAACAATTCATAACTATTAAGACCGGTATATAGTTGCAAACCTGTGTCTGGTTTTGATTTTAGGAAGTCCTCACAAGTGGTCAGAGTTGTTTTGAAGAATATCATTCTATCATCAGAAAAGATCAATATACCCTTTTCACTAATTTCATTTCTTTGAGAATGGCTCGAATAGACAAACATGAGAAATATGCAGGTAACCGAAAATTGTTTTAGCATTTTTATAATCAGCTTTAAAGTTCAGGGTAAATTTAGAACTCTTTTTTCTTTTCGGACAGAGTGCTCTTTGCATTGGCATTGTGAGCAGAAAGGGGCACCTGGATGACGTTCAGACGTGCACTCTGCCTTGTTATTTCATTTAAATATTATAGTATTAGAAAGATTTCTAAATTCAACTAAAATACTATCTTGAACCTTGGTTGAAACTCCAGCTATTACAGCTCTCTTAGTGTCGTTTTCAGCTAATAGCTGATATATTAAAATTGCCACTCCATTACTAATCCCGTTTGCTACCAATTCATATGACTTAAATCCATTTACTTGAGACGCAGAACTACTTTCAATTTGTATATTAGAAATCCCTTTGGTAAAAAATTTTTTAAGCATGATAGTAGACAAATCATGTAAGCTCATTGAAGAATCTTTTGGAATTGTCACCAAATTTAAATAGGGGGCTGATAAATCATTTTTTATGCCATTAAAAGAATATTCATACATCATAGCGGAATAGTGTTCCAATTTCATCTTAGACTTTCTATCATCAAGTTTAAAACCCTTGATATTAGGTATAACGGTAATTACACTCTTATCATAATAAGCGCTTAATACAGCATCCTCTGCTTGATCTTCTAAAACATGTTCTCCTTTAGGAACAATTGCAATTATTTTTTCCGAAAAAGAAGAATCTCCAAACAATAAGTAATATTGTTTAAATCCTGAACTTTCAGCAATTATAAACAGTGATTGATAATTATCAAAAAGAAATTCTTGTTGCGTTTTAACTTTCAATCCTTTTACACTACGAATGTCTTCTAAAAAAATTTGTGATTTATTTTTAAAGTCAGTTTCAATATTATCAAATATATAAATTTGCGCATTTTTATCATTAAACAATCCGGTGTAGTTATCTGATAATTTGAAATTGCCAGTAGGATTGATGTATAATCTTGTACCAGGAACAAGGATATGCTTATTTGTACGGCTGTTTATTATTTTATCTGGAATATTTTCATTCTTATATCGTGTACAGCCAAATAAAGTTAAAATAAATATGTAAGAAAAATAATTTTTCATTTAGACCTTAAGTTTTTTGTTCTAATATAGATTTTAAATTTCTTTATTACACTTTTTCTTTATTTGAGTAAAGATTTTTGATTAGAAGTTAGCTTTTTCGCTTGGTATAACGCGGCAAAGCTTAACATCAGAAACATTACAATTAAAATCATATCCGGATATATTGGATTCTCATGGGGAGACAAAAAATAATCTTCATGTCCATTCAAATACCTAAGAGTGAGGGTATCCCCAACATTAAGAGAAGGTGGCATATCAACAAGGTTTTTTTCATAGATGCTTCCATTTAATTTAAATCTCATGTCTCCGGTAGTGTTATTTGTAGAAATGACTCGGACACTAACCAAAGTTCCTTTAGAATAAACTTGATAATCGTTGCTAAATTTTATTCCAAATGGAACAATTGCGCAAAATCCAAGTATCGAACATATGATTAATAACAATTTCATTATTTGGTTGGTTTTTGGCGGGGAAAATGTGGTAAATTTTGCGAACTTAGCGAAGATAAAACGAGGCCCCAGTGATTTATTTATCCGGAGGATCATAAGTAGAAAGGAAATATTTAAAATATTTTTTAACGGTACATGCAAGTAAAAATTGAACTTTATAATCTGATGAGACTAATTGTGCCCACCCACCAGCATTTAACTCATACATGTATTTGGTTCCATTGTAAATCACTTCACCAGTAATTGCACAATGTTCATAGTTGTAACAGCAATGATGAGTTTCCCCCGCCAATGGCGTCATGTTTTCCAAAATTATGGCGATGCTGTCTTTATTTATATTCCATTGACAAGTGTCAAGGTCTAATTTCGATGTTAGAACTTTAACTGTATTTTGAGAAAATCCAATAAAGCATAACAAAAGCGCACTAAAAGTTAGCATTAATTTCTGTTTCATAAAATTGCATATTTTAATTGCCAATCCTTTTAACTATGTCACGGTAGTATTCGCAAGTGAACGATATGATGAAAATAAAAAGTCCTTTACAGAATAAAGTAAGGCAGGAAATTAAAATCATTAGCAATTTTGCAGAGAGGAAGGGATTCGAACCCTCGATACGCTTTCACGTATACACACTTTCCAGGCGTGCTCCTTCAACCACTCGGACACCTCTCTGTTTCTTACGGGGCTGCAAAAATAATCGTTACAACTCACTCCCCGAATATTTTTTCTGCATTGGCGGTAGTTATCCTTGCTACTTCCTCTACGCTTACCTTTTTCACTTCCGCCAGCTTTGCTGCAATATATTGCAGGTAACTGCTCTCATTCCGTTTGCCCCTGAATGGTACCGGAGTTAAATAAGGCGCATCAGTTTCAAGCACTATATTATCCAAACTAATTTTTTCAATCGCTTCAGCAACGCCGGAATTTTTATAAGTAATTACGCCGCCGATGCCAAGATAAAAGCCCATATCTATAACCTCTTTCGCCTGTTCGTAATTGCCGCTAAAGCAGTGAAATATCCCCTGCAACCCTTTATCAGCAAAAGGCTTTACAGTATTTATCGTTTCCTGCATAGCATTACGGCAGTGGATAACAATAGGCATGTTGCGCTGTAATGCCCACTGCATTTGGGTTTCAAAGGCTTCATATTGCTGCGACGTAAATGTTTTATCCCAGTAAAAATCAAGGCCTATTTCACCAATAGCGGCAAATCTTCTTTTATTCAGCCATCCTTCCACAATAGTCAATTCGTCTTTATAAGTTGCCTTTACCGAGCATGGGTGCAGGCCCATCATTGCAAAGCACTTGCCCTTGTACTTTTCTTCAAAAGCAAGAATATCTTCTATTACTTCGCTGTCAATCGCTGGCAAATAAAACCTTTGTACCCCAATGCTTTCGGCACGCTGCATTACCTGGCTAATATCATCTTTAAATTCAGGGAGATATAGGTGGCAATGAGTATCAATTAAATACATACACAATATTTGATGCGCAAAAATCGCTTAGAAACACTTAACCCAAATTTTTTTAACAATTGCTGAACGGCCGGGTAAAAATTAACGTAACGATAAACAGGGATTTTGGACTACGGCAACGGCGATTGCGATAATAAAGCACTTTAACAATAGGTACAAAGTATATAATATAATTTTGTAATAAATTTTAAGATATTTAAACTTGGTTTAAATAATATTAAATATTACTTTTGAATAGTTTTCATAGGGTACGGATTAAAAACGGGCTGAGGTTTCCACCTTGGCCTTTTTTTTGGGCTTTATCCGTTAGGCGGCTGTTAATGGCCGTGTAGACAAGATTTTGCACTTAAGTGGTTATTATTCAACGCCAAAGAGAAGCAAACCTGCTGTGCTTTCACATTATTTTGTTCCAAGAGATTTAAATAAGAACCCTTTTTTGGTAAAATGGCCAAGTACACGGGGCAGGGCATAGCTTAACCGGTTAAAAGCCTTAGCGCTATCGTGAAAAACGATTATAGAACCTGGTTTTGCGTTGTTTACCACATTTTTAAGGCAGTCTTCAGGAGAAATAGAGGCATCAAAATCGCCGCTTAAAACATCCCACATAATTATTTTAAACTGGCTATCCCGCTGTAATACCTTTGACTGAAAACGTGTTATCCTTCCATAGGGTGGGCGAAACAATTGGGATTTGATATGCTTTGCCGCTTCCAAAATATTTTGCAGGTAAGCATCACCGTTCGTTTTCCAGCCATTTAAATGGTCGTTTGTATGATTACCGGCTGCATGGCCTTCTTCCAAAATTCTTTTATAAACAGCAGCATTATTCACCACATTTTTTCCAATACAAAAAAAGGTTGCTTTGGCGTTGTACAGTTTCAATTGATCTAATACAAAGGCAGTGGCCGTTTCGTGCGGGCCATCGTCAAAAGTCAGGTACAATGTTTTATCCCCGGCAGGCATATCCCATACCAGTTTGGGATACATTTTTTTTAGCCACCACGGCGTTTTTACGAGATAAAACATGCTGTAAAAATAAGGGAAAGTAACGCCTTTTATCTTAGTAACCCGGCCGTGCAACAAGTGAACAGGCTTTTTATAAAAGGTATTTACGTGCTTTTTAAACTAACCGTTATACTTTGATGCTTACAAAGAATTTAGTGTATGTTTTACACTTTTGTATTGTTTAATTAGTTTTATGTAGATTAGCTGTTAATTATTGGTTACCCTTTTTAATTTTTCTTCGATTGCTTATGACAAGATATTCACGCCAAACAAGGATATTGGTTGCTGTAGATTGCATAATTTTTGGATTTGACGGACAGGAACTAAAGCTGTTGCTGGTAAAGCGTCATATTGAGCCCGAAAAAGGCAACTGGAGCCTGATGGGAGGCTTTGTAGAGCCCGGCGAAAGTTTTGAATGCGCTGCAACAAGGGTACTGAAAAAACTTACCGGTTTGGAGAATGTTTATATGGAACAATTGTCAGCATTTGGCGACCCCGAACGCGACCCTATAGAACGTACCGTTTCTGTTGCTTATTTCAGCCTTATAGATATTAATAAATATATTCAGCAAATAAGCCATGAGTACGATGCCGAATGGTTTCCTATAAAAAAATTACCTGAAGTAATATTCGATCACAGTAATATGATTGAAATGGCAAAAGAGAAGCTACGCTATAAAGCGGCTTTTCACCCCATATTATTTGAGCTGCTGCCCGAAAAATTTACATTGCCCCAACTGCAAAGCCTGTATGAAGGTATTTATGACGCTGCCTTGGATAAGCGCAATTTCAGCAGGAAAATTTTATCTACAACCTTGTTGGTAAAACAAAAAGATAAAGAAAAAGAAACTTCAAAAAGGGGCGCATTTTATTATAAACTTGACCGGAAAAAATACGCGAATAAATTTAATGCCTTTCTTAATTTTATTCCCAATCCTCAGAAATTAAAATAGTGCAGGCCATTGGTTTAGTGCAATATTTTTAATTGCAACCCTGCAATGGCTTTTATATATTAGCATAGAGTTTTGGCATTTTGTGAAAATAAAACTGCTATTTCTTTTTATACTCACCAAACAGTATTAATAAATTCCCCATCAAGCTTAAATTTTATATATGCCTGAAACATTTACATACGATTGGTCACGCTTTGTAAAAAGAATGAACATAAGGGCTGAAATAAGCGAAGTTTATAAAGCCTGGGCAACCCGCGAAGGGCTTGAACAATGGTTTTTGCGTTATGCAGGTTTTACAGCAAAAGATAAAACCCCGCGTGATCGTCACCAATTTGTGCAGGAGGGCGATACCTACGAATGGCTTTGGCATGGTTATGATGACAGCACTGTTGAAAGCGGAGAAATACTGGAGGCGAATGGAAAGGACGTATTGAAATTCATTTTTGGAAAAGCAGGAGTTGTAACAGTAACTATAAAAGCAGAGCACAATGAAACCATAGCTGAATTGCTGCAGGAACATATACCCGCAGATGAAAAGGGCAACGCTTATTTTCATGTAGGTTGCAGTACCGGGTGGGTGTTTTACCTTACCAATTTAAAATCAATACTTGAAGGCGCTCATGACCTGCGCAATAAAAATATAGCGCTTAAGAATGTTGTAACTGCGTAAGAAGCGGCTTAAAAAGATAATGCCTTTAAGCCTTAAGCAATAAAATTATATAGTTGCTTTGGCAGCGTTTTAGCAGGTAATAATAGTTAACCCTTTTTTTTACTTTTTGTGGGCTTTGGCTTTACTGAGCTTACGTATTTATAGCTTAAGTCAAAATATTTTTTCAGCTCGCTTGTTTTTTGCAAAAGGCTGTCAGGAACTGCAACATATTCCTTTTGCACAATACCATACGCAACAGTCAATGTAGTTTTATATTTTTCCAAAAAGGTGGTTCTTATATCTTCCGGCAACCTAAGGTTTAAGGCGCCTTCTTTAGATAAATAACTGTACATATTCCCGTTAACCGAAGTGTAAGGCATGGTATCGCCTTTGAGTATTGCATTCGGGTTAGTTTCAACCAGCTTTGTGTAAAGCTCAATTTTGTCCTCACGCGAAATACTTTGTTTTGCCATATTTATAAAATTAAATATTGGTTATAAGCAGAAATGCCGGCAGTTAAGTTGAATAACTTTTAAAATTAATAATAATCCAGTGTTAAAAAAACAGCCTTTCTTAAGGCAAGTACAGCCACTGGCATTTAAAAGTTTTGCGAAAACCCAAATGAATAAGCAGGAAATGTTTAAAACCATTATTTTTGCAATCCTTTTAATAGAGGCTTCTAAATTAATGGTCCCGTAGTTCAATGGATAGAATAGAAGTTTCCTAAACTTTAGATACAGGTTCGATTCCTGTCGGGACTACTATAAAACTATATATCATATAGTTATAAGAATAAACCAACTCTAATTCAGGGTTGGTTTTTTTATTTCAGGACAATTTCAGGACAATTATTTGGTATTTACTACACAATCACTTCCTGTTAAATTCAATTAAACCCAATTAAATACAATTAATAATCATTAGTTTAACCTTGATTACTATAAACTAACCTCTATTAAAATTAATAATTTTATCCAATTTAAATCCATTAACATTAGATTTGTGTAATCTCCATTAAGCAAAATATCCTAAGAAATAAATAAAAAACCAGAATAATGTCTAACTCTCTCATAAATACATTACGGAGAAAAAGTAAAACCTTGTGGATAGATTTTTACATTCAACGAAAATCCCTGCGGGGAACAGTAGCTAGTTTAGACGGAAATAAAATGATGTATGATACTGCCAGTACCAGCTATGATATGATTAAAATTATTTTTTTTAATTATTTTAAATTAGCTGATAGAGATATAATTGTTGATGTCGGCTGTGGTAAGGGCAGAGTATTTAATTATTTGCTTTACAGGGGCCTTACGAACAAAATGATTGGTTATGAAATCAATGAGATGGTTGCTAATGAATTAAAACAAAATCTGTCCCGATACAAGAATGTTGAAATTTTAAGTGAAAACATATTTGAGAATTTTCCAACACATGCTAATGTTTTCTATATGTTTAATCCGTTTAAGGAGGGTATGATGCAGGATTTTAAAGAGTGTATTTGGAAAATGAAAGATAATAACCCGGTAATATTATACTATAATCCAACTTGTTTAAATGTTTTCGATGATAACAGGTTTGTTTATGACATAAAAACAATATCAGGTATTATGAATGATTCGAAACAAGCCGGATGGCATTATGATAAACTGGCTATCATAAGGATAAAACCTGTAAATAGTTAGTTACTTTATTCCTAAAATACGAGACTCCCATAATTCGCCTGTTTTACGCCCAGTGAAGCAGGCTTTTTTATATATATTATTGCAGGCATAGCTGTAAACAACCATACGATAGAAATAGGGGTAGTTTAAAACAATGCTTAAATTTGGGGCTATTAATAATTTTATTTTCTACATTTAATTTTCCTGGCTGGTGGCCCGGAGGCAAATTGAAGTTTTGTTAAAATTTATACCCTAAAAAACAATATGGTAAAAACATTAGCCGAAGGTTTAAAACCTGCATCCGTAAACTTTGAAACACTACACAAACAGTACAATCCTTTGTTAGGGCTCGTAAGAGAGTTGATAGGTATTGTTCCGAATTGCGACCCGGTCTTAGAAATATGGCCTGCAGGTTTCAGAACATATAACCTGCTTGTGCCAAACATGTTCAACTTGCCCGGCACTCTTTTCGGCAATAAGTCTTTTAAAGCATCCATGGGGCTTGCAATGTATGCGTCAAGCAAGGCAGCATGCGCCTATTGCACGGCGCATGCCTGTTCATTTGCGCTGCGCAGGGGTGCAAGCAACAATGCCATTACCGGCCAGCGCACGCCAAAGGAACAAGCTGTTGTCGCATTTGCGGAGCGCTTGTCAGCCGTACCTTCACAACTAACCCTTGCAGATGTTGAGGCAGTAAACAAGTATTTTTCAAAGCATGAAACTGAGTGGCTGGTATATTCAATCAGCATGATGGGTTTCTTAAATAAATTTATGAATGCAATGGGTATTGAGCTGGAACAAGAGGCAATTAATGATACCGCCGCATTGCTCTCGCAAACCGGCTGGCAAGCGGGCATACACGCCACTAATGGCTATAGCTTTACCAACAACACTACACCTGAAAAAGACAATTTGTTCACCTATCTCAGGGTCCTCCGTCACGCGCCCGGCGCTGTTCTTTGGGAAAAGCAATGGGTAAAAGGTGTGCCTGCTGATTACGAAAAAGCTGCTGAATACCTTAACCAACATACTGGCTATAGCTTCCCCATTCTAAAACCAATTAGCAAGCCCCGGGTAATACGCACATTAACCGCTGCCCTTCGTGATAATCTAAGCAATCAACAAACGCACACAGGGCTTAAAATAAAAATGTTTGCCGCGGTAATTTTTAGCGGGCAGGTATTAAACAGCACGCTAACTGCCGAAATAAAAAACATGGCCAGCCATATTACTCCCGGGTTGACTGACGATAAATTTAACAGCCTGCAAGAGCTTGCACGAATAGAAATACCGGCAGAAGGGAGTGCCTGCAAGGCATTAGTGGCTGCTGTGCAACAACGATTTTTTATTACTGAAACCGAGGCTGCCTTAATGCTTTTAGCCATAGCAGCAAGCCATAGCCCCGCGCTTATTAATGGTGCTGTAATAGAAACTGTGCTAAAAATTGTTGAGCCAGCCGGTATTGTAGAAATGGTGGTGTGGCTGTCTGTTCTTCAATTGTTAAACAGGCTAAGCAATTATTATGCTGTGGCACTCAACCCGTAAAGCCTTACATTCCATTCAAGATTGTTTATTCTGAAATTTTTTTAACGAGGAAAGAGGCACTCCCTATCTTTTCAGCAAACGCTGGTGCACTATCCGCATTACCATATCCCGGTAATTACGGCTCATAGGCAACGACTTGCTGCCAACCTTTATCTCGTTGCCTTCTATTGCATTTATTTTTGCAGAGTTTACGAGGTACGACTGGTGTATCTTAATAAAGTCATCCACCGGCAACTGCGACTCAAGGCTCTTCATTGTAAGGTAGGCAATTATCTTTTTGGTGTCCGTATAAATACTCACATAGTTACCAATACTCTCCGCATAGAGAATATCACTCAGCTCAATTTTCTCTATCCGCTTATCGCTCTTGATAAAAATGTAGGTAGAGGGCAGGGTGTTGGTTGCCACATTCTTCATTTGGTAATAGTCCCTTGCCTTTTGAACAGCTTTAAGAAACCGGCTAAGGGCAAAAGGCTTTAGAAGATAATCTATAATATCCAGTTCGTACCCTTCCAGGGCATATTTGGGAAAAGCAGTGGTAAGTATCACCAGCGAGTTGATATCCATTTTTTGCAGCAACTGCAGGCCCGATACCTTTGGCATTTCAATATCAAGAAATATAATATCGGGGGTATTGTTTTTTAAAAATGTTTCTGCCTGCATGGCATTCTCAAATTTGCCCTGCATATCTAAAAAGGGTACCTGCTCCACAAATTCATTTAGTATTTTACGGGCCACGGGTTCATCATCTATAATTATGCAACTTAGTTTTTTCATGGGGTAATGGTTAGGTGAACATGATAAATGCTGTGTTCCTTTTTAATATCAAGCTTGTAATGGTCTTTATATAAAAGTTCCAGCCGCCTAACCGCGTTATTAAGGCCAATGCCGCCCGATGCAGCTTCCGCTTCATCATACGTGTTATCGCAGGTAAAATCAATGCGGCCATCTTTCTCATTCAACTCTATGGCAATGGTATTAATGGCATTGTCACCCCTTGACGCATACTTAAAAGCATTCTCCACAAAAGCCATGAATATCAGGGGCGCTATTTTAACAGCCCCGTTTTTATAGTTCACCTTCAGGGCTACTTTCATATTATCGTTGCTGCGGGCTTTTTGCAGGGCTACATAGTTTTGCAGGTACTTTATTTCTTTTTCCAACTCTATCATATCCACATCTGCCTCGTACAGGTTGTACCGCAGCAGGTCTGAGAACTGCACCATGGTATCACGCGCCTGGCTGTTGTTCATATCAATATAACCATAAACAGTATTCAGGCCATTAAACAGGAAATGGGGGTTTATCTGCGAGCGCAGGTATTTCAGTTCCGTTTGCAACTGGTTTATCTGTATGTTCTTAACCTGCTCCCGTTGCTCCGACCATTTTTGCGTTATATACAACATTGATGAAATAACGGTACAGCAGAGTGCGTAAATAAAATTTTCCAGGAAACCGGCGCCCGGGCCTTCGGCCTTGCTGTGAAAAATAGCACCATGAATATATTGGCTATACTTGCCGGTAAAATATGTGTACAATACAATTAAAGTAATGAGGCCGGCAATGTACATGCGAAACCGTTTCTTTTCCAGCAGGTAAGGTATTAAAAACAAGTTGTTGGCTAATATCATAAACAAAAACAGCGTAAAATGCACCAGCAATTTGGGCAAGTTGGCCATGCAATTGGCGTTGTTTGAAAAGTCGGGTTTCTCAATCACCAGCGCCCCGATATATGCGAGTATAAAAAGTAAATAAATGGTATATCGTTTCAAAACATTGCCCTGCCGGGACTTTTTAGTAAGATAAATATATTTCATTACTGTGACAACCGGAAATATCCGTTTGAGCCGGATGCAGGTTTTCACGAAAAATGATACAGCTATCCTGCTACTGATGCATTATATCAAATAAACTTTTTTTGCTGCCTGTTTTACTATAGTTGTATTTAATTGCTGAACTTTATAAGGCACACGCTATCAGCGTATTGTTGTATGCCTTAATGGTTTTCATGGAAAATGGTATAGTTGCGTAGAATATGTTAACGGTTATCACATAAATTTCTGTATCGCATAAACCTCATCTACTTTTATTATGTAAAAACAAAGAAGGGGTTTTTAGATCAACTTATAAATCGCTAAAAAATTGTAATATGGGTAACACAATAAAATTTGGGGAAGATGTACCAGGCTACAATATTCCCGTTTTAAATGAAAGGGAAATAAGGGCTGCCGCGGGCATACTGTTCTTAGCCACATTCACCTCCCTGATGCTCATCCTGTTTAACAATGATTTTGTAATGGCAAAATATGTTATAACAATATTCTTTGCCGATTTTATTATACGGGTATTTATCAGCCCAAAATTTTCTCCGTCATTAATAGTGGCGCGTTTAATAGTTAGTAACCAGGTGCCTGAATATGTTGGTGCGCAGCAAAAAAAGTTTTCATGGATCATTGGCGTAGCACTGTCAGGCATTATGTTCATTTTTATGGTGGTGGTTAATTCATACAGCCCAATAACAGGCCTTACCTGCTTAGTTTGCCTGATATTCTTGTTTTTTGAGTCTGCTTTTGGCATTTGTTTGGGGTGCAAAGTGTATGCAATGATCTATGGCGAAAAGGCGCAGTATTGCCCCGGCGAAGTTTGTGATGTAAAATCAAAACAGGATATTCAAAAAACATCGCCGGTTCAGTTTCTTATTGTTGTAATGTTTATCTCGTGCATGTTTATTGCCGGCTATCTCTTTAACAATCAGTTCAGTAAAAAACCTTATGACCTGTTTGGTATGTTCACCAATACTGCACAAACTAAATAAAAGAAAGGCTAAACATTTCGGATACATACGGGTTAGTCTGTGCCAGGCACGGACGGCGGATTCTTATGGCACATTTGTACAACACGCAACAAACATTATGACTTCTGCATTGCATATAAAATTACTTCCGGAACTTGAGATCGTTAAAGATGATGGGGAAGCAATGCTATGCACATACAAAAAAAGCGCATTGGAAAATTTCTTCTCTAAATTCCGGAAGAACATAATCGGCCATCAACAAACTTTTGAATCACCTTTTGGAAAGAAAGAGATCATTTATGCAGACTGGACCGCAAGCGGCAGGGCTTATGAACCCATTGAAGAATATTTGCAAAATAAAATAATGCCCTTTGTAGCCAATACACATACTGAAACTACCATTACAGGTACATTAATGAGCAAAGCTTATGAGGAGGCTAAGATTATCATTAAACAACATGTTAATGCAAACAGCGATGATGTATTGATCTTTTGCGGCAGCGGAACTACACATGCTATAAATAAACTGCAAAGGATATTGGGGTTGAGAATGCCGGGGCGAATGATGGATTACGTTAAAACGGAACCCCTTGAAGAGTTGCTAAAGCCTGTTGTTTTTGTAACCGAAATGGAGCACCACAGCAACCAGCTATCCTGGCTTGAAACCGTTGCAACTGTTGAAATAATTAAGTGCGGTGAAAATGGGAATGTTGACCTGGAATACTTCCGAAATTTATTAGAGCAATATAAACACCACAAAACTAAAATAGCTGCGGTTACTGCCTGCTCAAATGTTACAGGCATTCAAACACCCTATCACGAAATTGCAAAACTGGTACACGAATATGGCGGGTTATGTTTTGTTGACCTTGCCTGTTCTGCCCCATATATTAACATCAATATGCACCCCAAAGAAAAGGGCGCGCATTTAGATGCTATTTATTTTTCACCTCACAAATTTTTGGGTGGGCCGGGCACGCCGGGTGTTTTGATCTTTAATAAAAAAATGTATAATAATACAGTGCCCGACCAGCCGGGCGGAGGTACCGTGGTGTATAGCAACCCGTGGAAGGTTCATGAATATATTACAAACATAGAGCAGCGGGAAGATGGCGGCACCCCTCCATTTTTGCAGGGCATAAAAGCAGCAATGTGTATAAGATTAAAAGAGGAAATGGGTGTTGAAAATATACTAAAGCGCGAAGAAGAAATATTGCAGATCGTTTTTAACAGGTTCTCAAAAATAAAACAGGTTGAGATATTGGAAGGGCATATAAAAAAGAGGCTGGGCGTAATTGCGTTTATTGTAAAGGGGGCGCATTATAATTTGATCGTAAAACTGCTGAATGACCGGTTTGGCATTCAAACAAGGGGCGGCTGCTCCTGTGCAGGCACTTATGGGCACAAGTTGTTGCGGGTTGATGAAGCTACGTCTTACGAAATATTGCATTCCATCCGCGCAGGAGACCTGTTGTGCAAACCGGGGTGGGTCAGGTTATCTGTGCATCCAACTATCTCCAATATAGACATTGAGTTTATTATGGATTCGATTGAATCGACTGCGTTACATTTCAGGGAGTGGATGAAAGATTATGTGTACAATCCGGCATCCAACGAATACTTATTTAAAGGTTTTGAGGCCGAAGAACAGGGCGTAGTTAACGATTGGTTTAATCCCTCCGCCTGGAGCAAATCCGGCGCCACCGAACTAACCGGGGCTGGCACAATTTCATTCCAAAAAATATAAAGCTTTCTGCTTAACCGAAATATTTAGCCCCGCAGGTAATTATAATATCATTGTTAATACCAGGCCGCAAGAATTGCCGGAATATATTTATCTTTTCGGTAAATAGCTGCCGGGTATCATGCGCAATCCTTTTTCTAAAAATAAATTAGTCATCTTGTACGGCGCATCGCTTGCGGGGATATTGTTGTTGCTGAAATGGCTGGAGTTTCGCTTTGTGATCATAGATCATGCCTTTGAAATATATATCGGCGCTATTGCCCTCATCTTTACCTGCCTGGGTATATGGCTGGCAGTAAAGTTAACCAAACCAAAAACCAACACTGTTATTGTTGAAAAGGAAGTGTACATTACAAAACCGGCCGCAGGTATTATGCCGGATGAAAAAACATTGTTGAAATTTGGCATAAGCAAACGGGAGTGGGAAGTATTAGCACTAATGTCTGAAGGGCTTAGTAACCAGGAAATTGCCGAACGTTTATTTGTGTCTCTAAATACCATCAAAACCCATTCTTCGAATCTTTTTGAAAAATTGGATGTGAAAAGAAGAACACAGGCCATTGAAAAAGGAAAAAGGCTGGGTATCCTTGCCTGACTTGCTCAATCTTTTGAGTGAAATTTTATGTTGTGGATGAAAATCACCCGAAAGTATGAGCCCAAATTGGCCGGAAGATTTGAATTTTATAGCCGTCATTCACCAAAAAACAAAAAAATGAGAAAGACCATACTTATTTGCGGTTTAATTGCCGGGCTCATCAGCACTTCCTTATTTATCGGCCTGATGATATTGGGTAAAGGGGGCGATGGAAATTTTAAGAACGGGATGCTCTACGGGTACACCCTGATGATACTTGCTTTCTCGTTCATCTTCGTGGGCACCAGGATCACAAGAGATAAATATAACGGCGGAGGCATTTCTTTTGGAAAAGCATTCCGGGTGGGGTTGTATATAACCCTGGTAGCGTCCACCATTTACGTGCTTGTTTGGATGATTGACTATTATTTTTTCGTCCCGGATTTTGCAGAAAAGTATGGGGCCCATGTATTGGAAAACCTTAAAGCTTCGGGTGCCAGCCAGGCAGAGATAGCGAAAAAAACAGCAGAGATGGCCAGTTTAAGCGAAATGTACAAAAATCCGCTGTTTATTGCCCTTCTTACCTATGCAGAAATTGTACCTGTGGGATTGATCGTTTCGCTGATAAGCGCACTCGCATTAAAGAGAAAGAAACAGGAAGAGTATCCAGTGGCCGCCTAATGTTGGCAATATAAAAGATTTCGCTTTGGAGCTTTATTCGGTAAAGGTATCGGAGAGTTAATTTCGGGGAATGAAAAAGAAATGAAAAAAGGGGGAATATCCGAATGAAGGCAAGGATTACCAATTTTCCAATGTAATTTCTTCTATCTCCAAAAAATGATCGTCCCGCGAAACTAAAATTAAATCATGCTCTGTAGCTATAGAAGCAATCCAAATATCATTTTCAGGTATAGGTTTACCTTTACGCCGAAGAGAAGCTTTTATCAAACCGTAATGCTTACATGTATTTTCAGTAATTAACAACACATCGTAATGCTGGACAAGTTTTGAAATGCTCTCGATATTCTCATGAACTTTTGTGGAATATTGTGCCCCATAATACATTTCGCCCAATACCGTAACAGGTATAAATATTTTAGAGGAATTTTCAATTTTTTCCGCAATTTTAATATCATTCTTCAACCACGCGGAAATAATATTGGTATCAAGTAAATATCTATTTCCAATCATCTGGATGAATTTTCTCGCAACCTTCTTCAATCGCTTTTTCCATCAGTTCCCCATCTTCCTTACTAATGATTCCGGCAAAATCATAAGCTGAAAATTTCTTTTCTGCTTTTTTTGATTGGTTTATTATGTCCTCAAATTCTAAGAATATCTTTTCATCGTCTGTATTGAGAACCGCCTCAATAATATGTAATTTACGGCTATCGGTAACCATGGTGTTTAAATATTTTTCATAAAGATAATAAATTGAAAATTACTATAGGGATATCAGGCAGGCGGGATGTTTAGAAAAAAAATCTAATTTTCAACTTTTGTACATATTCCATAAATAGTGTTTTTAGTTATCCAGCCATTGGTCCTACCTGTATTGTTCCCTATCTGGTACCTGTTTCCCTGTATGGCCTTTATTAAATGCAGGTATTGCGAGCCATTTACCTTGCAAAGAACAATATCATCTTTTTGCAGTTCCTTTTCAGCAACCGGCTCTATTGTTACCAGTTGCCCAGAGGATATTTTACCTTTCATCGAATTACCCCGTGGCCTGAACTGCACTGTTTCACCGAGCTTTAATTTTTCAATATAGTGATTGGCCCAACTCAAACTGTATGCTCTTAATTTCTAATTTTTATCCTAATAAAAGCCGCCTTTTTTAACCCTATACCATCTTTGACAAAGAAGATTTGCCTGATTTCCAAAATACGCGAATGCTTCTCATATCAATCTTCTTTCGCGCTTGGGCAAGATCATAGTTTTCCTGCACACGCATCCAAAACTCGGCTGTATTGTTAAACGCCTTTCCAAGCTTTAAAGCCATTTCCGGCGACACTCCCTGCTTGCCGTTAATAATAGCCGATATTGTTTTACGGGTAGTGCCCAATCCGTTGGCCACTGTTTCAATTGTCAATTTTTCTCCTGTCTCCTCACGTATCCCTTCAAGAGTTTCGCGAATCAATTCGCCTGGATGGGCGGGGTCATACATAGCCATTATCTCCTCCTTTTAATGATAATCTAAATAATCTACATCATGTGCGTTTTCATTATCAAAACGGAAAATAATACGATAATTTCCGCTTACCTTAACCGACCAAAATCCTTTTAAGTTACCGGTAAGGGGATGAAGGTTATAGCCTGGCACCTGCATCATTTCCGGCATTGTTGCTGCATCAAGGCGGGTAAGGATCAGCCTTATTTTGCTTACATGCTGTGGTTGCAACCGGGAAGCATCGCCTTTTTCATAGTATAGTTTCAATCCTTTATGACGAAAACTCACAATCATACACAAATGTAACATGAAACGTGCCAGGTGTCAAAAAAAACACTTACATAAGGCAAAAATTTTATAGCCACTTTTTGTAAATCCGTCTTTTCGCTTAAAACTGCAAATACACCGGCCTTATTGCCTGCGCCTGTTTAAGTTCTATTGCAATATAAAGACAAAACAGGAAATAAGAGACCATAACCATTAACGGCCATTTTGCAATACTTAGCTGAAACCTGCTCTCTGTTTTTACAGGAATACTGTGTAATGCAAAAGCGATAATAAGCACGATGAACACATTTTTATATTGTGCAAATAAAGCGCCTGCAACATCCGGCCTGAAGTTGAATAATATACGGTCAATAAACACCCAGCTATCATGAAACGTTTTACAATGAAAGAATATCCAGCACAAGCAAACGAAATGAAAAGTGATAATTATGCCAATGGCTTTTCTTAAGCCATTAGGCAGCCTGAATGGTGACCGCAATTTTTTAAATGTGGCTATGCGCCATTTATCAAGCGCCAATGCTATGCCATGCAGGCCGCCCCAAAAAATAAAGTTCCAGCTTGCGCCGTGCCAAAAACCGCCCACCAGCATGGTGATGAACAGGTTTTTATACGTATTAAATTTACCTTTCCTGCTGCCACCCAACGGAATATATAAATAATCTTTAAGCCAGGATGACAGAGATATATGCCAGCGCCGCCAAAACTCAGTAATAGTAGATGACTGGTAAGGCGAAAGAAAATTTATATTAATATCAAACCCTATCCATTTAGCTATGCCGCGCGCCATATCGGAATATCCTGAAAAATCGCAATAAATAACCATCGCGTACCCATATATGGCAAACAGGCATTCAATACCGGTATGCTTGCCGGGGTCGTCAAAAATGTACATTACAAAATTGGCGTTTATATAATCGCTTATCACCATTTTCTTGATAATGCCCGAACATATAAGATATAAGCCTTCGCTAAGCTGGCTGTTATTTATAAACGGCTCTTTATTGATTTGAGGTATAAAGTCCGACGCCCTTACAATAGGCCCCATCATTAATTTTGGGAAAAACGAAAGGAAAAATAAATAATCAATAAACCGGTTTACCGGTTTAAACTTACCCCAATAAACATCAAGTGTGTAGCTTAGGTTTTCGAATGTATAAAACGAAATGCCTATAGGCAACACAAGTTTCAACGGGTTAACCTTAAGTGATGAAACATCGTTTAGAATATCTATAAAAAAGTTGGTGTATTTAAAATAACCCAGGAAAAGCAGGTTAACGAGAATGCTTATTGTCACCAAAAGCTTCTTCTTATTTTTATTGGTTTCGGTGTATATATAAGGGCTGATGGTATAAGTGAAAATAGCGGCAAGCAAAATAAAAACTACATACCAACCGGATGCTTTATGAAAAAAGTATAAAGAGAAAATGGTCAAAAAATAAATTCTTACTGTATTAAATTTATACAATGCGAGGTAAATTAAAAGAAACAGCCCGAAGAAAATAAGGAAAAAAGAGCTGTTGAAAAGTAACGGGTCTTTACTGTCGTACTTTAATATGTCGAAAAACTTATGAGGGTCTATTTTCATAGCTGGGAAGAGTTACAGGAAGAAAAACTATTTTTTTTAAAGCTTAATTTTTACGGGGTTGTAATAATTTATTTAAAAATATTCCGGCCACTTTGTCTGCGCCACGTTCGTTAACATGCATATAATCCTTGTAGGCATACACCGTGTCGCCTTCTACCCAATTTGCAATGGTATTTTCGCCACCCATTGAATAGTATAAATTCCAAAACGCTACTTTATTTTTTTGCGCAATTTCATTTTGCTGTTTTACCAGCAGGGGTACGCCGGGGTCGGTTATATAAGTCCCTTTCTCATTATAGGCAACATCACTTGCGCTTATAAGAAGAATGGGTACGCCCGGGTAATCGCTTTTTACTTTATTTATAAGTTTACACATCGTGCGGTTAAACCATTCATAATTGGTTTGGCCATGCTCAATTACATTCAACCCATAATGTATAATAATGAGGTCGTACTTAAAGTAAGTATTAAACTCCTTCATAACATCATCAGGTATTTGTAACGACAACAAACCGGTATTGCCCCTAAACCCATAATTATCAACATACACACCCGCACTGTCTTCAATGCTTATACCATATAAAGGCAGGCTTGTATTCGCACAACTTAGTTTAAACCTGTTAACCGGTGTTCCGCAGTTTAGTATTGTCTGATTTATAATTCCGTCGTTATTAACAACAATATCTTTTTTTTGCCCGTCTTTCTCAAGTGCAATTGTGGCGGAGCTATCAGGTGTTTTACCGGTATATAAATTTATGCATTCAAATTTTTTATTCAATGATGAGTATTGGCACCAGGAATCGCCCTTTGAGTAAAACACGTGCCCCATAAGGCCCAAAGAGTATTTTTGCGGGTTATCGTGAAAATTGTAATCTGTCCAGGATGTATTGTTATTAAACTTTATGGAAACATAATCATCTGCAACTATAGATTGTACAGGTACAAAGCCAATACCGTTGCCACCATATATTTGCTGCAATTTATTTCTTAGCTCACCGGTTATATAGTCACCTTCTATAAAAGAATCCCCAAAGTATGCTATACGCACTTTGCCTTTGGCTGTTTTAAGGCTATTCAATTTTTTATAAAAAGCCTTCATCATAATAAGTGTATCATCTGCATAATCAGCTATCAAAGAGCTGTCGATAACATTACTACCCGGTGCAATAGTTTTAATATCAGCAGCAGGCATCTTTGCCCTGGCTGCAATAACAGGTTTTTTATCAGAAGGTTTAATATCCTTTAACAGGTCAATATTTCTATAACTGTTGAGGTAAGGGATTATCGGGAGCTTAACCGACGACAACAATAAAAGCATTACAATAGCAAACCAAATAATTAAAACAGGGTGGGTTATCTTATTTTTCATCTTCAGCACAATTGAGAGGGGCTTGTATTTTTACTTTTTGAACTTGACTTGAATAACTGAAATCTTTATATCCGCTGTAATTGATCCGCTGCAAAAAATGATAATAATCTTCTTTATCATTTGTGTAATGCTTATCCTGCCATCTTTTATAATAATCAACACAGTCTTGCCATGTTTCAAACGACTTGTATATTATGCGGCTTCTAAAGCCAAACAGGTTATTTTTTTTAACGCAGTTTGCCGATTTAAAATGGCCACTTTCATAAATGGCCTGTTTTAAAACTATTTCAGGGTTTTTAATGCCTGCCTTTTTTATATAACAGTACACCTCATTTTCATCAAGGCCGCATAAGGCTTTAATGCATATAAAAAGTAATAAGGTTACTATTATCAATATTTTCATGTGCTATTTACAATCAGTTTCAATCACTTACCTGGCTGTTTACAACAACCCGACAGCAGATTTGACGGTTTACTGCGTGTAAATATAGCAATGTAGATTATAATGTAAAAATTGCAGGGAAATTATCCGGGGAGAGGCACTTATCCGAATTCCATAAAGGTTATAGTTGATTTGTGATTTAACACCATAAATCTACCGCTGTTTTTAAATAAAACAAATAACAAAATGGGCTTTTACAAATATTTATGAAATGGAGTGAATTGCTCCGGATCTTCAGTGCGGGGATAAATTATATTAAAGAATAACTAACGGCTCTGCCCAACTATTCGAAACATGCTTAGTTTTTATTTTTTACTTTTCCTGTACGGATATGAAATGGGCTAAAGCCCGATAATTCTAGTGTTTATTCAATCCCCGCCCTAAAGGCGCGGGGCAATTTTAATTTGAACCTCCTTTACACTACAGCGAGCTTCTTTTCTAAAACTTCCCGTACAACAGCTACTATTTTATTTCCTTTTTCCTGTAATTGTTCTTCGGTTGAGGATAAATTAATTAAGGTGGAAATACAGCGGCCCATAATAGCATCGCTTGCTGAAAAGTCAGTGTCATTCAGTCTGCTTAAAGCTGCTGTTTGTGCATTGTT
Source organism: Bacteroidota bacterium (assembly GCA_013286305.1). GTDB lineage: Bacteria > Bacteroidota > Bacteroidia > Chitinophagales > Chitinophagaceae > JABDFW01. Next base: position 67,233 of record JABDFW010000006.1, read on the forward strand.
TAATGCCCCCAGGGCATTAGCATTTTTTAAATGCTGCCACCTGCGTATATAATGCCAGTTATTATCGTACCAATAAAAGTTACCTGCATAAATATTACGGGCTTTTAATTCGCTTACAACTTCGCGGGTAATTTCTTCAGTAGGTAAAAACCAACTGAGAAAAGTACAACTGTCGCCATTTTCATCTAGTATTACACGGAAGGAAATTTCAGGCACTTGCAATAAAATGTTCTTTAGGATGGTGTGGTTTTTTTTCTGGATAGATAGAAATGTATCCAGTTTTCTAATTTGCGCCAGCCCCACCGCAGCGTGCAGCTCACTGATGCGAAAATTATAACCGATAAAAGGATGCAGGTCAGCGCCACGGTCAACACCCATGTGATCGTGGCCATGGTCGGAATACCCGTCACATTTATCATAAATGTCTTCACTATTGGTTAAAACTGCACCACCTTCAGCGCAGGTAATGGTTTTTACAAAATCAAAAGAAAAGGCCCCCGCATGGCCTATAGTGCCTAATGCCCTGCCTTTGTAAGATGCGCCAATACTCTGGCAGGCATCTTCCAGTAAAAACAGTTTATGTTCATTGCATATTTGCGTTAATGCGTCAAGGTTTGCCATACTGCCGCACATGTGCACCGGCATTATGCACCTTGTTTTTGGGGTAATGGCCTTACGCACAGCTTCAGGCTTGAGGGTAAGAGATTCATCTATATCAACAATAACGGGCACGGCGCCTACGCTTAACACGGCTTCGAAGCTTGCAACAAAGGTGAACGAAGGCATGATAACCTCATCACCCGCGCCAACACCTAAAGCTGCAAGGGCTGTAGTTAACGCAGCCGTTCCGCTGGATACTAATTGCGCATATTTGCTCCCAAAAGTTTCTGTGATCACTTTTTCCAATTCCTGTGCTTTCCATATTCCTTTGCGTGGCCCGTCAAATCCGTAGCGCATCAATATGCCTGTTTCCAGCACGTCATTCACTTCTTTTCTTTCTTCATCGCCAAATAATTCAAATCCCGGCATAACGTTGTTTTTTTGAAGATTAGCCTGCAAAGGTAAACAGGGAAAAGTGAAAAGTCAAATGTGAAAAGTCAAACGAAGACGAACTTCAAAGCAAGGCATCTCTTGAGTTTAAAAAGCATGCCACTTAAAAATTCTTAAAAAGATATTATCTCAACAAATGCGTTCACTGTTGAGATGCCTTCCTTCGAAGGCATGGCAGCCCGGCATTTACATTCTTAGGTTCTTTGTTTTAGGTTTTGTGTTCAAAATTCAGGGGTTCTTATTAGCGATTCATTGCCGGAATACCCAGTATCTGAAGCATTTCATCCTGTCCTTTGTCGCCATGTGCTTTGTATGCTTTGAAGTCATTGGACCAGGTTACAAGAGCTTTTTTAAGTTTGTATTCATAATTCTCCGGTTGAAATTGCGAGAATGAGGTATTTGGATAACCGAATTTTTGAATTAAGTGCATGATGTCTGTTGTTTGGTGGGTATCACATTTAAGGCCAAAAATTAGTTCTATAAGTGCCGATTTGGGGAAACTGAAAGGACCGTTTTTCTTAACTATTATTCTGATTTCTCTTTCGGATTTCCAGTGAGTTGATTTTCTGGTTAAAAGTTTGTCAATAATTTCATTGGCTGGTCTTTCGTAGTTTACAGGCTTAATTTTATTAGTATAGGTCACATAACTTATATTAGAAAAAAACTTTTGCAGTTCGGCGACATCAAATTTTAAGATTAACCCTTTGTGCTTGTCACCATAATGTGACCACATTATTAGGTTATCGTGCACTGTTGAAAAGCAAGATACTCCCATCTCATTTCTGAGCTGTTCGAGCTCGTTGCGAAATATTATCGGACGTACAGTTTTTGATTGTTCTTCTTTTGTTAATTCTCGATTCGGTTCCCTAAATTCTATTTTTTTGTAAGTTTCAATGGCAAAGTCGATTGGTAAGAAAGAATCAAATGGATCGTTGAAATGAGCCGGGGGATTAAACCAAAGCTCACCTCGAATTAGTGTTTCGAAGAGAAACTTATTAATTGAGGTATATTTGTAGATGTATTGAGGTAGTGATCTTACCATCTTCCCTACATTTTGTGGATATATTGCTTGATTTCTGAATAATAGGCCTCTCTGTTGAAGTGGTTAATAGCCTCCCTGATTATTTGCCCTACAGATGGTTAGTCCATGGAGAGGGGTTTATTGTATTAGAAACAATACTTTCCCTCCGCTACCAGTTTTTCAGAGATCCTTCTCCGTGAATCTTTAGTATTAAGTGGCTCTACTTTGGTAAAGCGCTTCAGGCCAATATGCATCATGCGCAGTTCATCGCCGTCGGCAAAACTGTTCAGCGCATCTTTGCCCGCCTTATTTATGCGGTCTGCTGCATCATATAAATAGGTGCGCATCATATCAATATGCAGGGCAGTTGCTGCTTCGCCATTTTTATCAGCCAATTTCATTACCCTGAGAAGAGCGCTTTCAGTATGAAAGGTTTCAATAGCCATATCCGCAATATTCATCAACACCTCCTGCTCTTTATCCAGCTTCATCATCAGCTTTTGCACGGCAGCCCCCGCTACCATTAATACAGCTTTTTTAAAGTTGATGATGTATTTTTTCTCTTTGGCAAATGGGGTGTCATCATCACTGCCAAAATCAGGAATGCTCATCAATTCTTTGCTAACTGCCATTGCAGGGCCCATAAGATCGAGCTTACCTTTCATGGCTCTTTTTAAGGTCATATCCAGCGTTAATAAACGGTTTATTTCGTTGGTGCCTTCAAAAATGCGGTTTATGCGTGCATCCCTGTACGCTTTTGAAATAAGGTATTCATCACTAAAGCCATTGCCGCCATGCACCTGTACGCCTTCATCCACCACAAAATTTAGCACCTCGCTGCCGAAAACTTTTAAAATAGCACATTCAATCGCGTATTCTTCCGCCGCGCCCAACAAAGCTTTTTCAACCGGTAAGCCTGCAGCCTGCATTTCTTCTTCCTTATCATTTATCCATTTTGCGGTACGATACACACCGCTTTCGCCCACCCAAATGCGTATGGCCATTTCAGCAAGCTTATGTTTTATAGCGCCAAAATTTGCAATGGAAGTTTTAAACTGTTCGCGGGCTATGGCATACTGCACGGTGGCAGTAGTAGCGCGTTTGCTGGCGCCCAAAGCGGCAGCGCACAATTTAAGGCGGCCAATATTTAAAATATTAAATGCAATGATGTGGCCTTTGCCAATTTCTCCGAGCACATTTTCAACCGGCACTTTACAATCCTGGAAATACAACTGCACGGTAGATGACCCTTTAATGCCCATCTTATGTTCTTCAGGGCCTTGTGTAAAACCTTCATATCCTCGCTCAATTATAAAGGCTGTAAACTTATCGCCGTCAATTTTTGCGAAAACAGTGTATATATCTGCAAAGCCGCCGTTAGTTATCCAGCATTTTTGCCCGTTCAATAAATAATATTTCCCATCATCACTAAGCTTTGCTGTTGTTTTCGCGCCCAGCGCATCGCTTCCGCTGTTGGGTTCAGTTAATCCATAAGAACCTTTCCATTCGCCTGTTGCCAGCTTTGGAATATACTTTTGCTTTTGTTCATCTGTTCCAAAATAGAGTATAGGCAGGGTGCCAATGCCTGTATGGGCGGCAACTGCAACCGAAAATGAATAACCTCCGCCTAAGCCTTCATTTACAATGGTAGAAGTAACAAAATCCTTACCAAGGCCGCCATATTGCTCCGGCAGCACTGTGGAAAGCAAACCCTGTTCACCCGCTTTTTCAAGCAGGGATGGCATAAGGCCTTTTTCAAGCTTATCAATACGGTCAATAACCGGCAACACTTCCGTATCAAGAAACTGCGCACACATTTCCATCACCATCTTTTGTTCCTCATCAAAATCTTCCGGTATAAAGGTGTCGAAAGCATTGCTTTCTTTTACC
>JABDFW010000007.1 GCA_013286305.1 Bacteroidota bacterium
ATACGCAAAAAGAACAGGGATGACTGTATTGATGATGATATTATTTACCATTTGTTTGCCAAGCTTTTTGGGGCTGTAATCTGAAGCCTCGTCAAGCTTGTAATGATAATGCCAGTAATCGTTTGCGGTAACATTTAATAAAGATTGCAATTCGGCAACATTTGATGCTTCTTTCATCCGTGAAAATAAATGGGATGACTGATGGATGATCATAGCCAGTTGCGCAAGCCTTACCGTTGGAAAATTGGCAGGCCGCATACGCAAAAATGCAGGCTGCTGATTTACCGGTTGCAGGGAATATTTTTTACTAAGAAAACGGTATTCCTTTTGCAGCATTATTGGATAATCTTCGGTAAAATCGCCGTTAAGCAATCCTGCCTGCCCAAGCAATAAAGCTTCCAGTTGGTGCAGTTGATTTTTATGTTTCGCGAGAATATTGATAGAAACACTCCGTGCTACTCTAAGAAAAACATCTGCATTTACAGGGATGCCAAAATTTTTTGCCAGCATCCACCAGAAAACTTCTTCCCAATGGTTATTTGACTCATCATATAATGCCAGCACATCTTTTGCTTTTCGCATTAGCCGTTCAATGGCCAATCTCTCCTTCCACGAAAACCAGGCAATGCCCGATAAAACTGGCAAATAGCTCTCACATGGAATAAACCCCTGCGATTGCATCAACTGGTCGTATTTCTGTAACATTATAACAGGCACATAAGGCTGCAGTTCAAGCGTAACAATTTCCTGCCCATTTGTGTGTTTAATCGCTTCATCATTCTGCCACACTACATGCAATATTATATTGGAATAATTTTTATCACTTGAATGTTGATGAACATTCCAGTCAGATGCTTTTACATGTAATTCAATATTGCCTGCCCAAACTGTATTGGCTATTTTAATTTTTGCTTGCGAAAAATCGGGCCCTTGGTTGGTATTAAGCGAACCGGGGTGCAGTATTTGAAGAACAGACCCATCTGCTGCAACAAGAGCTTGTTTATTAAAGTATTGAAACTGCCAGATGAACTGCAGCAAACGTTCGGTCATAAGGTACAAATTACAAACTATTTTCTATTTTCTCCAATTCCTTCACAACCCTGCTAACAGGCAAGCCCATTACATTGTAAAAATCGCCGTTAATGCTTTTTATACCCACCACCCCTATCCATTCCTGTATGGCATAAGCGCCGGCCTTATCATAGGGTTTGTATTTATCAACATAAAATTCAATCTGCTTTTTTGAAAGGGCATGAAAAGAAACTTTTGTAATATCAGCAAATGCAACCTCTCCTTTTGAATGTATTATTACTACGCCCGTAATTACCCTGTGTACCTTGCCTGATAACGCCTGCAGAATGGCAACGGCATCGTCCCTGTTTGCAGGCTTGCCAATAATTTTATCATCCAGTACCACTATTGTATCTGCTGCAAGTACTACCGGCCTTTTACCTGCGTCTTTTATTAAACTGCTTATGGCAAAAGCCTTATTACGCGCGATGTGTACCGGCACATCTTCAATAAATATTTCTGAAGGGTAACTCTCGTCTGTATCTTTTACAAGTATATCAAACGGAATTTCCGCCCACTCAAGCAATTGTTTCCTGCGCGGCGATTGCGAGGCAAGTATTATTTTTTGCATAGAAAATTAAATGTCCAAAAATATAAAAACAAGACACACCGTTATACATATTGCGCATAATACTTGAAGAAGAACATTGACAAAATACCCGTAAACATCACCAGCTTTATAAGAGAGCTAAGTGAATGAAAATCTTTACTTGTTCTTGCAGTAAAAAGCTTTTGAAAAATATATAACAGGGGCGCAATTATAAGTATCAAACAATAAATAATACTTAGCCACCATTTTAAACTTACAGCATACAATTGCACTATTATCAGCACCGCTATTAGAACGATAAGCCATACGGCTACAAATACTTTGGTGGCATTAATACCCCAAACTATAGGCATTGTTTTGCAACCATACCGCCTGTCGCCCTCAATGTCTTCCATATCTTTTACCACTTCGCGTATAAGCGAAATAATAAAGGCAAACCCCGCGTATAAAAATGTTTCCCGCAATATTTTATCTACCCTTAAATTATTGTGCCCATTAATAAGGTTATTGTTTTCGCACCAGGCAACCACCAATATAACCCAGGCGGTAAGTAATGATATAATTATGTTACCTATCAGTAACTTTTTTTTGAATGAAATGGAATAAATAAAAAGCAGCATAACACAAATAAAATTACATACCCCCAGCAAAAATATTTTGGTAGTAATGTCTAAGTAAAACCCAATAGCAATACCCGCAATGCTTAATATAAGATGCCAGATAATGGTCCACCGGCGGTGTATTATTTTATCTACCACCAGTTTATCGGGCTTGTTAACCCTGTCAATATCCAGGTCAAAATAATCATTAATAATGTATCCTGCGGCCGCAATTAATACGGAGGATAAACAAAGCAGTACAAAGTTCCACCCGTAAATAACCGGGATAGCTCCTGCATTTGAATAAACCGGCATTATAACACAATACACAAATAAAAGCTGGGTAAGTGCTATGAACACAAGGTTAGGCCAACGTACTAAGCGCATGAAAGCAGAAACTAATTTCAAACAGGGTAATTTTGTTGCACAAATTATAAAGTAAAATCAACAATTTAATAACAAGCTGGTTATTGGGCTTTAATTAAGGGATCAACGGCCCAGTCGCCGCGCAGCTTTAGTAATTTTTCAATCACATCCCTGACGCACCCTTCCCCGCCTTTTAACGGGGAAATGTATTGCGATACCTGCCTTATTTCCATTACAGCATCCAGCGGGCAGCAGGGCAAGCCTGTTAATTTCATCGCTTCGTAGTCCGGCATATCATCTCCCATAAACAGCACTTCCTCCCACCGTAGGCTATTTGCTGACAGAAAATCCTGCAGGGTGGCCTTTTTATCCTGGCAGCTCATAAATACATGCCTCACCCCCAATTTACGCAGCCTTTCTTCCGCCTCCGGTAACGCTCCCCCTGAAATTACTATCACGTTATACCCTTTTTTTATGGCAAGCTGCAGGGCATATCCATCCTTAATATTCATTTTGCGGGCCATTATACCCCCCGGCATTAGTAAAAGGGTGCCATCAGTAAGCACGCCATCCATGTCAAAAACAAAAGTGGTGATATTTTTAAACAGTTCAAGAACATTCATACCTGCATGCTTGATCTCCCGTCGCGGGGGGGGTATTTTTATAAATAGAGTGCAAAATAAGAGGCAATACATGAATTTGCAGAAAAGATTTTCAGAAGGTAAATAGGCATTTTATCTTCCACAGGAACATTTTGTGGGCAGGTAACCAAAAAAGGATAAAAAAATATTAACGAACAGTTGTTTGTTTTATATAAAACATCTACTTTTACTTAAACATAAGCAGAATACCCCCTTAACAGCCTACCACATATTAATTATTTTAAAATATCACATATTTATTTTACTTTTAGTAACGAATTTCTAAGCAGAGTTTTGATAATTGGGTTTATTTCAGATTTGATCGGTTGCTTGCTCATAACCACTCCCTGCCTGATCTCCGGCGGGGATTTTTTTGCCCCTATTTCTTGTAAAAATGCCGGATGCTTTCAGTTAACTGCCGGTAGGTATTCATCAGCGCGGGGTGTGCCGAAAGCAATTGCAGGTGCCTTTCAATCGTAAGCTCATCGCCACGAATTGCGGGGCCTGTTTGCATAACGGTTGGCGAATAGTAGGCTGTTCTGTTTGCCACCTCCTGTATTAAAGGCACTAATATTTTAAAAGGTATTCGTTCTTTGGTGCAATATTCATCTGCAAGGCTATACAAGTAATTGGTAAAGTTAGATACGATAACCGCTGATAAATGCAGCTTTAGCCTTTGCTCATCATTGGCCTCTTCAACCATAAACGAAATACTTTCTGCAATTATCCTTATTTGTTCTTTTACAATGCTGTCGCTGCCATCAATTAATATGGGTATCAAAGGCTGGTGCGTGGCCTCCTTCCGCAGGCTCTGCAAGGGGTAAAATACACCGTAAAAATTCGAGATGTTTTTTAATACATTTTTTGGTGTAGCGCCGGAGGTATGCACTATTATTTTGCCCGGCAAACGCAGGTTTTTAGTTATGTCAAAAATGGAGTCATCAGATATTGCCACTATATACAGGTCGGCGTTCCTGTGTATTTTATCAAGGTTGCCAAAATAAGGGGTTTCTAATTCCCTGGCAAGCGCTTCGGCATTGGCAAAAGTGGTGCTATATACGCCTGCAATAACATGCCCGGCTTCCTTAAGCAACCTTCCCAATACGGTTGCCACATTGCCGGAGCCAATAAAGGCTATACGCATAGTTTTTAATTATAAGTATGAAATTACCAAAAAACAGTTCTTTAAAAGATAATTAAATAAAATGTAAAAATATCCTGCAGGCAAAATGGCACAATATTTAGTTTATCATCTGTAACTAAACTATAATTATATGGAAACATCAAATGTTGAAGTTGTTGAAGTACTCAATGATCTTATTGAGATAAACAACGACCGCATTAAAGGGTACGAAACTGCCCTTAAAGAATTAAAAAACGAAGATGCGGATCTTAGGCCTTTATTTGTAAGCATGATTGATGAAAGCCGGAACGCAAAAATGGAGCTTGGAGAAGAAATGGAGGTGTTAAAAGGCGATATAACCAGCGGTACTACAGCCAGCGGGCCCATTTACAGGGCGTGGATGGGCGTAAAAGCTGCATTTACGGGCCATAACCGCCATGCCATATTAGAAAGTTGTGAATTTGGGGAAGATGCTGCCCAAAAAGCGTATGCAAGCGCCCTGGAAAATGAGCATTTACCCGGTTATTTGCGTGACATGATATCTGAGCAAAAAGTTATGCTTAAAGCCTCTCACAACGAAATAAAAGCTTTCCGCGACCAGGAAATACACGCGTAGGTTGCTAAAAGAATAAAAGGGCTAAGAGATTAAAAGAGAGAAAGAGCAACATATACATTCTTTTTTCCCTCTTTTCACCTCTTAGCCTAAATTTTTCCTCTTTTCATCTCTTAGCCCCTTAACGCTGCAAGGTCAAGTATAAAGCCGGGTAAAATATCTTCGCCGCTGAGCTTATTGTTAAAGCCCTTTGTTTTACTAATGGTACCATCAGCCCGGTATATGTAAGCTTCCTTTTTCTGCGGGTCAATAAGCCAGCCTAACAAAACTCCATTTTCAATCCATAGCTGCATTTTAGCTTTAGCATCTTTTTGATTATCAGAGGGCGACATCAGTTCTATTATAAACTCCGGGGCAATATGCGCAAATTTTAAACGCTCTTCTTTGTCAAGGTTATTCCATTTTTCCATGCTCATCCAGGCTGCGTCAGGCGATCTCATTGAAGTGTCAGGCAAATAAAAGCCGGCAGAGGAGCCAAATGCAATGCCTTTATTTTTTTCCTTATTCCACCTGGCTAATTCATATAAAATATCAGCGTTCATTGCAGCGGTTGCTAATCCTTCCGGTGGCATAAAAATAATTTGATGATTTTCCTCTCTTTCAATTTTCAGGTGCTTATTTTGCAGGCAAAAGATAAAAAAATCATCGTCCGCCATACCCTCTAATTGGGGGGCTATCAGATCCATGCTATATTCCGATGTAAGAATTTTTGCCATTACCAAATTTTTATAAAGTTAAGAAAAATCCGGTTGTAGTTTATAAAATCCCAGTCTGATATTCGCAGTCTGACGGTCCCCGTCTGACTGCGCAAAAACTTTATAAGTAAAATTCAATAACCGGGTTAACCCAAAAGATCCCCTTCTCTTTTCCCTCCTTTCTTCTCTTAGCCCAACTCTCTTTTCTTCCCCTTTTCCCTCTTTCGCCTCTTAGCCCAACTCTCTTTTCTTCCTTTTTACCTCTTTCACCTCTTAGCCCAACTCTCTTTTCTTCCTTTTTACCTCTTTCGCCTCTTAGCCCAAACTTCTTTTCTTCCCCTTTTACCTCTTTCACCTCTTAGCCCAAACTTCTTTATTACCCATTCGCCCAAAAAATCCTTAATAATTCATTCATTTAGTTTATTTATTTCGTCAAATAAAATAATCAATTTTTGCAGTAGTATTGCCTTTATTAAACCATAAGTAAAACTGCTGGTCTTGAGGAAGCGAATAAATAGTTGTTATATTATTCTTAGTTTTTTTTCATTTTCTTTCAACGCCTATTCTCAACAGCCGTCAAATGGAGTTATTAAAGGGCGTATTATTGCCCCCGATAATAAACCGCTGCCTTATGCAACTTTATTGCTTAAAAGTTACCGGAAAAAAACTGTTTCTGATAAAAATGGCAATTTTGAGCTTAATGGTTTACCCACGCTAAAAGATACTTTACTTATTTCTTCCGTAACTATAAAAACATATAAAATACCGGTTAGCGTTAACGGGGGAAACGAATTGAATATCGGCGATATACAGGTGCAATATTCGGTAGAGAAGCTGCAGGACGTGGAGATCACCGGGCGTATTGCACAATCATATAAAAGCGATTACAGCTTTTTGGGCACTAAAACCCAAACCGCGTTGAAGGATATTCCACAATCCATTTCAACAGTTACAAAAGAATTGATAAAAGACAAAATGGAGTTCCGCCTGAAAGATGCGTTAGACGATGTTGCCGGCGTTAACCAATATTCAGGCTATGATGAATACGCTATAAGAGGTTTTCGTGCGGATAATGCGCATTTGATCAACGGGCTGCGCGCATACAATACCGCACTTACCAACCCAATGCTGGTTAATATAGAAAGGATTGAAGTGATAAAAGGCCCTACCTCAGTTTTATATGGTAACGGCGACCCCGGCGGCACTATTAATATGGTTACAAAAAAACCATTGGGCGAGAACCAATACGGGTTCGATGTATATGCCGGAAGCTGGAATACTTTTCGCGCGCAGGCCGATGTAACCGGGCCTGTAAACAAATCAAAAAGTTTACTGTACAGGTTTAATGCCGGGTATGAAAATGAAGAGTCGTTCCGTAACCAATTCTTTGCAAAGTCATTTGAATTTGCCCCATCCTTGTCTTATATACCTAATGAAAAAGTTCGGCTTAATGCTGATTTCTCTATATCGCATACCAGCACTGTTGCAGACAGGGGCCAGCCCGGATTTCTAAATGATAATACGTTAAAATCCACGCCCATCAGTTTGATGGTAACACAACCGGGTGACCATTTGAATGAAACAGATATTACTTCCATCATCTCATTCTCCTATAAATTCAACAACCATATTACTTTCAACAGCGCGGTACTTAATTATTTTACAAGCCAGCAGTTGGCAGAGCATGGTATTCAAAGCTACATAACACCCGACTCGGTATATTTATATTATACCCGCCGAAACTTTAATACCATTACTACTACTTTAACCAATTATGCATCATTTGCTTTTAATACAGGCGGGTTTAAACATCAATTGGTAGCCGGTTACGATTTTATAAATAACAGCATTAATGTTGATGAATTTAATGGGGAACTGCCTGATCAATTTGGAAATGGCAGCGGCATTGTGGGTACTTTCAGCCTTAAAAACCCGCAATATTTTAACAGGCCGGTAAATACATACCAGCAAAGCGATGAAGGAGGCGGTGATGGTGAAGATGCTTATACCACACAGGGCGTATATGTACAGGAACAGGTTGCCAAACAAAAATGGCAGATGCTGCTTGGCCTGAGAGAAGAATTTTATTACTCCGGCGGAGGAGATAGCGGAAGCACCCGCGAAAACGTTTTCCTGCCAAGAATAGGATTGGTGTATGCTGCAAACGACCATGTGAGCTTTTATGCAACCTACAATAGAGGTTTTGATCCGTACGAAGCATCTGTGATTGTGCAGGTTTTTAATGAGCCTTTTAAACCAATTAACAGCGAAGTGATGGAGGCGGGGGCAAAAGCAACCCTTATAAAAAACAAGCTTTATGCATCCCTGGCATTATACCAGCTTACGCTTAAAAATGTGGCGGTTAATGCAAACGACCCTTCAAATCCCGACCTTTATACACAACGCGGCGAAGAACAGGCAAAAGGCATAGAAGCTGAAATGAACGGGAATATATTATCTAATTTGAGTGTTACATTATCCTATTCGCACAACATTGCAAAGGTTATAAAAAGTGAAGTGCCTGAAGAGATAGGTAAAATAAAAGAAAACGCCCCCGAAAACACCAGTGCAAGCTGGATAAAATATGTTTTTAATAAAGGGTTTGCACGCGGCTTCGGCATATCTGCCGGCCACTCCCAGGAGAGCGCAAGAAACACACTTACCGATGGCCTTACCTTGCCCGGCTATTGTGTTGTAAATGCAGGGTTGAGCTATCAATATGCAAAGTTTAAAATTGCCGCCAATGTTTACAATATTGCAAACACCGTCTATTGGACAGGTGGTTATAATTATGCATCCAAATGGCCCGGCGCCCCCAGGCATTTTATGATAAACTTTGCTTATGGGTTTGGCAAATAGCTTCGCCGCAGTCTGCCGGCCCCGTCTTACTGTGCAAAAAACAGTAACCAAAATTTCAATACCCAGCTTAGCCCAACTCTCTTTTCTTCCCTTTACCCCTTTTCATCTCTTATCCCAAAAATTCTCCTTCTCTTTTCTCTCTTTCATCTCTTAGCCCAAAAACTTCCCTTTTCCCCTTTTCATCTCTTAGCCCGAAATTCTCTTTTCTTCCCTTTTGCCTCTTTTAATCTCTTAGCCCAAAAAATTTCTCTTTTACCCCTTTCATCTCTTAGCCCCATTTTTTAGTATATTTGGTTTATGCTATTAACCATACTCAACTCCATATTCCTATTGGCATTCTTAGCCTTTGCCTATGTTAATTTAAACGATAACGATGCATGGCTGTGGGTGCCTATATACATGGTAGCCGCCATTTGTTGCGGCCTTGCCATTTTTAAAATGTACTACCCCATGGTATATCTTGCCGCCATTGCATTTTATCTTGGTTATGCCGCCATACTCTTTTTTGCCAAAGACGGCGTGCGCGACTGGATAGTAAAATACAAACGCCCCAGCATTGTTGAGACCATGCAGGCCGAAAAGCCCTATATTGAAAAAACCCGCGAGTTTTTTGGATTACTTATTATAACCGGCGCTCTTGCAATAAATTATTTTGCAGCGGGAGGAGTTTAGGAACTCACTATAATCTCGTGGCGTATATTATACAACAAAGGTGCGGAGCAGTGGAGTTGCGATCAATAAAAATCCTCAAAATCCGATATATATCCACCTAAATCTCCGTCAAATCTCCGTCAAAAATAGCTCAGGTTGGTTTGTGGGGTCAGGGTTAAAACGGTTTCGTACATCAACTGGATGGTGCTTTCAATATCTTTTTTATGCAGCATCTCAACAGTAGTATGCATATACCGCAGCGGTATAGATATCAACACCGACGGGCAGCCGTCGTTGGCATAAGCAAAGCTATCGGTATCAGTGCCTGTACTGCGGCTTAATGCCCGTAGCTGAACATCAATCTTGTTTTTTTCCGCCACGTCCTGCACCAGGTTAAGGAGTTTGTTATGCACTGCCGGGCCGTATGCCAGCGAGGGGCCTTTACCGCAAGCAACATCTCCTTCTACCATCTTGTTTATCATAGGTGTTTGGGTATCGTGGGTAACATCGGTAATAATGGCGATATCCGGTTTTATACGGCGTGCTATCATCTCCGCGCCGCGCAAACCTATTTCTTCCTGTACGGCGTTTACCACGTACAGCGCGAATGGCAGTTTCTTTTTATGTTCTTTTAAAAGCCTGGCAACTTCGGCTATCATAAAACCGCCAACACGGTTATCAAATGCGCGGCCTATATAATAGTCGTATGCCAATTCTTCAAACCCTTCCTCGTAGGTAACAACAGCGCCTATATGCACACCTAAGGCATCAATTTCCTTTTTGCTGCGGGCGCCGCAATCGAGAAAAAGGTTATCTACCTTGGGCTGGGTTTCTTTTTGGTCAGGGTTGCTTAAACGGGTGTGGATGGCAGGCCATCCAAAAACAGCTTTTACAGGCCCTTTTTTACCGTGGATCAGTACCCTTTTCGCGGGCGCCACCTGGTGGTCAACACCACCGTTCCTTTTAAGGTAAATAAGCCCTTCGGCGGTTATATAGTTTACAAACCAGCTAATTTCGTCGGCATGGGCCTCTATCACTACTTTAAAAGTTTCTGCTGGGTTAATAACGCCAACGGCGGTGCCATAAGGATCGGTAAAACTGGTATCCACGTAGGGTTTTATATATTCAAGCCACAACCTTTGGCCACCGCTTTCAAAACCAACGGGCGAAGGGTTGTTGATATAGTTCTTTAAAAACTCAAATGATTCCTTTGTAATGATGGACTTGCTCTTTACTTTTTTTTCTTTTGCCATAGTTCTTTCTTTATCAAAGTTCAGTTGTGCCGGTGCAGTACAAGAGTGCGACGCCCCGAAAGCCTCATACCGTTACCGCAGCCGGGTACATAAATAATGCGCAAAGTATTTAATTAATATTGACTATCCGCATGTATAAACCTAAACAATTTGTAACAAACTTTGTGCTCGCCTGGATGACTGGCCGGACGGGTTCTTTGTGATCATCCTTTGTGCGCTTTGTGGTAAAAAAGAAATCAAAACCACAAAGAGTCCCCAAAGAAGATACAACACAAAGAACACTGAGGGTCATCTTGCTTATTATATGCGCAAAGTATTTAATTAATTAATAACATAGCTAAAATGCCACAAATTGCCTTAACAAGCATCAGGCCATCAATAACGATAAGGTAGTACATGATTGACCTGCGCTCGTGCATTGAATACCCCACCATTAATAACAATATAAATGGAATGCTGTTTAAATAAATGCGTATTGGCGGGAAGTGATTAAGCATTGCAAACGGTATATAGCTAAGAAACCCCAAAATGGTAAGGGGCATAATAATATAAAAAAGGGTTTTACGCAGCCCTACCCTAACCACAAATGTCTTAAGGTGTTTGTTGGAGTCTGAGGCGTAATCTTTAATATCGAACAAGATACCGAGTACAGATATATACATCAGGTTTTTTATGAATAAGAGAACACCAACTGTTGTAATTATATAGGGATGCCCGGTTTGCACCTGGTAAAATATAAGCGGGTAAACAGTAATACAGCCCGCCCAAACAAACCCTATTACAAAGGGTTTTAGCCAGCCCGTTTGGCGGAGGTTATAGTGTTTGAAAGGAAAACCATAATACAACAATGCAACCAAAGGAAAAGCACTTATAACCAGCCACTGCCATGCCTTTATTTGAAAGATGTTTTTGCCATTATAAAATAAAATATAGGCTGTGGCAAGAATAATAATAATGAGGAATGCCGCCTGGTTTATTTTTACCCATTTGCGGTTATGGATATACCACTGCGTACGTTTATTGGGATTGTTAACAGATGCCTCGCCTGTATAAGCTTGTATGTAATATAAAACGGATGCCGCAAACAAAAAGATGTACCAGGCGATGCTATTCAGAGGGTATTGTTGCTGCATACTTGCCTCGATGGAAAGAGCAACTGTGCAAATACCGTAAAAATAATTGCCAAAAAAAATAGCTGCTATAAGCTTCTTAAACAAGGGTCTATCTGTGAATTAGTACGATCTGCGGGGAAGTGATGGTGTCGCTGGTATGATTGGCCAGGTCGGTTAACGCAAACCTGAAAACACAGGTGTCATTCTGCCCCTGGCAGGCCGGCTCTTTAATGGCAGGATATGCAAGATTAGGGCCGTAGGAATAAGTTATATCTATCTCGCCTTTTGAATCTCCAACTTTAGGAACATCTGTGGGCATAGGATAAGCCTCCGCAAAATCGCTTGCCCCGCAGTTTTGGGTTATTTTTTGTACATAAATAGTGTTTTGAATATCCCCCTCCTTGTCAGTGTAATTAAGCTGAAATTCAATGCTTTCATTTGGATATAATACCGTTGGGCTAACGCCTTTAAAGGTTAACTGGGGTGTTGACGTAAAATTATTTTTATTACATGCCATTAAAACTGTGCCTGCTATCACCAACAGTATCAATATTTTTGCTTTCATCTTTATTACTTTCGCCTCAAATTTAAACAAAACAAACCATCACCCGATGTTAGAAACTGTATTTGTTAACAATATTTTTGCTGAAACCGCTTCATTTGAAGAAAAAGCGCTTGCGCTTTTCCGGTACCAGTATGCAAATAATAACGTTTACAGGCACTGGTGTAGTATATTAAATGTTGATCCATCTTCAATAAAAAAGCTATCATCCATCCCATTCCTGCCTATTTCCTTTTTTAAAACACACAGAGTTGTTTGCGGAAATTTTGAGCCGGATGTAATTTTTCAAAGCAGCGGCACAACACAAACCACCAACAGCAGGCACTTTGTAAAAGATGTTAGCTTATATAAGCAAAGCTTTTTAACGGCGTTCAGTCATTTCTATGGCGAGGCAGGCCAGTGGTGTATCTTAGGTTTGCTCCCCTCCTACTTAGAAAGGAAAGATTCATCCCTTGTTATGATGGTGGATGAACTGATAAAACTATCCGGCGAGCCTGACAGTGGTTTTTACCTGTATGATATTGACAAACTTGCCCGCACCTTGCGACACCTGGAGAAGGCTGCCCAGCCAACCATTCTTATCGGGGTAACTTATGCGCTGCTCGATTTTGCTGCACAGTACCCCATGCCATTAAAAAGTACCATCATTATGGAAACAGGCGGTATGAAGGGGAAAAGAAAAGAGTTAACCAGGCAGGAAGTGCATTCAGCGTTGAAAGAGGCATTTGGCCTGCAACAGATCCATTCAGAATATGGTATGACGGAACTGCTTAGCCAGGCATATTCAAATGGTGATGGGCGCTTTGTTTGCCCGCACTGGATGAAAGTATTAGTGCGGGATGAGGAAGACCCGCTAAAAGTTAAAACAAGCGGCAAAGGCGTTCTTAACATCATAGACCTTGCCAATATATACAGTTGCGCCTTTATAGCTACAGATGATGTTGGTATCATCGGAGATGATGGCAGTTTTGAAGTGTGTGGCCGGATGGACAACAGCGATATACGGGGCTGTAGTTTATTGGTGGTGTGAGAGGGATTCGGTAAGGGTTACAAAGAAAAAACAGAGTTATAATTCAAATAATTATCTTGCGGCGCGAAGATATAAGCAGATATGAAACGATTGATAAGGAAAATATTAAACAGGTATAATTACGATATTGTAAAGGTTGCAGGGTTGCAACCGCAGCCTGTTCCAGGTGATTTTGATGATCATCATAAAATGGTATTGGCCAAAGTTGGAAAATTCACGATGACAAGCCCCGAAAGGGTTTTCAGTTTGGTTGAAGCAGTGCGCTATATTGAAAAAAACAACATAGAGGGCTCAATTGTTGAATGTGGCGTTTGGAAAGGCGGCAGTATGATGGCGGTTGCTGAGACGCTTAAAGTGACAGGAAATAAAAACAGGCAGTTATACTTATATGATACCTATGAAGGAATGAGCGCCCCTACGGAGCATGACAAGACCTTTTCAGGAGATAAAGCAGCCACGCTGTTAGAGATCGACCTGAATAAAGAAAAGAACCTTGTTTGGGCGTATTCTGCATTGGAAACTGTAAAGCAAAATATGCAGTCAACAGGTTACCCTGAAGATAAAATAACCTACGTAAAAGGCAAAGTGGAGGACACGATCCCACAAACAATACCGGGAAAAATTGCATTATTGCGTTTAGATACAGATTGGTACGAATCTACCCTGCACGAATTGATTTATTTATTTCCCCTGCTGCAAGAGGGCGGCGTATTAATATTGGATGATTACGGGCATTGGGCCGGCGCTAAAAAGGCGGTTGATGAATATGTTGCCCAACATTCAATTCAAATTTTGCTTAACCGCATTGACGAAACAGGCAGAATTGCCGTTAAACAATGATAGTAATGGATTGGAAAAACATACCATACGCATTCAATCCAAACATAACCTACCCGGCTTATCTTACAAGGAACAGGCTGTTAAAAACAATCTCCTCTATTTCCCCGCAGTTGAAAGGCAGGCTGATGGATTTTGGCTGTGGCGCTAAACCGTATAAAACATTATTTACGGTTGATGAATATATAGGGGTTGATTTTGAAAACCCGGGCCACCCCCACTTGAATGAGCAAATTGATGTTTTTTATAATGGGAAAAACATACCTTTTAATGACGGTCATTTCGACTCGGTTTTTAGTTCCGAAGTATTTGAACATATCTTTAACCCGGAAGAAATTCTTACAGAGATAAACAGGGTAATGAAGAAAGACGGTTTACTGCTTATTACCTGCCCATTCTCTATTTGCGAGCATGAAGTACCGAACGATTTTGCGCGTTACTCATCCTATTCCATTAAATATTTGCTGGAAAAAAATGGCTTTGAAATAATAGAACAATATAAAACTGGTAACAGTGTAGAAACCGTGTGCCAGCTTTGGGTTATGTACATTCATCAGCACATAACACCCTATATAAGAAAAATACCGATCTTACGATCGGTATTCAGGTTTATAACTTATACCAGTATTAATTTAACTGCTTTATTATTCAGCAAGATCTTGCCGGCAGGTATGGATCTTTATTTGAACAATGTAGTGTTGTGCAGGAAGAAATAGTTACTGTGCCGGAATCATTTGGCCATATCGAACTGTTCCGTCTATGGCAAGGTAATACCAGTCATAATGCCCCTTATCAAGCTTTAAAATCATCGCGGTGAAATTTCCATAAGAATTATGTTCTAACATTATTGTCCCCTGGTCATTACCGAATATCCATGTTCCGGGAATATGATTTCCATTGTCATCAATTTCGTCAATTGTCCCATCCACATTCCAGGTTACCCGTTCATTATCCATATTAGTAATATTTCCCGAAGCCCCTCTCTGATATTGGAGAGTCCCGGGATTAGTGGTGTCAACGAACCCAATATAATATTTGCTATACATCCATTGATGGGCTGTAACATAATCAAAATTCGATCGTAAAGTGTCAGTAACCGTTACTTTTACTGTATCAGTAACAGTTGTTTTGGTAGTATCTCTTATAATAACAGTAACCGTTACAGGGGGTGATGTCTTTGTACAGGATACAAAAAATATAAGCACTGCAAGGATAAGGGCGAGGGGTTTATACATAAATGTTTAATTTTGACGAAAATAACAAAAACTTATTCCTACTCACCTTAAAAGAAGTTTAATCTTTTTTAGCCTCTAAAGAAAACTATGACTATTGCAATAATTTCGATGATAAGAGATGCTTGGGGCGGAAGTGAAGAATTATGGGCTGTAATGGCTGAAAAGGCGATTGAAAATAACCATAAGGTCATTCATCTGTCCTACAAATTTACACCCCTTCATCCTAAAATGCAGGTATTGATAGCAAAAGGCCTTATAACTTATTCGAGGCCATCATTCAAACCAAGTTCTAACACCCCTTTTTTACAACTTGCTGAAAAAGCAATCTTTTTTGTAAAAAAAAGGATGAATAATTCTTTTACAAAGGTATTCAATCACAACCCCGATATTGTTTTATACAATGGCACTTGTTATTCAATAGCAGAGGAGCACATCCTGCTAAAGCATTTAAATAAAGCAAAATGCAGGTTCTTTATTTTAGGGCATTTCAATAATGAAACGGGTTTAGGCTTAACACCAGGGTTAATACAAACTATCAGCCAGGCGTATCACACAAGTGAAAAGGTTTTTTTTATAGCACAAAGAAGTATCCAAAACGCAAAAAGGCATTTAGCAGCTAACATTCCTAACGCCCTTGTCGTTCGCAACCCCGTTAATATTGATTCTATTGAAATTATTCCCTACCCATCATCAGAAAAAAGTCAGTTTGCAATGGTTGGTAATCTTAGAATTGTACATAAGGGGCAGGATATTGCATTGGAAGTGTTGTCATCAAATAAATGGAAACAAAGGAATTGGCATCTTAATATTTATGGTTCGGGAGAAGATGAAGCTCATTTAAAAAGACTGGTTGATTTTTTTAGACTGAACGACAACGTTACTTTTCATGGCAGAGTAAACAATATTAGGGAAGTTTGGAAAACAAACCATGTATTATTAATGCCTTCACACATGGAAGGCATGCCCTTAGCTGTTGTAGAAGCAATGATATGCGGCAGGCCTGTAGTTGTAACAGATGTTGGCGGGAATACTGAGTGGATTGAAGAAGCGCAACAAGGCTTTATTGCAGAAGCGCCAACTGTGCATTCATTTGGCAATGCAATGGAAAGGCTATGGGATGAAAAAAATAACTGGGAGAGCATAGGAAAAAGTGCACATGAAAAAGCAATGAAGTTGTACGACCCGGAACCTGGAAAAACTTTATTGAATTTAATTACTGCATAAACAGAAATAGTGAAAAAACTTTTATTTGTATTTGGAACCAGGCCTGAAGCCATTAAAATGGCGCCCCTCATTCATGAATGTAATAAGTACCCCCATGAACTTGAAGTAAAAATATGTTTAACCGGCCAGCACCGCGAAATGCTGCAGCAGGTTATGGATTTTTTTGAGATCAGGTCGGATTACAACATTGACCTGATGAAACCTAACCAAACATTATTTGATATTACAGCCAGCGCTTTAAAAGGTATAGAAAATGTACTGAATGATTGTAACCCCGATGTTGTGCTTGTACAGGGCGATACAACAACTGCGTTTGCCGGTGCATTGTCTGCATTTTATAAGCAAATTAAAGTGGCGCATGTTGAAGCGGGCCTTCGCAGTCATAATAAATATGCCCCCTTCCCCGAGGAAATAAACCGGAAAATGACAGGGGTTATAACCGACTTTCATTTTGCACCAACACCTGCTGCCGCGCACAATCTTTCATTAGAAAACATTCGTGAAAATGTATTTGTTACAGGCAATACGGTTATTGATGCATTGCTGTGGGCGGTACAAAAAGTAAGGGGTGATAAAAAGTTTGAAGAAAATTTCCGTTTTCTTGATTTTTCTAAAAAAATAATTCTTGTAACAGGCCACCGCAGGGAGAATTTTGGAGAGCCATTTGAAAATATCTGTGACGCCCTGGCTTATTTATGCGAAACCTACAAAGACATACAAATCGTCTATCCGGTTCACTTAAACCCCAATGTGCAGGAAGTAGTAAAAAGAAAATTGAGCGGTAAGCAAAATATTTTTTTGATAGCCCCATTAGATTATCCAAATCTTGTATGGCTTATGGATAAAAGTTATTTTGTTATAACCGATTCCGGCGGCATACAGGAGGAAGCGCCGTCGCTCGGCAAACCCGTACTGGTAATGCGTGATGTAACGGAACGAATGGAAGGCGTTGAAGCAAAAACAGCTATGCTTGTAGGCACCTCAAAAGAAAAAATAATTACTGAAGCTTCAAAATTGATTGATAATATGCACGCCTATGAAACAATGTCCAAGGCCGTTAATCCTTACGGTACAGGCAATAGCGCGGCGGAAATTGTGACAATTCTAAAAAGCCTGGAGAAATGAAAGTAGCATTTTGCATACGGGCTGACTACAACAAAAATATCGGTGGGGATTCCATTCAGTGTCTAAAAACAAAAGAGAATCTTGAAAAGCTCTATGATATTCATGTTGATATTGTAACCCAAATTGATGAGTTGAACAACAGCTATGATTTAATACATATATTTAACCTGGCTACGTTAGCTGAAACAAAGGCCTTTTTTAAAAAAGCTGTTTCTTTAAAAAATGTAAAAATTGCCTTATCGCCAATTTTTTGGAATTATTATTACCCCGCCACTAAGGATGTTGCAAAAATTTTTAATTTTAATATCCCTACCCGCGAATGGCATACGCAAGCAAGCTTAGGCATAATTAAGACTATTTCTCTCCTGTTAAAAAAGCCATGGGCAGTTTCATCACCATTTAAAAAATTCTGCCGTGAATGTATTGAATACTCAGATATTATTTTACCAAACTCAATAGAGGAATTAAGTGAATTAGAAAATTTTGTTAACCTGCCGGCCGGGTCTTTAAACCAAAAACATCATGTTGTTTTAAATGGAACTGAATTTTCAGAACATAACTACGAAAATTTTGAACCCGAATTTAACCTGCCATCAAACTTCATATTACAGGTAGGCAGAATTGAGTTCTTAAAAAATCAGCTTAACATAGTAAAAGCGCTGTTTAACAACCCGGAGATCCCTATAGTTTTTATCGGCCGCGTAAATGATGAGGCTTATGCAAATAAATTATATAAAATATCAAAATTAAGGGGGAACGTATTTTTTTTCAGTGAAGTGCCGCATGAAAAAGTTTTCTTTTTTTATAAAAAAGCCGCTCTTCATATCCTGCCTTCTTTCAGAGAGTCTCCCGGGCTTGTATCCCTTGAAGCTTTATCGCAAGGCTGTAAAATTGTTGTAGCAGATAAACGTTTTACCCCTGTTGAATCCTATTTTAAAAATATCGCAACTGTAATAAATCCTTCCTCACTATCATCAATTAAAAATGGAGTCTTACACGAAATGAATATGCAAAGGGATATGACTGCAATAAATAACTTTATCAGGAATGCGTTTACGTGGCCTAATGCTGCAAAAGCAACATTTGAAGCATATAAAAAATTATATTAGTGCCCTAATACCCCCCCAAGGCTATTTCACATCCACTCTTCTCAACTCCAGTAAATTAAGTGCATTGGGTTGCATGCCTGTTATGTTTGTGTTTACCATGTGTATTACCTCGTCATAAAATACAGGCACAACCGGTGCATCATTTATTACCAGTTGGTCCATTTGACGGTACAAAATATAGCGTGCTGAATCATTATTTTCCTGCAGGGCTTTATCATACAAAATATCAAAAGCCGGGTTGTTGTAACGTGTATAGTTTGGCGGGCTGGGGTTTTTGCTGTAGAACATGGCCATATAATTTTCTGCATCAGGATAATCTGCTATCCAGCTTCCACGGAAAAATAATGCCTGCTGTTTCGCGGTTTGTTCAAGTAAAAGGCTTTTTTGAACCACTTCAACCTGTACCTTAATACCTATATCTTCTATTTGCTTCGCGGCGAAACTGGCAATATCGGCATAAGTTGCAATAGTAAGCAGTTTTATAACAGGCATATCATCTGTATTAATACCTGCTTTCTTTAACAAAAGCCTTGCTGTATCCGGGTTGTAAATAAAGCCCTTTACAAAAAAAGTATTTTGGGATGGCAAACCTGTTGGTACCATGCCGGCCTCAGCAGGTGTACCTATAGAATTGCGGATATACATCATTAACTGCCGCCGGTTTATGGCATAGTTGATGGCTTGCCTCACGGCCTTAATTTTTAATGGTGAATGCTTTACAAGCACATTGGTTGTATCAATCAATATCCCAAAGTATTCTGTATTAAGATAAGAATGTTTATGAAGGTTTATCTTGCCAACCCATTCGTTTCTAAGCTCGCCTTTTTTTGTAAGCACTTCATCCTTAAACGAGGGGTCAATATCATTAATAAAACTCAATCTTCCCTGCCTGAATTCTAAAAATTCGGTGGCTTTATTATCATAAAAATTTATTTTAACGGCATCAAGGTAAGGCAGTTGTTTTCCAGCCTCATCATGCTCCCAATAGCGTTCATTTTTGTGTAATATCATTGCCTGGCCATCATCCCACAGAAACAACTGAAATGGCCCTGTGCCGCAGGGATGCCTGCCAAAATCCTTACCATATTTCTCTACTGATTCATGTGGAATAATGCTGCAATACTGCATGCTTAAAATACCGAGTATGGGATGAAAAGGCCGTATAAGCTTTAACCGGAAAGTAGAATCATTTAAAGCGATAAATCCATTAACAGTATCAATCCTGTTGTTGAATATCCACGCGCCGCTGCTGGCGGTTTTTTTATCCTTGATACGCCTAAAACTATATACCACATCTTCCGCGGTAAACCTTCTTCCTTTGTTGTTTACAAAAGCATCATTATCCTGGAAAAACACATCTGTTCTAAGATGAAAGGTAAAGCTGAGCCTGTCGGCACTAACCTCCCAACTTTTGGCAAGCGAGGGAACAATGTTTAAATTACTGTCCACCTCCACCAATGTGTTATATAGCTGGTGTACCACCCACATGATAGACTGGTTTTTGGCAAAAGCCGGGTCAAGCGTGGCAATTCCGGTGGTTTCGTTATAGTAAAATACTTTCCTGTTATCATGGCCGGAACGGTTGCATGATAACAAAAAAGCAAAACCCAAAAAATAGAAAATCCGCCTTACAAACATGTTAAATACAATGCCATTCATAAAAAAATTTCCCCGTTTAAGGGTTAGGGGTTATCGAATATCCTACTTTTACCCACATGAAGAAAGTAATTTATTTAGCGTTTTTTTTATATCTGCCTTTATCTATTTTAAAAGCACAGGAAAAAACCTTTACCCATGCCGATACATTGCGTGGCACCATAACCCCCGAAAGAGCCTGGTGGGATGTATTAAGATATGATATTTGGGTGAAGCCTGATTATGGGAGTAAAACAATTACTGCCTCAAATATTATTACATACAAGTCAATGGCGTCGGGCGACAAAGTAATGCAAATTGACCTGCAGCCGCCGCTTGTAATTGACAGCATGATAATGAACAACAAAAAACTTTCATTTAATAAAGCAGATGTTAATGTGTGGTATGTAACTATTACCGGCACGCAAAAGGGAAAGACTTATAGCTTGCATATTTACTACCACGGTAAACCCCGCGAAGCCGTTCGCCCACCATGGGATGGCGGCTGGATATGGACAAAAGATTCGCTTGGCCGGCCATGGATGACCGTTGCCTGCCAGGGGCTTGGCGCAAGTGTTTGGTACCCTTGCAAAGACCATCAAAGCGATGAACCGGATAACGGCGCTTCTTTGTCAATCGTTGTGCCGGATACATTGGTAGCTGTGGGTAATGGAAGGCTTTCAAATAAAACCAATAATAACGACGGTACAACTACCTGGAAATGGGAAGTTAAAGACCCTATCAATAACTACAACATCATTCCGTATATAGGTAAATATGTGGGCTGGACTGATAGTTACGATGGCGAAAAAGGTAAACTTGACCTGTTTTATTGGGCGCTGGATTATGATGAGGCAAGGGCCAGGGTGCAGTTTAAGCAATCCCTCAACATGCTTAAAGCATTTGAATACTGGTATGGCCCCTACCCTTTTTATGAAGATGGATACAAACTTATACAGGCGCCGCATTTAGGCATGGAGCACCAAAGCGCGGTTGCGTACGGTAACAAATTTCAAAACGGGTATTTGGGACGGGATCTGTCAAGATCAGGCTGGGGGTTGAAGTGGGATTTTATTATTGTGCATGAGAGTGGCCATGAATGGTTTGCCAATAGTATTACCAGTAAAGACCTTGCTGATATGTGGATACATGAAGGCATTACCAATTACAGTGAAACCCTGTTTACAGATTATTGGTTTGGAAAAGAAGCAGGCAATGAATATAACTATGGGATAAGAAGGAATATAAAAAATGATAAACCCATCATCGCACATTATGGTGTGAATGAAGAAGGCAGCGGCGACATGTATTACAAAGGCGGCAATATGATGCAGCTGATACGCCATTCCATTGATAATGATTCGCTTTGGAGGCAAATATTAAGGGGGGTGAATAAAACCTACTACCATCAAACAGTTACAACACAGCAAATAGAGAATTATATCAGCGAACATTCACATATTGATTTTAGTAAAATATTCGACCAATATTTGAGAACAACGCAAATACCCGTGCTGGAATATTATTTTTCAGCCGATAAAAAAACAATGTATTCCAGGTGGGTGAATTGTGTAATAGGTTTCAACCTCCGGCTGGTAATACACCCGGACAACAGTACTTTAATATTACACCCTTCCGAAACCTGGGGCAGTAGCACTATTAAAGATGGTACAGACACAGCGGCACTTATTTCGTTAATAGATAAAAATTATTACATAACCCTAAGGGAAGTTAAACAACCTCAGTAAATAATATTTATTCATTCCCATGGGCAATATAAGGAAGCAAACAATTGTCTCAAGTTTATTAGTTTATATCGGTTTTGGTATCGGTGCTGCAAACACGTTGATCTTTGTAAAAAAGAACTTTTTATTCACCCCTGACCAATATGCCTTAACCCGGCTGTTCTTTGACGTAGGGCAGCTATTTATAGGCTTTGCAAGCCTTGGCGCCATACCGGTTATGTATAAATTTTATCCTTATTACAAAGACAATCTTGAAGATAAAAAAAACGACCTTTTTACACGCACACTATTAATGGTTTTAACAGGTTTTGTATTGGTTGCTGTTGCCGGGTATTTTTTTCAGCCGCTGGTAGTTAGAAAATTTTCCGAGCGCTCAAAACTATTTGTGGATTATTATCATTGGGTTTTCCCATTTGCTTTCGGCATACTCATGTTTTCCTTATTCGAAGGGTATGCATGGGTGCTCCAAAAAACCATCTTCTCTAATTTTCTTCGCGAAACGGGTTTGCGTATTTTAACATCCCTTCTTATCGCGTTATATTATTTAAAGGTTGTTACATTTCAGCATTTTATATTTTGGTTTTCCGGCTTATATCTTGCCATAGCAATTATCCTTTTCATATACCTGTATAGCATTGGTGAAATACATATCACCTTCAGTGTAAGCAGGGTAACAAAAAAGTTCAGGAAAAAAATGCTGCAAATGCAGAGCCTTATTTTCAGCGGCGTTTGCATTACAAATGTTGGCCAAACTATTGACGGGATACTGATAGCCAGCCTTAAAGGCTTAACGCAAACGGCCATTTATACATTTGCACAATACGCGGCAAATCTTGTACAAGTGCCGCAACGCAGCATACAGGCTATTTCTACCGGTGTATTAGTGAGGGAGTGGAAAGAAAAAAACTATACTGAAATAAGCCGCATTTACGAACGTTCCTGCATTAATATGTTGCTGCTTGGCTTATTCATATTTGGTAATGTATGGCTAAATGCTATCAATGGCCTTAAAGTGCTGCATATACAGGATGATTATACAGCAGGCATACAGGCGATACTTATTATCGGTATAACCCGCATAATTGACGCAGGTACAGGCATTAATAACGTCGTTATCCTTACATCCAACAAATGGAAGTTTGATTTTTTTAGTGGTATAATAATGCTTGCCATCCGTATTCCGCTGGCGTATTATTTTGTAAAGAGCTATGGGCTTATCGGGTCCGCTTATGCTGAGCTAATATCGTTAAGCATATATAATTTTATAAGGTTTGAATTTTTGCGCAGAAAATACAAGATGCAGCCTTTTAGTATGAAAACAGTTTATTCTCTGTTGCTTGGGGGTGCAAGTTATTTTATTGTGTATTTAACATTAGGCAATATGGGCGGATGGACGGGCTTAGTCATAAGGGGAGTTGTTTTTTCAGGGTTAATGATCGCTGGTGTTTTTTCTATGAAGCTAACACCGGACGCCATGCAATTGTATGATAATTTTAAAAAGAGGCTTTCGCGTTAAAACGCTGTGCCTTGTTGTATTAACCGTTCTCCGGTTTATGTCCTCTTTATCCGGCCTGCACCTCTGTATCTCTGCTGCCAGTAAGGGTCGTTGAGGTCGCCAATCGTTACCCCCCCGGTTGTAGAAGCATGGGCAAACCTGTTGTTGGTAATATAAACGCCTACATGTGTTATACTTTTACCCCTGCCGGATGTGTGAAAAAATACAAGGTCGCCTTCCGTTAAAGAAGCATTGTCAATATGTGCCGAGCTATCGTATTGCGCCTGGGCTACCCGGGGGATAGTTATTCCATAAACATCAATCAAAATTGTTTTCGTAAATCCTGAACAATCTATACAATCCTCGGTTTCCCCCCCCATACAATATTTTGTTCCCCACCAATGGTCAATATCCTGTAATAATGCAATATTGGTAAGTTTGTCAGCACTAACATCCAATAAAGCTGCATATTTCAGTTGCAGTACAGCTACATTAGTTGTATTGTTATTAACGGCAATATTATGTACAGTGTGGGCAGGTTCAGGAGTGTTATTTTTTGCAACTTTATTCCCCGTTATATAAGTCTCGCCGCCTTTGGTGCCGGGGCTTCCGGGTGTAACAGATATATCATCCAAAAAAGCGATGCTTTTTTTATTATTATCACTTGTGGAAGCCGTCGCTGCCGAGTTATCCCTTACAGCCAGAGTTTTAAATGCCTTGCAGCTGCTGAGTAAAACAAGCAATGTGATATATGATGCTATTGAATTTTTCATCATTAATATACTATGCAATATAACCGCCTAAAAGATAGCAGACAAGCTGTCTGCAAAACTTTTTCATATTCTTTGCATTAAGCACGAATGTGGATAAACCCCTCACCCCTTATTCCCCTCTCCATGCAATGGAGAGGGGGTGGAGGAGAGCAAGGAGAAATAAAATACAAAAGGCCATGTAAATCTTTTACACATTCTTAGCACCTGTATAAAATTTGGGCTTGGATAAAATAATAAAATAGACGAAATTTGCCAGTTGCAGAAGCAGTAGAAAAGTGAATGGTTTGTTTCATGTTTTTAAGGCGCGTTCAACTTTTCACTTTTCACTTTTCACTTTTAACTATTATCATGGCTTTTTCACATCTTCACGTTCATACACAATATTCTTTGCTGGATGGTGCTGCATCTATTGAAAGCCTGTACAAAAAAGCGGCTAAAAATAATATGCCCGCATTGGCTATTACCGATCATGGTAATATGTTTGGCGTATTTGATTTTGTGAACCAGGCATGGAAAAACACAAAGCCTACAGGGTTAAAAGACGATAAAGGCAAGGATATTAGCACGCCTGTTATAAAGCCAATCGTTGGTTGTGAATTTTATGTAGTGGAAGACAGGTTTAAAAAAAGCTTCTCAAAAGAGCAAAAAGACCATCGTTACCACCAGGTGCTGCTGGCTAAAAATAAAACCGGTTATCAAAATCTTATTAAATTAACCTCCCTTGGTTTTATTGAAGGCTATTACAGCAAGTACCCGCGTATTGATAAGTTGTTGCTTGAAAAACACAGTGAAGGCCTGATTGCCACTACCTGTTGCATCGGCGCTTATGTACCCCAGGCCATTTTGCACAATGGCGAAGAGGCTGCCGAAAAAGAATTTAAATGGTGGCTGGATATGTTTGGAGAAGACTATTATATTGAACTGCAGCGCCATAATATTTTAGAGCAGGAAAAAATAAATACAACCTTATTAAAATTTGCTAAAAAATACAATGTACCTGTAATTGCTACGAATGACAGTCACTATACGAACCAGGATGATTTTAATGCACATGATATTTTGCTTTGTATAAACACAGGTGAAAAGCAAAGCACCCCGGGCTTTGATGATTTTGTGAATGATGACCTTCAGTTGAAGAATCGCCGTTTTAAATTTCCGAACGACCAGTTCTATTTTAAAACGCCGGAAGAAATGGGGCAATTGTTTAGTGATATTCCGGAGGCATTAGATAATACGCAGGCTATTGTTGATAAGATAGAAGTGCTGAACCTTAAAAAAGATATTCTTCTTCCTGCCTTTCCTGTTCCAAAAGAATTTCAAACAGATACTGACAGCAATATAAACCAATGGAATTACCTGCACCACCTCACTTACGATGGCGCTAAGAACCGTTATAGTGAAATAACAGAAGAATTACGCGAACGTTTAGACTTTGAATTATTCACCATTAAAACAATGGGCTTTGCGGGTTACTTTTTAATAGTGAGTGATTTTATAAGGGCCGGCCGCGAAATGAAGGTGTTTGTTGGCCCTGGCCGTGGCAGCGCTGCAGGCAGCGTGGTGGCATTTTGTATCGGCATAACTAATATTGACCCCATTAAATACAACCTGCTGTTTGAACGCTTTTTAAACCCTGACCGGAAATCCATGCCGGATATAGATACTGATTTTGATGATGAAGGCAGGCAAAAGGTAATTGACTATGTTGTTGACAAATATGGCAAGAACCAGGTAGCACAGATCATCACCTATGGCACCATGGCCGCCAAGATGAGTATTAAAGATGTGGCGCGGGTAATGGATCTTCCGCTGGCAGAAGCAAATATGCTTGCTAAAATGGTTCCCGACAGGCCAGGCACTGATCTTGGCAGGGTGCTTACTGCACCAATTACAATTAAGGAAGCTAAAGATGGTGAAAAAAGCCTTGAAGAAAAAGAAGGTTTCCAGGGAGATGATATCGAGAATATAAAACGCCTCAGGGAAATATACAACGGAACAGATATTCGTGCCCAAGTACTGAAGGAAGCCGAACGCCTGGAAGGCTCCGTACGCAATACGGGCATTCACGCGGCAGGTATCATCATTGCGCCAAAAGACCTTACAGAATTGATCCCTGTTGCGATATCAAAAGACTCCGACCTGTGGGTTACACAAATTGACGGAAGTATTATTGAAGAAGCGGGTGTAATTAAGATGGACTTTTTGGGATTGAAAACACTCTCTATTTTAAAAACCGCGCTGGAACTTATAAGGCAAAATTACGATGGCAGGGAAATAGATCTTGATAACCTTCCACTGGATGATGAAGAAACTTTCCATTTATATCAAAAGGGAGAAACCAACGGCACTTTCCAGTTTGAAAGCCCCGGTATGCAAAAATACCTGCGTGAATTAAAGCCCGATAAGTTTGACGATCTTATTGCGATGAATGCCCTTTACCGCCCGGGCCCTATGGCCTATATACCGCAATACATTGCCCGCAAACACGGCCGCGAAGAGGTGGTATATGACGTAGAGGACATGAAAGAATACCTGGAAGACACTTATGGTATTACAGTGTACCAGGAGCAGGTGATGCTGCTTAGCCAAAGCCTTGCAGGCTTTAGTAAAGGCGATGCTGATGTATTGCGCAAAGCAATGGGTAAAAAACAGAAATCGGTGCTGGATAAAATGAAGAAGCAGTTTATTGATGGTGCTACAGCCAAAGGCCATGCTGCTGATTCATTAGAAAAAATATGGACTGACTGGGAAGCTTTTGCACAATACGCGTTCAATAAATCACACTCTACATGCTATGCATTGGTTGCTTATCAAACAGCGTACTTAAAAGCGCATTATCCGGGCGAATTTATGTCGGCAGTACTCAACCATGCAGGAGCTATTGAAAAAATAACTTTCTACATGGAGGAATGTAAACGCATGGGCATAAGGGTACTGGGCCCTGATATAAACGAATCGCTGAAAGGTTTTGCAGTGAATAAAAGGGGCGAAATACGCTTTGGCCTGGGTGGTTTAAAAGGCGTTGGCGAAAACGCCATCGAAAATATTATTGAAGAAAGAAATAAAGGTGGCTATTATAAAAATATGTTTGATTTTATAAGACGTGTTAACCAGCGCGCAGCAAATAAAAAATCGCTGGAAAGTCTTATCTATTCTGGTGCTTTCGATTGTTTTAAAGAAATGCACCGCGCGCAATATTTTTACGTACCCAACGGCGATACAAAGAACGGCCTTGAGCGCATCATAAATTTTGGCAACCAGTTTCATGCAAATAAACAGCAAAGCAGTAACAGCCTTTTCGGGGATTCTGTAATGGCTGAAATACCGGCACCCAAACTGCCTAACTGCGAAGCCTGGACGCTCACCGAGTTACTTGATCATGAAAAAGAAGTAACAGGCATGTTTATGAGCGGCCACCCGCTTGACCATTTTAAATTTGAGCTTAAGTATTATGGCATTATGCCGCTAAACGATTTTAACGAAATAAAAGAATCACTCACATTTATTGCGGGGAATGCAAACAAAAATTTTCGCATAGCAGGCCTTGTGATAGATGCACAACACCGTGTTACAAGAACAGGCCGCACTTTTGGCTCTATGGTCATTGAAGACTTTAGCGGTAAAACAGAACTAATGCTTTGGAGTGATGATTATATAAAATTTAAGGACTATATAGATAAAGGAAAAAATGTGCTGGTAAATGGGTATTTTAAACAACGTTATAACAGCGAGCAATACGAATTTAAAGTGAGCCAGCTAACCTTATTAGAAACAGCCAAGCAAATGCTTACAAGTAAGCTTGAAATTAATGTGCACCCCGCTGCTGTTAACAAGCCATTTATTGATTTTATAGAAAAAAATCTGCGAAGCAACCCTGGTAAGGCGCAATTGCGGTTTAATATATTTGAGCCGGTGGAAAATCTTAAACTAAGCCTGTTTGCTATTGCATCTGGTTTTAGCATGAATGAAGAAATGGCCAGTTTTTTATTAGATAACCCTGATATAGACATTAATGTAGGTTTAGTGGAAAGATAGCGTGCATGTTAAATGAACGCAACCCGGTAAGAATACCTTCATCATTTGTTTTCACAATTTTTTTTATTATATCTATACAAAATGATCCTTCGAATATTGTGGGTATAATTCTATACAACATCAGGCAACAACTAAACAGATAGTACCGCGATCAAACAAAATAGGCATATTGCTTCCTATAAAAAAGGAAAAGAGCTCATTGAAATTTCTTTCAACAAACTCTCTCAATAATTCACCTTATATAAAACTATTATAAGCTAATTCTATTTTTTAACAGGAGGCGGAGTTTTCTCAGGCTGTTTTGGCGCTGGTGTTGGAGCTGGTGCTTTTTGTGGAGCAGGCTTCTGAGTTCTGGGCTGCGTTGTACGTTGCGTCTGCGGCTGTGATTTAGGTTGAACCTTCGGCGCAACATGTTGAGTAGCCGGCTGTTTGCGGGGCGTAGTAGCCTTGTTATTTACAGGGTTTGATTTTGATACATTCTTTTTTGTAACGTTGGCAGCAGGTTTATTTACCGGTGCTGTATGTGTTACAGTTTTTTTGTTTGTAGTATTCAAACGTGCTGCCGTATTGGGAGTTACTACATGGCCCTGTGGTGTAAAATGTTGGCCATTGGGTTTATCCATAGCAACAGTTGCAGGCTTACCATGATTTACTGATGCATACTGGTTGCGGTCTTTACCCGCAGTTTGTTGATGCATAGACTGTTCACTTGTGGGCTGAACGTGTTGTTCACGCATTGCAGTTATCTCTTCGGGCCTCGGTTTTGCCTGAACACCACCCTGGCCATTAAAGCTTGTGCGATTGTTAATTGTTGTGTTATTTATTACGGTACGGTTAATATAGGTATTGTGTATTATAGTTGTATTTACGTTGGTAACTGCCGTATTATAACGGAAACGTCCACCTTCCCACATTCCACCGCCATAACCAACTCCTCCATAACCAAAGCCATAGTTTATACCACCATAAAATCCAATATGGGCGCCCCAATAGCCTGCATGATAACCATATAGGCCGTTTTCAAATCCCCAATAAGTAGGAGTCCAAAGATAACCAACCTGGGGTGGCATTACCCAAACACCCGGAACCCAAAAATAACCTCCTTGTCCGTAAGCCCAGTAGCCCGGCGTCCAAAGATATCCTTCTGTAGGACAAGCGGGTTGTACATAAATAGGTAACGCAGGCGGAGCTAACCGAATGGATATTCCAACACCTACACTGATTTGCGCATGCATCCTTGGCAACGCAATGGCAGTAAGGAGCAAAAAGAATAAAACCTTTATAATCTTTTTCATAATAAATATTTATCTTATTTTAATAGATGCTTCCTTATTGCAAGTGCCGTGCCCCGTTTGGGAAAACCTTATTATTAACAGAATTGGCCCTGCAGTGTTTCCGGAACTATCTCTAAGGTTTTAGCCAATTATGATCCAATAGCATAATCTTAATTGACTATCCGCATATGGCAACCTAAACACTTGTAACAAACTTTGTGCTCGCCCGGATGACTGGCCGGACGGGTTCTTTGTGATCATCCTTTGTGTCCTCAGTGGTAAAAAAAATTAAAACCACCACAAAGAAAATACAGCACAAAAGACACAAAGGATTATTCCGGTTGGCATATGCGGATGGTCAATTAACCTTATAAATTTTTTCGTGGAGAAAATTTAAGGTTGCTTGTAAAAAGTATATCACCCATCCCACATAAAAAAAGAGTTTATTGAAACTGCTTTCAATAAACTCTCTTTATGATGATCTACCTTATAATAAAAGTACTGCTGCTGATGCTACTTTTTGCCTGTTGGCGGTGTTGGCTCAGCAGGCTTGGGGGTTTCTTCTTTTTTAGGAGCAGGCTGCTGAGGTTTCGGTTGTGTTTTTTGTTGGGTCTGCGGTTTAGGTTGGGTCTGCGGTTTAGGCGCCGTTACCTTATTATTGGTAGTTGGCTGCTTTGAAACATTCTTTTTTATTGGAGCATTCGCCGGCTTATTCGCAGGACTTACAGTTTTCCTGTTCTCCGTATTTAAACGGGCGGCGTTATTTGTGGCTGTGGCTGCATGGCCTTGCGGGGTAAAGCGTTTACCATTGGGCTTATCCATAGCAGCGGTTGCCGGCTTGCCATGGTTTACTGATGCATACTGGTTACGGTCTTTACTCGCGGTTTGCTCATGGGCAGTCTGCACACTTGTTGCACTAACATGTTTTTCATTCATTGCGGTTATTTCTTCCGGCCTTGGTTTAGCCTGAACCCCGCCCGGGCCATTGAAACTTGTATGGTTGTTAACCGTTACATTATTTATTACCGTACGGTTAATGTAGGTGTTGTGTATTATGGTTGTATTTACATTGGTAACCGCGGTATTATAACGGAACCGACCGCCTTCCCACATGCCACCGCCATAACCAAATCCTCCATAACCAAAGCCATAATTTATACCTCCGTAAAAGCCAATATGAGGCCCCCAATAACCTGCGTGAAATCCATAAACGCCGCCTTCAAAGCCCCAATAGGCCGGTGTCCATAAAAAGCCAACCTGGGGTGGCATTACCCAAACACCAGGTACCCAATAATAACCATTCGGCCCCCACGCCCAATAACCCGGGCTCCAGATATAACCTTCAACAGGGCATGCTGGTTGTACATACACCGGTAATGCAGGCGGGGCTATACGAACAGATATTCCAATGCCCACACTGATCTGTGCATACATCTTCGGCACTGCAAAAGATGTAAACAATAAAAAGAGTAAAACTTTTATACCTTTTTTCATAAAAAATTTTTTAATTATTAAATAGATATTATTTGAATAAATACAAGTCCCGTGCCTGTTTAAGGGCAATTTTGCGATCACCGTAAAACCACCTGTTTGATACGTTAAAGTTTTCTAAAAGCTTATATCAGCATGCAGCAATAATGCATTGGTTAATAAAAGGGTGTTTACAATAGATATCAAATAAGTAGAGCCAGCACATTTTTAATTGATGGATGTAAAAATGTTTAATATGGCGACTATGCCACATAAACAAAGAAAGTTTATTGAATGATCCAATAAACTTTCTTGTTGAATTAATTATACACTATTTAAATAATTACTTCTATCTCCGTTGAGCAGGACGTGGCTGAGGCTGACGCTGTCTTGGTTGTGGGCTTGGGGCACGTTGTTGCATCTGTCTTTGCGGCGCCATATTTCGCTGAGGAGCTACATTTCTTTGAGGTGTAAAGCTACGTTGAGGCGCTATGTGCCGTTGAGATGAAGCGTATCGCTGAGATGAAGCTGCACTTCGTTGTGCCGCTGCATTTCGTTGAGCTGCTGCACGCCTTTGCGATGCAGCATACCGCTGAGATGATGCAGTATTTCTCTGCGTTGCAATATGCCGTTGAGATGCAGATGTTACGCTACGTTGAGATGTAGCACCTCTTGCAGGTGCTACATTTCGTTGAGATGTTGGGGCATTTCGCTGAGGCGTTATATGCCGTTGAGGCGTTGCCGGCCTTTGATAAGAAGGCTGACGTGAAGATCTCTTTTCAACAGCCGGGGCATTAGAACGGTTATTGATATTAGCAGGGCTCCTGTTCTCACTATTTAACCTTGTGGTGTTTGTGCTTGTTGCTGCGTGCCCTTCAGCAGTAAAACGCTGGCCATTAACCCTGTCCATTGCGGCAGTTGCCGGCCGTCCGTGGTTAACTGATGCAAATTGGCTACGGTCTTTAGAAGCAACCTGTTGATGCGCCGTTTGTTCCCGTGTTGCATCTATGTGCCTTTCACGCATTGCTGCTTCTTCTTCCGGCCTTGGCCTTGCCTGTACCCCACCCGGGCCATTATAACTTACACGGTTATTAACAGTTGTGTTATTTATTACAGTACGGTCAACATAGGTGTTACGTATAAAGGTGTTATTTACCCTGGTAATTGCGGTATTATACATAAAGTGTCCGCCTTCCCAACGGCCACCCCAATACCCAAAACCGCCGTATCCGTATCCATAGTTTATACCGCCATAGAAACCGCAGTGCGGCCCCCAATAACCGGCGTGAAATCCATAAAAGCCTGCTTCAAAACCCCAATAAGGTGGTGTCCATAAAAAACCAACCTCAGGCGCTAATACCCACACACCAGGTACCCAATAATAACCATCATCACCCCATGCCCAATAACCAGGCGTCCAAATATATCCTTCGCCAGGGCAAAGTGGTTGTTCATAAATAGGTAAGGCCGGCGGCGCTATTCGGACCGATAGCCCAACACCAACACTTACTTGCGCGTTTGCTTTAGGTGTTGCAATTGTAGCTGTAACCAAAGTGGCAGCTAATACGAAAGCAAAAATTTTTATCATCTTTTTCATAACATAAATTTTTTTAATAATTTTTGTAAATCACGTTCCTTGTTTTTAAGCTGTTGTTTCTAAATTATTTTTTTTACATTAGCTTCTTACTTCCTTTCTTGTTACTTTACTATTTACAAGTCCCGTGCCTTTATTTAAAAATGAGACTATCGTAAATGCTAAAGAATAGTATTGTAAAAGTTAAAATTTTGGCAACGCATTGTTAACAAGAGAAATAAACAGGCGCGGGCCCTCCATAATTTTTTTATGAATATTGACAGCTTTATTTATTTAGACCGGGTAAGAAAGATTGCAATGCAACTCCCGGGAGTTACTGAGAGCACGTGTTTTGGCACGCCTGCTTTTTATGTAAACAAAAAATTGTTTGCAAGAATGAAAGAAAAAGGAGATGTATTAGTGATACATACTATTGAACGCGAAATATGGATGAAGAAAGACTATAACACATTTTTTATTACAGATCATTATAAAAATTATTCTTATATGCTGATAGCACTGGCAACTGTTGGCACAACAGACCTTAAGACACTTATAACAAGTGCATGGCGTAACAGGGCTGGCAAAAAATTATTGAAAGAATGGGAAATATAATTCACGAAGTGATAAATTCTTTCTTCAATATTCATCTGATAATCTTTAGAAATTGCAATTGATCCGGATATTTAAATACAATCGCTACTTCTGGTTTACCGGTGTTTCGATTATTAAAAAATGCGCTTCATCTTCGCAATAAATAGAAATATTTTCTGTTTCCCACAAACCTATTGCATCTCTCTTAGGTATTGTTATATCATCTATTTTTATGCTTCCCTCCATCACAAAAATAAAAAGGCATTTATTTACGGGGTTTAAACTGTACTGTATGGTTTGCCCTTTATCAAAGTAGCCTAATGAGAATTTTGCGTTTTGATTTATCCAGCAATGCTCCTGCCCTTCTTCGCCCGATATGATTGTTTTAAGCTGGTTTTTTCTTTTACTTTTTGGGAAACCGCGTTGCTGGTACCTGGGGATAATATTTTGCTGCTTTGGCTGTATCCATACCTGCAGAAAATTTACATCGTCTTCCCCTACATTATATTCTTCATGCCGTAGCCCGCTGCCTGCGCTCATTATTTGTACGCCACCCTCTTCTACAATGGTGCTGTACCCAAGCGTATCCTTATGGTTCATTTTGCCCTGTAACATAATGGAAACGATCTCCATATTAATATGCGGGTGAATGCCAAAGCCTTTTTCCGGTAAAATGTAGTCATCGTTAAACGCCACAAGCGTTCCAAAGGCGCTTTTAACAGGGTTACTATAATCACTAAAGCTGAAGTAGAAATTACTCTTAAGCCATCCTATATCCTTCAACCCTCTTTCTGATGCGGGAAAAAGATGCGTTTTCATATTTTTAATTTATAATACCGCCCAAAAATAGGTTACAAATGCCGGTAATCGGTTAATAAACCGTTTACCGGGTGTATTTGCAGCATAAAGGGGGGAAATCTCAAAATCTCACCTTCAAAAAATCATAAAATATCTAATTTACCCTTACCTTTGCCGCCCCAAAGAAACCTTCTTTGGCAAATAAACAATTTTTATAAACTAAAATCAGGGTAATGAGTAATTACGAATTGATGGTGATTTTTACCCCTGTGCTTTCTGAAGAGGACTTTAAAGCCGCTCAGAAAAAGTACGCCGATTTCATTGTTGAGAACGGTGGAAGTGTAACGCACAGCAATCCCTGGGGATTAAAATCACTGGCGTATCCTGTCCGGAAGAAAACCACAGGTATCTACTGGGTTCTGGAGTACAGTGCGCCATCCAGCTTCAATGAGAAGTTTAAGATCCAACTGCTGCGTGACGAGCAAGTAATGCGTCACATGATAACTGTTCTCGATAAATACGCCGTCGAGTACAATTATAAAAAGAGAAGTGGCTTACCAACAGGAACCGAAAGATTAGCGAGGGTATAAACCATGCCGAAACCAAACGAAATTAAATACCTTACCGCCATTAAGCAGGAAAAGCCAAAGAAGAAATTCTGCCGCTTTAAAAAGTACGGTATCAGGTATGTTGATTACAAGGACATTGAGTTTTTAAAGAAGTTTATAAACGAACAGGGTAAAATTTTACCACGCCGTTTATCGGGCAATTCTTTAAAATACCAGCGTAAAGTAAGCGATGCTATTAAAAAAGCACGCCAAATGGCATTGTTGCCGTTTGTAACAGACCTTTTAAAGTAAGCCGCAGGCTATAAGCAGTAAGCTATACGCTATAAGCAATACAAGTTTAACCGTTTCTGGCATACAGCTAACAGCTTAAAGCTCATTAGTAACCATCCCTAATTTCTGCACTGTGTGCAGAATGACAGTCTTATCAAAAAAATGATTGGGCTTTGGGAACTAAAAACAAACACATGCAAGTAATTTTAATTCAGGATGTTGATCACCTGGGCCAGTCAAGTGAACTGGTAAATGTAAAGAACGGCTATGCCCGTAACTATTTAATACCACGAAAATTTGCGGTAGAAGCTAATCCGTCCAACCTTAAGCAGATGGAAGAAAAGCTAAAAGTTAAAGGCAAGAAAGAAGCAGCGATGCTTGCCGAAGTAAATAAAGTAATAGCCGTACTTAAAGAATCTCCGCTTAAAATTGGCGCAAAAACAGGCACCAGCGGTAAAATTTTCGGTACCGTTACTGCTTTGCAGATAGCCCGCGCTATCCGTGACCAGAAAGGTTATGAAATTGACCGTAAACGCATTACTATTGTTGATGACGTTAAAGAATTAGGCTCTTACAAGGCAACAATAGATTTCGGCAATGGCAAAAGCACCGAAGTTGAATTTGAAGTTGTGGGTGAATAGTTTTTATATATCAAAATAACCTTATACAAATCCCGTCATGTTTTGGCGGGATTTTTTTTGCCTACATATTTAGCCACCATTCCTGCTGCCTGCTCCCTGTTTTGCCTGCTAATAAATATATCATAACAAATATTTTAATTGATTTTCAATTAAATTTGCCATTTAACGTTCTTAGCTAACTTATTATACAAACAGATAAATTAAAGCATGTTACCAAAAGTTAATCCCACCACAACACAGGCATGGTTACTACTTAGAAGGCATTTTGATGAAGAGATGAGCCGTTGCCAGATGAAAACCCTTTTTGATAATGATGCAGACCGTTTTAATAAGTTTTCCCTAAGTTTTGGCGATACCATGTTTGATTATTCTAAAAATATGGTTACCCCTAAAACGATGCAATTGCTGTTGCAGCTCGCGGATGATTGTAAAGTGAGCGAAGCAATAGAAAGCATGTTTAACGGGGAGTTGATAAATGAAACTGAAGGGCGTTCTGTTTTGCATACGGCTTTGAGGAATTTTTCGGGCAACCCGGTGTATAGCGAAGGAAAAGATGTTATGCCCGAAGTGCAAAGAGTACAAAAACAAATGAAAGATTTTTGTACATCAGTTCACAGCGGCGAGTGGAAAGGATATACCGGCAAAAAAATAAAATACTTTGTAAATATTGGTATTGGAGGAAGTGATCTTGGCCCGTTAATGGTAACCGAAGCATTGAAACCCTATTGGATAGAGGGTGTACAAGCCTATTTTGTAAGTAATGTTGACGGTACGCACATTGCAGAAACATTAAAAAAGATAACCCCTGACGAGACTATTTTTCTTGTAGCATCCAAAACATTTACCACGCAGGAAACCATGACCAATGCAAACACTGCAAGGGAATGGTTTTTAAAACATGCGAAAGATGAGAAGCACATTGCAGGTCATTTTGTTGCTCTAAGCACTAATGAAAAAGGTGTAATAAAGTTTGGTATTGACCCTAAGAATATGTTTGTGTTTTGGGATTGGGTTGGCGGAAGGTATAGCTTATGGAGTGCAATAGGCTTATCAATAGCGTTAACTATTGGCTATGACAATTTTGAGCAATTGCTTAAGGGTGCTTACGCAGTTGATGAATATTTTAAAACAGAAAATCTTGAGAAAAACATACCCGTGATCATGGCGCTTATCGGTTTGTGGTACACCAACTTTTTTGGTTCGCAAACGGAAGCTATTTTGCCTTACGACCAGTATATGAGCCGCTTTGCCGCCTATTTTCAGCAGGGCAATATGGAAAGCAACGGCAAACATGTTGACCGTAACGGCAGCGATATAAATTATTCGACCGGGCCTGTTATTTGGGGCGAACCCGGCACAAACGGGCAACACGCCTTCTATCAGCTTATTCACCAGGGTACGGTGCTAATACCCTGCGATTTTATAGCGCCCGCCATAAGCCACAACCCTATTGGCGACCACCATGTAAAACTATTGAGCAACTTTTTTGCCCAGACAGAGGCTTTGATGACAGGCAAAACAGAAAAAGAGGTTCGCGACGAGCTGGTTGCAGCAGGTAAATCAACAGAAGAGATAAAAAAACTGCTTCCTTTTAAAGTGTTTAAAGGTAACAGGCCAACAAATTCCTTCCTGTTGAAAAAAATCACGCCGTCAACACTTGGTAATCTTATAGCCTTATACGAGCACAAAATATTTGTGCAGGGTATTATCTGGAATATCTTCAGCTTTGACCAATGGGGTGTTGAGCTGGGCAAGCAATTAGCCGGTAAAATATTGCCTGAGCTAACCAATGATGCAAAAGTAACATCACATGATTCTTCCACCAACGGATTGATAAATGCATTTAAAAAGTTACGCAAATAATTTAGCCCCGGCTTTAAAGCCGGGGTCAATCAAAAACACAGGTTTCGGGCTTTAGCCCAAGTTCTTTACCAAAACACATACAGCAGACAATAAATTAATATAGACCGATACAAATTTTCAACTATTATTTATACAACTTCATTTCACCGTTAGCTTTACCAAATATTGATCAAACCCATCTTCAAATAAAACCTCCATCCCCCAGCCTTCTTCCGTTGCTATTTTTAAAAGTGTTTTCTTATCAACATATAACCAGCTAAACCAGCCTGATCTTTTATTCTTATATTGGTATTGGTACAATATTTCACCATAGTAATTTTCCATAACAGGTATCCTGCCTTCGTACAAATAAGCAATATCAGATGAATCGAATATAAGCTGCCCCCCCGGCATCAACAACTTCTTTGCATGCTGTAAAAAAATGCGTAGCATTGTAATAGTTCCTGCTATTCCTATTCCATTCATCAATAAAAGCAGCGTATCAAAATTCTCCTCTTTAAAAGAGAAAATATCATCACAAACTATTTTTTTAATGCCGCGCAATTTCATTACTTCCGCGGCTTTTGGTGAAATATCAAGTGCAGTAACATCTATATCCTTTTGCTGTAATATTAATGCATGGCTGCCTGCTCCTGCACCTATATCCAGGACTTTTCCAGTACATTCATTTAAAGCGACGAGTTCAATTTTGGGCATATCGTTTTTTTCACGATAATAAACATCAACAGGCATTTCTTCTTTTGGCCCATACTTATTATATATCCATATTTTGGTTGTTGAGAGATCATGATATTTATCCAATAGCGCGAGGCCCAATATATCTTCCATAAATACCTGTTAAACGTAATAAAAAATTAAGCTTTAATTTCGCTGCAATTTATTCATTAAAAACACCAGCCAGGTTATATAATTTATGCGGCAAAAAATATTGGAAATAAATGGGGAAGAAGTACCTGCTCTTGGTTTTGGAACCTATAAGCTAACCAGCAGGGATGGTGAAAAAGCTATTGAATATGCTTTATCTGCAGGCTACAGGCATGTAGATACTGCTGAGTTTTATGGGAATGAAGATGTAGTGGGCAACGCTATTAAAAATTCGGGTGTTTCAAGAAAAGATATTTTTATTACCACTAAAGTATGGCCTTCTAATTTTAGCAAACAAAGTTTTATTCCGTCAGTGCAGGGTAGTTTAAAAAAATTGAAGGTTGCTTATGTAGATCTTTTACTGCTGCACTGGCCATCTGATGAAAATACCACTCATATTGCAACAGAGCTTCTTTATAAATGCCTGAGTTTGCAATATACAAGGCTTATTGGTGTAAGTAATTTTTCGCTGGACCAATTAATTGCTGCTCAAAAAATTGCTCCTGTATTTTGCACCCAGGTAGAATATTCGCCGTATAATAACCATAAAAAGTTATTGTATTATATACGCGAAGAAAATTTGATGCTCACTGCTTATAGCCCTCTTGCCCGCGGTGAAGTTTTAAAAGAGCCTTTAATAAAACGGCTTTCGGAAAAATATAATAAATCTGCAAGCCAGGTTGTGCTCCGTTGGCTTTTGCAACAGGATAATGTAGCGGCAATTCCAAAGGCTGGTTCGGAAAAACACAGTATAGAAAACATGCAGATATTTGATTTTGAAATAAGCGCTGAAGACATGCAGCAAATTTTTGCATTGGCCCGTAACAATAGTTAATTAACTCTTTAATCATTACTTATGCCTTCTATTTGGTTTAGTGAATACACCCTTGATGATATTCAGCAATTTAAGGTTGATACCATGGTTGACCATATCGGTATATTATTCACAGAAATTGGAAATGATTATTTGAAAGGTACAATGCCTGTTGACACAAGAACCGTACAAACAATGGGAATATTACATGGTGGCGCATCGGTTGTATTAGCAGAAACATTGGGAAGCATTGCGGCAAATCTTTCAGTTGATCCTGCAAAGTTTGCTTGTGTGGGATTAGACATTAATGCCAACCATATTCGTTCAGCGAAAGGAGGTATAGTTACCGGAACAGCAAAACCCATACACAGAGGCGGTTCTACGCAGGTATGGAGTATAGAAATTGTTGATGAAAATAACAGGCTTGTTTGTATAAGCCGCTTAACCATGGCAGTTTTAAAGCTGGAAAAAGAAAATATGGCCAACCCGTTTACCCGCGTAAAAAATAAATAATTATGCCTGTTGCACTATAATGATAAGTGGCTCTGTTGCATACCCTTATGACTGCGTTTACTCCTTGCAAACTGAACAGGCGTTTGTATTTTAAAGGTGATTATTATATTCTAATATATATGTGCAAAAATTCATTTTATCTTTAATAAAATAATGGGATACCAAACCCGGTGAAAAACAAACATGCCTTCAGACAAACATATATCATTGGAAAGCGACCGTAAATGGCTTTTTGAAGAGAATCCATGTGCCATGTACATTTTTGATACGGAAACCTTTCAGTTCCTTGCTGTGAACAAAGCTGCGGTTTGGCAATATGGTTATTCACGCGAAGAGTTTTTACAATTAACTGCAAAAGATATAAGGCCGCCTGGAGAACTGGATAAATTTTTACGTGCCAATATTAAGATACCTGATCAGTATGTTGATGCAGGCAGGTGGCTGCACAAAAGAAAAAATGGGGAATTATTTATCGTCCACACCTATTCACACAGCACGGAGTTTGAAGGAAGAAAAGCGAACATGGTACTTGCGGTGAATATAGATGAGAAAATAAAAACCGAAAAAGCGCTTGAAGAAAAGATACACGAAG
This sequence comes from Bacteroidota bacterium, assembly GCA_013286305.1. GTDB lineage: Bacteria > Bacteroidota > Bacteroidia > Chitinophagales > Chitinophagaceae > JABDFW01. Next base: position 40,174 of record JABDFW010000007.1, read on the forward strand.
TAGAAAATATCCTGGAAAGTATTACAGATGGCTTTTATGCTTTAAACCGGGAATGGAAATTTACCTACATCAATAAAGAATTTGAGAGGGTTTTACAATGCAAGAGGGAAGACGTGCTGGGAAAGAACGTTTGGGAGATTTTTCCGGCAACAAACTATCTGAAATTTTATGCAGAGTACCAGAAACCTATGAATGAAAAAATACCTGTTCACTTCGAAGAATGTTATACGCCGCTGCAGGTGTGGGCATCAGTTAATGCTTATCCTACAAAAGAAGGCATCGCGGTATTTTTTTTAGACATTACAGAACAAAAAAAGATACAGGAAAAATTATTTAATGATGAACAAAGCCTTAGGGCAATTATTAATAACACTAAGGATATTATCTGGTCTATAGATAAAGATTTTAAAATTGTAACTGCTAATAAAGCATTTTGGGATAGAGTTGCCCGAATGAGCGGGAAATCAGTTAACGAAATAATCAGCGACGATTATGCTCCGGGCCTGTTTAATGCCTGGCAGGAATATTATATAAGGGCATTTAAGGGAGAAGCTTACAAAATAACCTGGATAGAGAATGATGGCGAAAGAACTACTTACGACGAAGTAAGTTTTAACCCCGTTTATGACAGGGATAACCAGGTGGTTGGCATAAGCTGCTTTTCAAGGGATGTAACTGAACAACAGACCTACCAGGATAAGATTGAAAAACAAAATAAGCAGCTAAAAGATATTGCGTGGTTACATTCGCATAAGGTGCGCAATCATCTTGCAAACATACTCGGCCTGGTAAACTTATTTGATTACGGGAATGCCGCAGAGCCCTTTAATGCGGAAATAATACGCTTATTAATGCAGTCTGCAAATAATTTAGATACAGTGATAAAAGAAATATCTGCCAATACAGAAACACTGTAAAACCCCGATTAATTGCCGGCAATTATCATTGCAACAGCAAACGGCTTTAATTCAATCTCAGTTCCGTTTATAACAGTTTCGGCGGCAGGCCCGTCACCGGTTGAACCATCAACCGCCTGTAGTTTCATCCCTTTAAAAGATTCCGGCAACGTTAACTTGATTGCCCGGTTGCGTTTATTAACCAACAAAACCTTGTTCCCGTTTTTTGTTTTGAAGCCCTGCGCATTGATGTTATCGTTGTCAAAATCCGTTTGCACCAATGCATCGCCCGCGCCAATATTATCGTGTATCAACTTAAGCACCCAATAACGGGCATTAGGCTTTCCGTTTGTCCAGTTCATCATGCTCACACTGGGAAACTGGGTTGGGTAACCTACTAACTGCGACTCTCCTATTACATCAATGCCAAGGTGTGTTAATTCAATATAGAGATAGGCATACAGCGCACCGGATAAATTCCAGTAAGGCGGCGTTATAGCATGTTCTTCGTCTGCCAGTATGCTGCCCACTTCGTCTATAGTTGTTTTGGTAGTGGGTGAAAGCCTCTTGCGAATGTTTTCAATGTAACGAACCCTGTTCACAAAATTATCCGCCCTTTCAAAATAAGTGTACTGCAGGTCATTTATAGTTTGCTCATTGCTATTAGTTGCATAAAAATGATAAGAGATCATATCAAGCGGAACACCCGGTTTATGATTCTTTGGATTTAAAAAATATTCAAACCAGTTGGGGTCGTTTTCAAATGCTAATGCAAGGCCCACAAATTTGGTTGATGGCGATACTTTTTTTATGGCACTCACTACCGCATCATATTCTTTACAGTATAGTTTTGGCGAAGGGCCATGCTCAAATTCTATTTCGTTAAATACTTCCCAATAGGGAATACTATAATGATAACCCGATGAGTGAAGCTTACCTAACTCATCAGTGAAGCCTCCTTTTGTGTACCAGCTATACAGCCTGGCGTAATAGTCTGCAACCTGTTTCGCAGTCGTATCAACCAGTTCGCTGCCCTGCGTATAATTCCAAATAACTGAGTCAGGTTTGTCGGGATAAGCAACCGGTTTATCCGTTTTAAAAAACCATGCAGGCATCGTGCTAAAGTTAAGTATAACAGCGTGGCCTTTTGTAGCTTCCAGGAAATCAATCGTCATGGGGTCTATATTGGTAAAATCCCACGAAGTTTTTCCATTGGCGGGAGGTTGCAATTCCGCTACAGCAAGCTTTGGATAAGGCAGCCAGGGCACATACCGCACATAGTCGGCGCCAAGATTCTTTAGAGCTGCAAATGATTGATCGTGGATGGAAGAACCGCGGCGCAACGGAGGGTTTACCACCACCTGTAGTGTAGGCGTTGATTTTGATACCATCGTTGTTTTGCTCCAGTCAACAGTAAGCTTAGTTTGCGCAAAACCGCAAATATTTGTCACAGCAATAAGCAGAGCAGTGACCAATGTTTTATACAATTTCATATACAAGCGGGTTTATATTATAAGAGATAGATTGCCTTTAATTCATCCATCAGCAAACTTTCACTACTTCCATTTTCAATAAACTCCCAAGTTTTTTAATTTTGGAAGCGATATGCCCAATACCAACTGCGCAGTGATGTGCGGGGCCATATTCATTCCATTCGTTTACAAACCTTCGTGCACCAATGGAGAATTTATACCGGCTGTTCGTATTGCCTATTTCAAGTATTGGCCCGGGCACCGATTCGCCTTCTGCACATAAAAGCATGAGCGTTCCATCTCTTTTCTGTACCACTGAAAGTAATGTAACCGGCCCGTTCTTAACCGACATTTCGACAGATAGCCCATTGCCAACTTTGCCATGATATACTTCCAAAGGGCGTACTTTAATTTTTCCCTCAGCAATGGCAATATGCCCCGGCCCGTCATGGCCCATCAGAATTACATCACCCTCAAAATCCATGGCATAGTATTCTGTAAATGAGCCTCCGGCATTAAAGCTGTCAAGTATCTTCATCGCCTGTGCATTCTTTATCTCATATTCCCCTGCTACGGGAATATTTCGTGCCGTTAGTAATGAAGCGCCCAATATAATTGAACTGATAACATCCTCGTTATCCTTAATGCCTGTACCTTTATAATAATAAGCAAGAGAACCTAATTTATATTTCTCCACTAATTCATCAAGCGCCACAGAAGTTTTGGCTGCGCGTTCTAACTCTTCAGCAAGACAATCTTTTTGTACATCAAATAATGAATTGAATTCATCCACTTTATCCTTAATAGAAGAGGCTAAAACACCGTTTCTCAACGCAGATAATTCATCCACTTCAATAATTTCAATATGGCCGCCAAAAAACACCAATTGTTGTGTAAGGTCTGAATAAATATCAAGCATCCCGCTGTAATAATGCCCCATAACACCAAGCCGGTTATGGCTCATTGTATGGGCTACATGCGCAGCTTCTACCCATTCTTTTATTTCATTCCAGCATTCATCTTTATCATCATTTAAAATGCCCGTTATTTGATGAAATTGTATGCCTGCCCTGTTAAATACGTTGGCTATTTCGGGAACGCAGCATGGCGAGCAATGGGCCAGCCACTCGCCTGTCATTTTAGTACGGCCTGCCATTTTGTTGAAAGACGCATAATCAATGCTTGCTTCGGGTGAAAGATTGAGTATAATAACAGGTACCTTCGCCCGTTGTACAACCGGCAAAACAGTGGACGAAAGCGCATAGGTTGTTACATACAAAAAAATAAGGTCAACATCTGCCTGGCGAAACAAATGCCCGGCCGCCATAGCTTTTTCAGGTGTGTCAATTAATCCTGCATTAACTATTTCCGCGTTGAATTTTTGCAATTTATCAGCAACAATATCTATGTATCTGTCCAGCCTTTGCTTAAGGCCTTCAAATTGATCCCAATAGGCCTCAAGCCCTATGCCAAACAATCCAATTTTTAAAGGAAAAATATTTGCCATTAAAATTGAAATATATTACCAGTAAATGTAGAACAATTAATAACTCAACTGTCCTGAACTGTTCCTTGTGTTACTTTACCGTATCTTTCCCTACTATTTTACATAAAAAAACTTCAGCGATGCTGAAGTTTTAATAAGTTCTATTTTAAGCTTCCTATTATTATTCTTTCTTTTTCAAATCATCATTATTTATGAATATCCCATAGCCCGATGTAGAACCGCCATAATGAACGCTATAGCCGGGTTTTTTAATAAACTTTGCTTTGAATTTGGCGTGAAGTTCTTCTGATTGTTTTTTCCCATTGATCACCATTTCATCGTCCGTCAGCACTAAACTTACCAGGCTACTTTCATTTGGTATTATATTTTCTTTTACCAGCTCAGTTATCAGCGCTTTTACCAATGCCCTGTCTTCTTCGGCTTGCTTTCTGTCTTCCTCTGCCTGCACCCGGTCTAACTTAGCTTGTTCCTGGTCTTTTATTGCCTGCTTGCGGTCTTCTTCTGCCTGTTTTCTATCTTCATCCGCCTGGAACTTGTCTTTCTTTGCTTCTTCAATTTCCTTTAAAGATTCTTTCCTGTCCTGTTCTGCCTGTTCCTGGTCTATTTTAGATTGCTTCATATCTTTCAAAGCCTGTTTACGGTCTTCTTCAGCTTGTTGTTGGTCTTTACCTGCCTGTACTCTGTCTAATGCAGCTTGTTTTTCGTCTTCCTTAGCCTGTACCCTGTCTAATTCAGCCTGTTTTTCGTCTTCCTTAGCCTGTATCCTGTCTCTTTTAATTTGCTCTTTTAGCTTGTCAATAAGGCCGTTGTACAGGTAAAAACTATCAGCAGGTATTTTCCTGTTATCAACGTATAATTCTATTATCTTATCAAGAGCTATTTTAATATCATACCGCTCCCCGCCTTTCCTGTAAGTAATAAGTGTTTGTACCGGGTTTACAGAACTGTCATCATCCACGTACATATAATAATCGCCGTTGGAGTGCGAGGACAGTGAATGTTTTATAGCCTGGGCATGAGCAGATCTAATACATACCAATAACGCTATTAATACAATGCTGTACTTTAAAAATTTAGTTTTCATTTTGATTTGTTTTTTTATGAGTGATACACAATAAAGCCCCTCCTCACTTTTTTGTGAGTTTTTTTGAAATGTTGTTTGTTATGATGAAAGGGATGTGTTTCTGTTAATTATTAAAAGTGCGCATCTTAAATAATGGTGGAAACTGTTTTGAAAAGATCATTTATTTTTTAGGAATAATTGCATGATTTATTGTTGCGGCTTCTTATCTTTTTCCGCCTGCTCCTGGTCTTTTAATGCCTGCTTCTTGTCTAATTCTGCCTGCTTCATATCTAATAATGCTTGTTCCTGGTCTTTTTGAGCTTCTATTCTATCCAGCCTTGCTTGTTCCTGGTCTTTTATAGCCTGTGCCTTATCATCCAATGCCTGCTTCTTATCCTGCTCTTGCTCTTTTACCGCGTCTAACTGTTCCTTCACTGCCAGCAATTTGTCCGATTCAGCCTGTTGTTCATCAGTCAACGGTTTAACTGCAACTGCTTTTATTTGCTTACTGTCAATTTTGGCCAATTGTTTTTGATCATCAATTGTTTTCGTATAAATTTCAATAGTTACCGGATCATGCTTTTGCACAGGTAATTTTTCCCCGCCTTCGGCATTTGCAGTATAATAAGTTTGCTTGTCAATGTTATAAAGCTGCTGCGTTTTAAGCTGGGGAACAATTTGAGCAGGAGCAACATCCTTTGCCTGTTGCCCTTTTATGCTGTTGCTAATTTTATTATGTACAACCTGGCCGCCAGATACAACAGTTAACATTGCGGAAAGCAATACAAAGCTTATGAGGAAAAATATTTTTTCTGCGGGGTTCAATGTCTTATTCCTGTTGTTCACTATTCGCGCTACCCGTTGAAATAACTGGTTCTTCCTGGCGGGAAATGCAGTGCTGTAATTGGAAACATTTAATGCGTGCTCCTTAAAGCTTATCAATGCCTGTATAAATTGCTTTTTACTTTTTGTTTGTTTAATAGCAATGTCATCGCAGCAGTTCTCCCGTTCTTCGCGCAAAAGAGAGGATACCCAAAGCAATGCCGGGTTAAAGAAAAATATATTTTCCGCTATGATCTGTATAAAATTTACAAAATAATCGTTGCGGCGTATATGGGCAAGCTCATGTAATAAAACGGCTTCTATTTCTCCCGCCGGCATATTATTTAACAACCCAAGCGGAATAAAAATAACCGGTTTTAAATGGCCGATCACCACGGGTATTTTAACAATTTCGGACTCTAACAGCAAAACAGTTCTTTTTATTTGCAACAGGTTAGAAAGTGATACTATTTTATTTTTCCAAACCGCAGATGGCTCATGTATTTTGTGGCTTTTTACCCGCTGGCTATATACAACACTGCTCATCATTCTTACACACTTAAAACAAAATACAATAAACCACAACATCACTATAACCGATGCGTTTGCAGAAAAATAATCACTGAACTTTTTAAACATTAATTGAAAACTATTATTCGTGCCTTTGTTTAACAAAGTTGATTGTGCAGCCATTTCTCCATTACTGCTGCCAACAAATTCCCGTATAAATGTAACCGCACATACAGCTATAAATAAAAAGAACAATGCAGTCAAAATATTATACCTCATGCGGGCGCTTGACTTTTTGGTGCCCGTCATTACAAGGCCCGTAATAATTATAAAAGCCAACCCCTGCCATAAGGAATGTATAAAGGTCCAGCAAAGGGCCTGTATGGCTCTTCCGGCAAATACTTCATTAAAAAAAATCAGGCGCATATAATTAAGTTTACCAGATCAATCTTTAATATCCATACTATTCAACAGGTCTTTTATTTTCTGCAACTCTTCTTTTGATGTCTTGTCATTTCCCAATAAAGCTAACATTAAATTGCTTGCAGAACCATTGTAGGTAGATTCTACAAAACGTTCCAGCATGGCCTTCTTTGTTTTTTCTTCTTCAAGGGCAGCACTATAAATATGCTTCATATTTGTCTCGTCCCTTTGCAGCATACCCTTTTCTGTCATTACCTGCATCAGCTTTAAGGTAGAAGTATATTGCACAGCTTCTTTTTGTTCATTCAATTTGTCATGCACAAAGCGCACGGTGGCGGGGCCGTATTGCCATAGTACCTGCAATACTTCCATCTCCCCTTTTGTTGGAACTGGCTCCTTAGCTGCGCTAATTTTCAATTTCATGAAACTAAGGTACGATTAAAAACGTACGTTCAAAATATTATTTCCTCTTTATGATTTCTTTAACATATTAGCAAGAGATTTTCAACCTGCTTTTACTGTAGTTGCCTTATTCATCTTCCTCCAGCACAACAAGCCCCCATGGCTCAAGTGTTACGCGCTGCCCTGTAGAAATTGTTTGTTTTGTAAGCAAGTTAATACATGGGTGATAAGGATAGATAAATGTTTGGGGCTTATCAGAATAATTAAAATAATAATGAATGGTTTTAGCGTATTGGTTTATACCATGCTTTACAATGATCGGAAAGTTTATTTGCTGGTCAGTTCCCCATAACCCCGCTCCTTTTATCACACGAATAAGCAATTGCCGCATTACCGCTTTTGAAAGCACCGCGCCAAAATAGGTTACCACACCCTTGCCAAAATTATTTTCAGTGATAGCAGCATATTTATTCCAGTACTCATGATCATACCAGGCTAAAACCTTAGCGGTTTCAGGCACAAGAAATTCTTCGCAATCAGTAACGTAATTTTCGCCAGCCGGTATGTTGAAAGTATCCTTCAGTTGCAACTTCTCTGCATTGGTAAACTGTTGGTAGTAAAAACCGCAAGCTTCTCTTAACAAACCAGGCATACGGCTGCTGCGCACCTGGTTGTTCTCGTTGCTAACACCGCTTTTAAAGGCATACAGTATGTGGCCGCCTCTTTTAACATATTCATTCAAACGCATCAGTACGCTGTCGGCAACGGCATATAACGGTGGCACTATCAGTAAACTATAATCTTCTATATTGTCACTGGATGTATTCACAAAATCACAACTAACATTCATATTATACAAAGCATCATATAATTGCCTTACAATGTCGTTATAGTTAAGCTGCCTGCTGAAAGGAAACCAGTTAAGCGCCGTAAGCGATTCATTGCTCACTAAAAAAGCAACCTTGTTTTTCTTCTTCAGGTTTACCAGGTGGCCACCTGCCTGTTTCCATTCATTGGCTATCTTTTGCACTTCGTAATAGGTTGGGTTAGGTTCCATATCGTGGCTTAATATCCCTTTCCAATACGTCTCGTAGCTATTGTGTATGGAGTGCCAGGGCCAATACGATACCATATTTGCGCCAGACGCCAAATGGCTGTATGCCTGCAGGCGCAACTGGCCCGGGTAAGGCAATTGTTGTGAGAACGAGTTATTAATACTCTGTGCCTGCGTTTCCATTACCAGGTAATTATTCCGCTTCATAGAGCGGGCCACATCACCTCCAAAGGATATCTCAATGCCTGTAAGCTCGTCTTCTGTTGGATGATAAATATCTATACCTGCTATGTCAAAGGCCTTTGCTGCTGCAAAGTGATCAACATCGGGTTGAATGCCGAAAGAATACCCCCGCCATTCGAGGTCAAAATTTTGTGTAACAAATTGATCAGGCCTTCTATATTCATTAATGATAGAGGCCTGCCACGCCAAATAATCTGTAACCAGTTTCCTTTGGAATTTTGAGAACTCTGCACCCAGGCTGGCGTTGATATTTCCGCTCATCGGCGGAAAATCTTCCCAGCTTGTTATGCTGTTGCTCCAGTAATTAAGCCCAAAGGCATTATTAATGTTCTCTACTGTCTTAAATTTATTCTTTAAATATTGTACGAACATTGCCTGCACCGTATCGCTCGCAACGTTGTAATGTTTGGTCTCATTGTCAGCCTGGTAGCCAATAACCGCAGGATTGTCCTTTACATGTGCTATTAGTTTACGAACGACTCTTTCCGCATAAAATCGGAACCATTTATTAGCGATATCCATGTTCTGTCTGCCGCCGTATTGGTTTTTGCCATAGAGTGTTGTAGCTAAAATATCAGGGTGCGCTTTTGCCATCCATGCGGGTATTGCATATGTAGGTGTGCCAACAATTACTTTTATACCGGCCTTACCCATAGCATCAATCACTTTGTCAATATCTGTAAAATCAAACTGGCCGTCATGAGGCTCAAGTACTGCCCAGGTTGACTCTCCTATCCTCACCACATTAATACTACATTCCTTCATCATCTGTACATCCTTATCTAATCTTTCATAAGGCATGTATTCATAATAATACGCCGCACCATACAATGGTGTAGTAAATTTTGGTTGAGAGAAAGAGAAGAATGGCAGAAGGAGAAGAAGGAAGAACAGCCCCCTCCGCCCCCTAAAGGGGGAACTGGTATGTTTGATTATTATTTTTATTCCGTTTATCATTTTCACAACTATTTTTTATTTCCCTACTCTGTGTTTAACTCCCTTTAGGGTTAGGGCTTCTTCTTAGCTCCCTTTAGGGCGGCGGCTACTTTGGGGCTTATTCTTAACTCTCTTTAGGGCGGGGGGCTTCATGGGCTTCATACATTAATCCATACACATCCGCTTTCAATTGCAATTTCCCCGTTTCTACCGACAGGCATTTTATTTCTATCGGCTTCGAAGTATCAATATCTTTTACATCCAGTTCTGCCGCGCCCCAGGATAAACCGCTCCAGATCATTTTATCATACTCAATATGCAAGGGTATTTGTTTACCATCCTGTGTAACTGATATCTTTAAATACTCCGTCATCTTCTTGCCGTCCGGCGGCGCACCACCCCATGAACGGTACGCATAGCCCCATTCATCAAATTGTTGAAAAATTATCCGAATATGGTTGCCGGTTGTATAGTTGGTTTGCCCCTCAATAATATTATTTCCTGTTTCTTTAAATGCAGCATTCATTTTTGAGATGGAAACAGGTATGCGGATGGTTTCATCTACACCCAGGTTGTATTTTTCTGCTGCATATTCGTCAAAGCCTGCAACTGCTAACTGCTCAGGCCCGAGCTGCAACGTTTTGCCCGTTACCACAGGCTTGAAACCTCCGTCTGCATAAATTACCGCACTCTTTGTAAAACTATCCACTGGCAATTCAATACTCGCCATATTTTGCGATGGGTTTACAACAGTTACTACACTTCCGTTAATGCCTTCTGCTTTAAAACCATAGGGTTTTGCCGTACCGGGTATGGCGCCAAAGGTGCTCCATAACCCATAGCGCTGCAGGCCGGTGTACATGCTTTGTGTTTTGGCAAACCATGCAGCATCATCACCTTTTATTAGTTCCATGTTACCATGATATACATTTACCCAGCCTCCCCTTGCCAGCTCAAGTATCTGCATTCCTTTCCAGGCATTATCAGCCCGGTAATAACAAGTGCCCGTTTTACCGGTCATAAATCCGCAGTTATCAATTCGCTTCAACGGCAGCCCGTTAAATTCAAACTGTCTTACCATGTGATCGGAAAATATATCCTGCGAGCGCCATATATTCATTGTGGGCACATCGGCAAAACGCGGGTCGCCGCAATAAATAGTATCAAATACATCCATCCATCTTGGGTCAACTGTCTTTTTAAAAGTTGCAATAGTATTTTCCATTTCTCCTCCAAAGCCATTATATCCCACGATTAAAACACCAGGATTTTTTACACGAAACTGCTTAAGCATATCCATCATTGCCAGCTTATTCATTTCTGCAATTTCTTCCGGAGTGTGCACTTGTTGCGCTGCTGGTGTTGCCGCCTGGAAATAAGCAAAGTCAAACTTAAATGCGCGCACGCCCTTATCGTACCACAACTGCATAGAGCCCTGCAGATGTCTTAAATATCCCCCGCTGAAAAGGCACATTATGTTGGGGTCGGTCGCAAGCGAGTCCTGCCATTCGGGTATCACTTCCAAAAAACGACCGCTATGTGTTGCAATAAGATTGGTGGAGAACCACATCCCGGGTTTTATATTATTTTCTTTACAAGCGTTCAGCCACGCATCAGGGCCATTAGGCCAATGTTCCTTGTGCCATGTTCGGTAACCGCCCATTTTGTCAAACCAAAATGCATCCATCATATAATAGTCAACATGTACGCCGCTCTTCTTAAGCCGCAGCACTTCATTTAATTCGCGCATGGCAAGTTCTTCGGTCAGCGGTGTATTATCCGACAACTCATCATATGACGACCAGTTATTATAAACAGTAAGCGGGGCCTGCGGGCCATTGGTAATGCCAACCCCTCCGCCTCTTGCGGAAGATTTTAAAGCAGCATTAGATATTTTACCTATCAAAGAATATCCCGCCACCAACAAGGTACTCCCTAAAAATTTCCTTCTTTGCATAAAAATCGAATCTTATTTTTATCCCTTTGCTTTATCTAACTTTAATCTTCTTTGTGTTCTACGCCAAGCCGCCTTTAGGAGCGGCGAGGTTTTTTCCTCCTTCATAGTCCCCCTTTAGGGGCGGAGGGGTATATATCCCTTTATCGCATTAAGCCATCTTTCCGCCATTATTTTTTCACCTGCTAAATTGGGATGTATATCGTCATATTGGTCAATCTTTGAGTCTATCCCGGTAAACTGGTCAACTACTATTACCGGCGACCGGGCCGTTGTATGTTTTGGAACAAATGCAGCAATGGCTTTATTAAACTCGTGTATCCTTTCATCGTAGGTAACGTTGTCGCCGCAAAGTTTTTTGGGCGCCCATTGTGGGCCAAGCGGCGGTATTTGTGCCACAAAAATTTTCACGTTGCTGTTCTTTTTGCGCAGCACATCAATCAAAGCAGAAAGGTCTTTAAGGATATCTTCTATTTTCCGGCATTGAAAGACATCGTTTGTCCCCAGTTCTACTAAAACAATATCGGGGGTGTATGATTGAAGCCAAATATTTATGTTTCCTTTTATGCTGTCCCAGCCCGGCGCCTGGAACATATCTTTTAATGTCCAGCCTGAATGGCCCTCGTGATCCATATCAAAATCGGGGTCTGGCACTTCAGTACCCCAATGGTGTTTGCTCCACGAGCCTATAAGGTCAAAATCATATTTGCCGGCATGCAGCATTTGCCACAGATCGCGCCGGTAACTGTTAAAGGTGCTGGTGCCATTTGTTATTGAATTACCCAGGCAAAGAATATTCACAGTTTTTTTATCATACACAGTAAGCATAAAATGCTGGTACACTTTTGTTTTGCCGTTTGAAACAACAAGGTGAACCGGGTACTGCCCGGCCTTTGAAGTTTTGCCTGAAATAGAATGGTTTGATTGATCATACATTAACCAGCCAGGCAGGTTCTCAACAGAATAAGATAATTGGTTACCGGATGAATCAAATGCAGCGAATTGGTAATAGTACATTGCATTAGCAGAAACGCGGCTGTTTTCTTTAGTAGTAAAAAAAAGAGGCGCATGGCCGGCGTACTGGCAAAAAGTTTTATTACAAAAAGCAAATAGAATGAAACAAAACAAGTATTTCATTAGGCAGGCTGTGTTGGTTTGTGGCCCTAAAGTAGCACTATTTTTTTACTGCCGGGTTAAGTGTAATATTGCCCTAAAGTAAATGCTTTGTAAAAAGCTATGAAATGTATAAATGATACAATAATTTTGCAGGTATGAGTGGTGTGATGTACAATACAAGTGAAAAGCCTTTTGAAAAGGATATAACGGATGTTTTGGAGGCAACTGAGTTTCCATGCAATTTAATTGTGTGGAATGATGAGGTAAATACATTTGAATGGGTGATTGAAACATTAATAGATGTTTGCGGCCATAGCCAGGAACAGGCAGAACAATGTGCTATGATAATTCACGTACAGGGAAAGTACGCCGTAAAGAACGGCGATTATGAAACCCTAAAACCTATGTGCGACAGCATTACCGAACGTGGTATTGGTGCAACCATCGAGGCAGTGGCGAATAAGTGAGGGCGTGAAAGGTGAGAAGTGAAACGTGAAACGTGAGAGATGAAACGTGAAAAATGCGACACTCTACGCACTTGAAAATCTGAAATCTAAAACCCGCGAATCGTACTTATAACCTCGTACCTCGTACTTGAATTGTACCTCGCGCGTGAAAATCTGAAATCGTACCTCTAACTTCGTACCTCGTACTTTATTTTATTCCCATGCCTTTATACGCTTTAGATCATCGCTTATGGTTTCCTCCAGTAGGGGAAGCACTTGAGGATGGTTTGTTGGCTATGGGCGGTGACCTTTCTGTTGACAGGTTGCTGCTTGCATACCGGAAGGGCATCTTTCCATGGTATGACGGAACATTGCCTTTATGGTGGAGTCCCGACCCGCGGTTTGTTATATTTCCCCCCGAATTGAAGGTTAGCAAGAGCATGCAGCAGCTCTTAAAACGAAAAAAGTTTTCTTTTACTGTAAATAAAGCATTCTCAGGCGTTATAAATCAATGCAAAATAAGCGAACGCACCGGCCAGGACGGCACATGGATAACCGATGAGGTAGAGGCCGCTTATATTAAATTGCATAAACTTGGCTATGCACACAGCGCAGAAGTATGGCTGGATGATAAACTAGCGGGAGGCTTGTACGGTATTCGTTTGGGGAAAGTATTTTTTGGCGAAAGCATGTTTAGCCTGGTAAGCAATGCGAGTAAGTACGCCTTTATAAATTATATGGATGAACTACAAAAAGAGGGCGTAACGTTGATAGATTGCCAAGTTTACACTGCCCACCTTGAAAGCCTTGGCGCAAGAATGATTGAAAGAAAGGAATTTATTAAGTTATTAGAGGCGTTAATTTGATGTTTAACGTAATTTGAACTTCGAGTTTTAATCCCAACGGGATTTTATGTTTATAGAAACATTAACCCCTTCAAAACATTCGACCCCAACAGGGGTCGTATAAACCGTGCTATTCCATTCCTATAAACATTTGAACCCTTCGGGTTCAGAAACTAACTTTTATCCAACGCCTGCATTATATCATTAACAATATCGTCTATATACTCCAACCCAGCGGAAATGCGTATCAACCCGGGAGTTATGCCAACAGATAATCTTTCTGCCTCGCTTAATTTTGAATGGGTAGTGCTGGCCGGGTGCGATGCGATGCTTCTGCTGTCGCCAAGGTTAGCAGTCATGGATAACAGTTGCAGGGCATTTAAAAAATCCCTGCCAGCTTGCATGCCGCCCTTTATTTCAAAACAAACAATACCGCCGCCCGCCTTCATTTGCTTAATGGCGATATCATATTGTGGATGGCTTTGCAAAAACGGGTATTTTACCATTGATATTTTTGGGTGCCCTTCCAAAGCTTTTGCCAGTGCGAAAGCGTTTTCGCAATGGCGCTGAAGCCGTACATCCATCGTTTCAAGGCTTTTACTTAATACCCATGCATTAAACGGCGATAGTGAAGGGCCGGTATTTCTGCAGAATAAATAAATTTCTTTTACCAGGTCAGCCTTGCCAACTATCACGCCACCAAGTACCCTACCCTGCCCGTCAATCCATTTGGTGGCGGAATGTACTACCAGGTGGGCGCCAAATTTTATAGGTTCCTGTAATAAAGGTGTGGCAAAGCAATTATCAACATTTAGAATAAGGTTATGCTTTTTTGCCAATTCTCCCGCCCACTCAAGGTCAATGATCTCTAATTGCGGGTTGGTTGGCGTTTCCAGGTAGATCATTTTAGTATTGGGCTTTACAGCTTTTTCCCATGCCTCTTTATCATCAGCAGGCACAAGCGTGCACTCAATACCAAAACGGGGCAGGTATTTGGTAACCATGGCATATGTGCTGCCAAATACTGAGCTGCAGCATACCAGGTGGTCGCCCTGCTTTAATAATGCAAACATGGAAGAGAATACTGCGGCCATGCCTGTAGCGGTGGCAAAACCTGCTTCCGCGCCTTCAAGCGCAACCATCTTTGCTACAAACTCATCTACGTTCGGGTTGCTGAAACGGCTGTAAATATTGGCATCCGTTTCGTCAGCAAAGGCTGCACGCATATCTTCAGCGTCATCAAAACAAAAGCTGCTGGTGATGAATAATGGGGTTGAGTGTTCCATCTGCTGGCTGGCAGGTGTTTGAATACGTATTGCTTTAGTAACGGGATGTAATTCGTTCGGCTTGTCGCTCATTTAAATTGCTTGTTATTAATTTAATTATTGTAAGAGAATGTTTAAAATTTTACTTAAAAATACACTTGGGCTAAAGCCAATACTCGTGGTTTTAAATAACCCCAGCTTTAAAGCTGGGGTTATTTGAAGAAGGTGCGAACGGCTTTAGCCAAAAAGTATTTAGGCAGCATAAGATATTTATAATTTTAAACAGCTTCTAAGACGCAAAAAAATAAATAGTGAAAATCAAAACCCATTTAACACCACGTCGTAATGGTTTAAGAAAACTAAACTTTAAATTCACTCATTTAAAGTTTTAATACCCGCCCAAATTTTCACTTCTCACTCTTCACTTTTCACTCTTCACTTTTAACTCTTCCTCATGCACCGTAACCGTCCATTTGATATTGGCGCCTGCTCCACGCAGGGTTGCAGCCACTGAACAGTATTTTTCTATTGATAGTTCCGCGGCGCGCTTTGCTTTATCTTCATCCACATTACCATAAATATGAAATTCAACCCATATATCTTTCCACAAAGAGGGCTCAACACCGCTTTCCCGCTCTCCCTTTACCGCCATTTTGTATCCTTTTACATCCTGGCGCTGCTTTTTTAAAATGCTTAATACATCAATTCCGCTGCATCCTGCAAGCGCCATAAGCAATAACTGCATTGGGCGTGCGCCAAAGTTCTCCCCCCCTGTTTCGGGGCTTGTATCAATTCTTACGGTATGGCCAAGGGTATCTTTTACCTCAAAGCCATAATCGCCATTCACCCTCTCAAGCTCAACTGTGATCATATCAATTAATTTAAAAGAGGTGCAAAGTTAAGTGAAAACGGGTGAAAGTCCATGGTCAATAGTCCATTGTCCATAGAGGTAGTACCGGGATCAGACCGGCGGTTATTGTAGGGCACGTTGTGTCCGTTTGCGCTGTATATTGTCAATCTGCAATCAGTTCAACTTGTTAAAACAAGGTAAGTTTCTCCCGGGCTGAATAATTAAAGGGTACAGTTATAAATATTCTGGCCTTCCCTACCCGCATTGTGCCTTTTACTTCCAGCAAAAAATCGCTGGCAAAAACGGTGGCAAGGGCATTTTTAAACATGTTTTTCATGTTAACCTGCATGTGGCTGGTTATGGCAAACTCCGACCGCCTGGATATATGCATAACCGTATCAAGATTAAATTTACCCACATAGTTGTGCTCCACATAAACATCACAATCAATTTTCCGCAGGTCAACACCAAAGTTGTTCGGGTTAAAGTAAAAAAGATCCATGCTTATGTTGGAGTGGTCAAAACCCAGGCTGTCTATTTTAAAATTCTTCAGGTCACGGTATTCAAAAGCTTGCGGGGTTTTACAACTGAATATAAACAGGGTGGGTAAAATAACCAGGAAATATCTCATAACCATATTTGATGCAAAATAGCGTAGAAATTTTTTTGCCAGTAAAAATCTTTTGTTAAGGGTTCGCTTCATTTTCAAAAACGCAATACGAGGGCTATTACGCAGCCTCCGGCATTTCGTTCATTTTCCCAGCCAAAAAATAATCAGGCGATTTTAAAGGAATATATTGGCGACGATTTTGGAAATTATCCCGCACTTTACCCCTCACTAAGTAGCTGAATTACTTACACTTAATCACAAATTTTAATATTAAAAATGCTTTATATGGAAAATTTAGATAAACCTTGCATGACCACAAAACAGGGTAAAAGCGGGGATATTAAAGAGAAGATATATACAAAAGAATCCTTATTTATTCCATCCTAATTTGTAAACTATGTACGCAATTATTAACCCTGATATAATCGTAATGATAGTATTTCGGACAATTTCGGCAGTCCCATTTTTAACCCCCTCTTTGTTAGCCGGGGTAGTGACCGCTTCTTGTGTGGGTATTTGGCTTGGGTATCGGTCAGGTCGGAAATCAAAATCTTGAAATGTACTGCCGTGCCCAATTATTCCACTATTAGAACCAACGTTTATGATTTGGCTTGGGTCTGGTTTACTTTCTTCCTCTTCGCCTTCGTATTCTAAATATATGTTCGGGTGATTTTCGTATGTTGCCTTTAATCTCGCAAATTCAGTAGCATTATACAAAGTCTTGGTATCAACTGGCATCAAATCCCACTGATACAAATCCTTATTGTAAATCTTGACGGTAAGGGGGAATCTGGGCATTTAAGCTTTCTTCTTTTTGGGAATTTTGGTTTTGATGCTTAGAGCAATAGCATCTTCAAAACTCATATCCAGCTTAAGGGGCTTCTCCCTTTTGCTGGATTTTTTCTTTTTAGCCTTCGTTACCACTTTTTATTTTAAAGATATACAAAAAATTGTATGAAAGCACTAATTTGGAGTTGAAAATATTGGTTAGCGTTTAGCTTCTTGCTTGCTTTCTCAAAACTTGGCAGTTTTTAAAGCAACACAGGAAAGTCAGCAGTAAACGCTCATGCTAAGGAGTGGGCTTTATTGATTTGTCTATTGTATTGCAAAGGTTCTGCCAAGTACTGGAGAAAGCAATAGCGAAACCAAAAGTTCCACGCTATTTTTTTGCCTTAACCCGCTGTCGGAACTTACAGCCCAATACTACTAAAATGAAAAAAGTAATCTTGTTCCTGGTTGCTATTTTTATCGCCAATAGCGCCTTTTCTCAATCTGATTCTACAAATGATTTGACTCCTAAATGGATACCAATAGTTGCCGCTCAAATGCAGGGTAGTAAATGGTATTACAGGTCGGATGCTGTTAGCCAAAATGAAGATGGTGTTAAAATATGGGTAAAGAATGACAGGGATGTATTGGAATGGTACGGCAAAAAGTACAAACATGTAAGCCGGGAAGATTTAACAATAATGGATTGTTCCCGTAGAAGGATGTTCATATTAACCACTATTATATACAACTCCAAGGGGAGCGCCGTTGCAAGCCACATGGACACAAAAGATACAGGCAAATGGCTGGATGTTGTGCCGGACACTATTTCAGAAGCCATTTTAAACATTGCCTGTAAAGAGTTTACAAAATGAAAAGAGAACGTATGAAAAAGATATTTCTTTGGTTTACTATAATTACTTTTCATGCACTATGCTACATCTCCGATCCCCACTTTTTTAATCACTTATTTTTAGATTATCCTTGGTGGGGAATTGTAATTTACATGGTAGCCTTTGAGCTATTAATGCTTTTTGTCGTAGTTATAGTGATGTGCTTCTATGAGGGGATAGGAACATACCGCACTTTAAGAAAGGCTAAAAAAGATTTGGAAAACTTGCCCCCGGTGGAAGAAGATGAGTTAGATAGGAAAATGCGCAGCTTAGGTAAATCAAAACCAGAACCACCGCAATATCCTGAACCGCTCATAGATTTTACTAAATCAGAAAACTATACGAAAGAAGAAATAGAAGCGGCTTGGGACGCTTTAAAAGTACCCGAAGATTAATTATTTAGTTAAATTGGCTTACTTAAGCCTCCCCTTGCCCATCTTGGTTACATTGTCAAAACGTTGTGGCTCTGTCATTTTGCGGGTGCTGAAACGATAGGAAAACAGGTCGCAAAAAACGCTCGTTGGTTGCTCCGCAATGAGGGCAAACGGGCTTACCATCCCAAAGCTGCTTTTCTAAATAGTCCCAACATACTTTTTCATAGTGAAAGTGGTTAATTAGCTGTGGCAGGCTTTTAAATTCTAAAAACATAATGTTGTTTTTATTAGTTCTCAATTACTTTAAAATCCTCGCTAAGAATAACAGGTGCATATTCATTCCTTTTTGTTTTCTCCCTTAGCTTAGCTGCATATTCACCATACAATGCCTTTTCCCCAAACCAATGCGGCAATCCATAAAAATGTCCTTTATAACCCTTAATTATCACTTTCCTTAAAGTCCCATTATCGCACATATTGTTCAATGCAACTGACAATCCTACATTCATAGCTTTTTTCTTTCTTTCATCATTTTCATCTTGATATGCAGGTAATGAAGCTGCCAAAATCTCATTTGTCTGCAAAAGTTCATTATGTTTTTTTAGACAATCTAAAGCCATATCTGTCCAGCCAAATCGAACAGTCGTATTAAAAAGCGATACTAATCTTTCCTTTTGCGCTTTCAATTCCACAATCTCACGGATGTCAGGAGCGATTTTTTCTTCAAGCCCAGCAATACGATTTTGAAGCTCTTCAATTATTTCATCAACTGTTTTCTTTTCCATAATCATTTTAATTTTCCGTAAAGTTAAATGATAACTTTATAATTACCAAATTTAAATATAAATAATTGCATTGATTTTTATATCCTAAATAGATTAGCGTTTATGCACCCTCTTTCCCCAAACCGTTTTACAGCCATTTTCAGCCCTTCAATCAATCTACCTTCATATTGCTAAAGAACTTAAAAGGAGCGGGGTAAAGTGGTATATCGTCGCCCCTTAATTTTTAAATTTTTCAGCTATAAATTTTCGCATTCCTAAGAAATCATGATAAGATTAGTAGTCCAAATTTATTAGTTTAATATAACACAATGTATATAACTACTTATCAATTAATTATATAGCTTATTAATATAAAAAGTTAAGTATTTTTTATTGCAAAAAATATATCAATTCACTTTGTCAATAAGATGATTATAATGGAGGAAGAAATAAAAGATAATAAATTATTATTAGTTGATAATCAATATTTTACATTGATTAGTTGCATTAAATATTTGTTTTCTCACTCGAATGTTAAAATTTTTGGATATGAACCTTACCAAAAAATGAGTTTTCGCAACCGTTGCATAGTTGCAGGCAGTAATGGATTGGTTAATTTGTCGGTTCCGTTGGAAAAAGGAAGGGATCAGAAACTCCCCTACCGGGATGTAAGGGTCAGTTACCGGGAAGCCTGGCAAAAACACCAGTGGACGACACTTACCTCCTGCTATAATAAGTCAGCTTATTTTGAATTTTACCGGGATGGCGTTGAGCAGTTTTTCTTGAAGAAGGAAGTTTTCCTTTTTGACCTTAACTTAAATATCCTCACCTGGCTAAAAAGGGTTTTGAATTTTCCCGCTGAAATTGATGTTGTGGATACACCCGGTTTTTTAGATCCGGGGATTGACTTGGTTGATCTGAGAAATAAATGGTTGCCAAAAAATTTCCAGGATGGTTTTTTAGGTAAGCCCGGGCTTCCTCCCTCCCTTGACTTTTTACCCAAATATTTCCAGGTTTTTGAAAACAGGATCGGGTTTCAGCCAAACCTTAGTATTCTTGATCTTTTGTTCAACGAAGGGCCAAACGCCTCTGCCCTGTTAAAAACCGTTTCTCTTCCTTAATTCAGTATCTACCAGGGGGCACTATTTTTTAAGCTATCTTTAAATTGTTTAAGGCATAAATTATTGGTTATTAGCAAGAAAGTGAATAATTTTCCGTTTTAAAAAGCAACCATTTATTTTGCTAAAAAAAGCTATTTGCCATTCGTTTACCCTATTATTGTTTGTTCTGCCTGTAAAGGCCCAAACCTACATTTTCGCACAATTACAAGGCACCCCTTTAAATACCGCAGGCTGGAACCTGCAGGGCGCTGCAAAAGTTACCAATGTAACAGGAACAGGCAATACTGAGCTGTTGCTTTGCCCGGCTATAAATAATCAAAGCGGTGCAGCTTTTGTAAACCAGCCTATTAACCTGGGTTTGTGCAATAAATGGGAGGCGGATTTTGATTTTAGGATGTTTGATGGTACTGCGGCAGATGGTATTGCTTTTTGCTTTTTAGATGTGCCCCCTGTTGGCTTTGTTTTGGGTGGAGGTATGGGCATTCCGTCAACTGCCAATGGCCTTAAAGTTTGTTTTGATACCTGGGATAATTGTACCCCCAATACCCCCGCTTTTAATATGCCTAAAGTTGAACTAAGGTGGGGCAACGGCTACACTGAATGTTCAAATTTGCCCACGGCAGCTAATGTAAACGGCCAGTTATCATTTATCCGGTCAAACAGTTACGTACACGCCCAAATAACTTATGATAACGGCAATATTGCCGTAACCCTGAACAATATAAAGATAATTACGGGGTACCAGCAGTTTACGTTTACCGGGTATCTTGGTTTTACATCCAGTACGGGCGGCTCAAATGATAACCAATCCATAAAAAATGTAACTATCTATACACAAATGCCGCCTTCTGTTGCCGGGCAGGTTAGTTCACCCATTTGCCCGAATAACACAGTACAACTAGGCACAGCTGGTGATACTGCCTACAGGTATTCATGGACACCGGCAACCGGGCTTAGTAATATATCCATATCAAACCCAACAGCCACTGTTAATAATACAACAGGCAATGTTTTATACCAGAAATATTATGTAAAAACTTCTTATTCAGCTAATGCAGGATGCGCTTCCACAGACAGCGTTACTATAACAGTCAATCCAAAACCATTAACTGATTTTAGTGCCCCTGTTGTTTGTTTACCGCAGGGCAATACAGTTATAACTAATAAAACGGTAATAAATGACGGTACCCAAAGCCAAATAGCCTATAACTGGAAGTTTAGCGATGGAGGCACTTCCACCCAAACGAATCCTGCACACAACTACCCAGTTGCAGGTAATTACTCCATCAACCTGCTTGCAACCTCTTCAAATGGGTGCAAAGATTCTGTTTCTAAAAGCTTTACCGTCAACCCGAAGGCAAAAACCACTATTTCCGCGCCATCGGAATTTTGCCAGGATACCGCTTTAGCATTTAATGGAAGCTCAACTGCACCTAACATTCAAAAATGGTATTGGGATTTTGGGGATAATAGCGTTGATTCAACACAAAATCCTTCGCACAAATACAACACCGTGGCCACATTTATCGTTAAATTATACGCAATAACAGGTGAAGGGTGTATTTCCGATACTGCTTCGGCAAGTGTGCTCATTGATCCATTACCTGTTGCTGCCTTTTCTTTTTCAGGGTTAAATTGTGAGAAACAATTAATTCAATTCAAAGATAATTCGCAGCCATCTGTTGGCACCATCAGCAGTAGAAACTGGCTTTTTGACGATGGCACACAAGCCGCCACTCCCATTGTTGATCATAGTTTTAGTGCTTATGGAACACACACGGTAACCCTTTCAGTACAAAACTCTAAGGGATGTAACAGCAGTCCGGTTTCGCAAAACATTGTTATTAATGCTAAGCCGGTAGCAATATTTGGGGCGCCATTTGTTTGTAAGGGTGTGAGCGGAACTTTCATTGACAGCTCAACCATTGCAGATAATACTCAAAGCCAGCTTACCTATAACTGGGCCTTTGGCGATGGGGCCTCCTCAACTGCCCAGCAGCCCTCCCATGCTTACACCAATGCAGGCAACTACCAGGTACAACTTATTGTTATGTCAAATAACGGGTGCCCCGATACCTCTTCTGCCAATATTGCCATAAGCGATTACCCTGTTGTTAATTTTAGCATACTAACAACCAATTTTTGCGGAAACCTGCCGCTGCAATTGCAA
Organism: Bacteroidota bacterium; assembly: GCA_013286305.1. GTDB lineage: Bacteria > Bacteroidota > Bacteroidia > Chitinophagales > Chitinophagaceae > JABDFW01. Next base: position 62,678 of record JABDFW010000007.1, read on the forward strand.
AATAATTCCAGTGTTAACTATGCAGTTATTGACCAGTTAAGGATATTTTGGGATTCCCCGGCGTCTCCTGACTCGACACTCATCAATAACCCCGTTGCAGGATCGGTTTATACGCATAATTACCCCACTTTTGGTAATATAAATTCCAAACAGGTTACTGTAAAATTAGTGGCGTATTCAAGCGCAGGCTGCTTTACGGAGGACACCAGTACAAGTATTTTATTTGCTTCCCCAAAACTTGTTTTTGACAGTATCCCCACCTATTGCAGCAATACCAATCAAAACATTCTTTTAAATGAAGCCAAAGATACCACGGTATTTTCCGGCAATGGCGTTTATAGCGGGGATGGCGTTACAGGCGGCGCCTATTTTAATCCTGCATCAGCGGGCGCCGGTTTGCATACCATTACATATAATTATACTTTGATCAATGGCTGCAGCGATACAGTAACACAAACCGTAACAGTAGGCCCGCAACCAACAGTATCAGCCGGGCAAACAGAAGTTATTCTCAACGGAGGACAAATTGTTTTGCAAGGTGCAGCAAGTGGCGGGAATAATTTATCTTACATATGGACGCCTGACTTATATTTAGACAGCAATACTATTCTGCAACCATTAGCTATGCCAAAAACTGATACTTATTATTCGCTTACAGCCACAAATGACAATGGGTGCTCTAATTCGGCAGGTGTGCTTATTAAAGTGCTTCAATACCCCGCAATACCAAACGCATTTAGCCCAAACGGCGACGGCATTAACGATAGCTGGCAAATAGCTTATTTAAGTTCCTACCCGGATTGTATAGTGGAAGTTTTTAACAGGTATGGCCAAATAGTCTTTCATTCAACCGGCTATTCAACACCATGGAACGGAACGTACAATGGAAAAATGTTGCCCATAGGCACTTATTATTATATAATTACAACAACGCATTTGCCCAGGCCGTTAAACGGCTCTGTGACTATATTGCGATAATGAATTTTGCAGTATGAGATACAAACTAACTACATTTTTACTCTTATTGTGTTGCCTGCAGGTGCATGCGCAGCAAAGGCCTTATTATACCCAATATATTTTGAATGATTTTATAATTAACCCCGCCCTGGCGGGAATTGAAAATTACTGGGATGCTAAGGCCAGCCACCGTCATCAATGGGTTGGGATAAATGGCGCTCCTGTTACTACCTACTTTACCATACAGGGCCCTTTGCAAACCAGTGGTTTTGCAAGAGAAACGCCTGTTACTGTGCATTCGGACGAAGAAAACCCCCGTGGGGAAGCTTACTACCAGAATTACAAGGCAACTGAGCCGCATTTTGGTTTGGGCTTTACGGTTATAAACGATGCCACCGGGCCGCTTAACCGTTTTGCAGCCTCTGGTACTGTCGCCTATCACATTCCCGTTGGTGAAAAAACAAACCTTAGCGGCGGCATATCTTTAGGGATTCAAAATATGCGTTTAGATGTTTCACAGCTTGATTTTGGCACGCAATATCCTGTCGATCCCGCAGTGGCAGGCAGTGGTTACTTAAACAGGGTAAAACCCGATATTAACGCGGGCGTACTTTTATATTCTGCGGATTATTTTATTGGATTATCCGCCCAGCAAATAATACCTGAAAACCTTTCTTACGGAAATAAAATAACCCACGATACAGTTGTATTGGTAGATGGCAAGCTTATTCCGCACCTGTTCTTACAATTTGGTTACCGCTTTTTGCTGGGTGAGGATATTAACTTCCTGCCGTCCCTTACTTTCAAATATATCACGCCTCTGCCTGTTGGGGTGGATATAAATGCCAAATTTCAATACCGCGACATCATTTGGGCAGGTGGCTCCTACCGCCCCAACGATGGTTTTGCAGCTATGCTTGGTTTCAATATTAGCAGCACGCTTAATTTTGGCTACTCATACGATTTTACTACTTCTCAGTTAAACACTGTTAGCCATGGTACGCACGAAATACTTATTGGTTTTTTAATTGGCAACAAAAATGGCGATTGGTGCCCCAGGCATGTGTATTGAGGAAAAAGTGAAAGGTGAATTCTGATGAATTGGAGTGAGGCGGCTGTCTTATGGCCTTTTTTGAATATTAGCAAGGCGATTATTTCAATTTACCCATTTATATTCTCCTGCGGTTAGGTAAAATTTCCCTAAGTAAACACAAACTTAACACACTCAAAAGGTTGTTGATTGCAAAAATTTTATATATGACAGCAGCCGTTTTAATTTTGTGAAACAGGCCTTTAAAGTAGCGTAATACCGGCAATTATCAGTAAATTTAAGCACAAAACATGCTTTAGATCCTCAAAAAATACTGATGAGTTTGGCGGGAAACCAAAACTTTTTTGCTTTTATAAATACCAGGATATTTTTTGGTATGATAAATTTTTTTTTGTTTTTAAGCCACGCTATTGCCCAGCCAGACAGCAGCAATTGCAGGCAGGGATTGGTAGCGAGTTTTCCTTTTAATGGCAATGCGAATGATGTGAGCGGAAACGGCAATAATGGAATTATCGGCAATACACCTACATTAACTACTGACAGGTTTGGGCACCCGAACAGCGCATATTTGTTCGGAGGATTTTATGACCCCGACTGGATAAGAATACCAAACAGCAAAACCCTTCAATTCGATTCAGCGTTCTCTGTTTCATTATGGTTTAAACAATGTTCATTTGGCGGCATGGATGGTTATGGAAAATACTCGCCAAACGGGTATGATATCCTGTTCAGTAAAGCGGGCGATGGTATAGATGCAGACCCTGGTATTTGGTCAACCACGTACACCTCTGCCGCCAATCTCCTGGCTGTTGGGTTTAATAATAAAAATGGCAAAGGACGCAATAAGCCGGTTAATTTTGCCGGCGATGCGGGATTTGCCTGCTTTGATACCTGCGAATGGGTACACTATGTTGTGGTTATAAATGGAAATGAACTGCGCATGTATTTTGACGGGAAGCTGCAAAAGCAACAGGCAATTAAGAAGGCTGATTTTTCAGCAGCTAATAAGGAGGATTTTTTTATCGGCCGTATGAATGGTGGCGGTACCATCTGGTATCCGTTTGGCGGGGTTATTGATGACGTTAATATTTACAACACGGCATTAACCCAAAGCCAGGTAGATTGCCTGTATGGCGGGTATATAAATGCGTATAAAGCCGTGCCTTCCGCAAGCATAACATCTTCATCAAATAATATTTGCCCTGGTACTGCTGTTACGTTTACATGCACAACGTACAATGGCGGCAACGCCCCGGTTTATCAATGGCTGCTTAACGGACAAAAAGTTGGTTCCGGCAGGCCGGTATATAAAAATACGTCTCCTGGCGATAACGATGCAGTTAGCTGTTTTCTTACAAGCAACGCAGGCTGCAGTATTGATACCGCAACAAGTAATACTATCACAGTGCATGTTACGGCTGCGGCCCCGGCTATAACAGTATCTGCAGATCCTGGTGATACCGTGTGTTCGGGTACACCCGTAATTTTTGCTCCTCTATCAAGTAATGGCAATTACGGTTCGGGGTATAAATGGTTTGTAAACGGCAATTATGCAGGCACAGATATTTTTACAACCAGCAGCCTGCGGGATGGGGACAGCGTTAACTGTATAGCCGGTGCGGATATTACCTGCGGCCTGCCTGATACTCTTCCGGCTGTTTATATGACTGTTTACCCTTCCCCCGCTATTATATTTAAACCGGATACCGTTTATGTTTCGGGTAATTCCGGTGTAACATTAACGCCTTCCATTTCTGGTATAGTTACCACATACCAATGGTCACCCTCTGATGGGTTGTTTCCTTTTAATTCTGTTGCAAGCCCTGTTGCCAACCCTCTAAAAAGCACCACTTACCAATTGACCGTGAACAGTCAACAGGGTTGCGCAGCAACCGGTAAGGTAACGGTATTCGCACGGCTGCCTTTATTAATTCCAAACTCTTTTACACCAAATGGCGATGGGCATAATGATATTTTCAGGGTGCCGCCTGGCGTTCCGCTTTCATTACAGGAACTGGATGTTTTTGACAGGTGGGGAAACAGGGTTTTTGTTTCTAACGATATAAACCGGGGCTGGGACGGCACCTTTAACAGCAGGCGCTCCAATCCCGGCACATATATTTATCTCATCAGGGGCACTAATACCACAACTGGAACAGCAGTATCCCTAAAGGGCACGGTGGTTTTAATGCGGTAATAGGTAATTTGCGTCGTTAAGTAATTTAATTCGTGTTACTAAGTGTCTTTTTTTACAAAACATTTAATTCCTATCCATCCTTCCAACAACCCGCTTAGGGTTAGCAACGCCACCCTAAGCCAGTTGGTACTAATGAGCTGAACATATAAGGGGTTAAGGGCACCATCGGCCAAATGAATGATATTTAATTTCGACTGTCCCTGTCCCCACCAAAAAACAGTACCTGCATAAACTATAACCTGCAGCAGAAGTGCAAGCCAAAGCACCCAAACACGTACATAAGGAGGCCGCCATTTAAGCTGAAAGCAAATACCCAAAAAAGAAAGCCCCGCCAGCGGAAAGATAGACCACCATATACCATGCCACCACGCATTGTGATAAAGGATAAAATCTGCCTGGCCAACATACTGCCAAAGCATCCAGTCCAATTGCGCCAGCCAAACAGCACCAACACAATAAAATGAAGTTGCCAGGTTTACAAGCAGCAGCCATTTCCAAAAACTGTTTTTATTCATGATCATTTTATTTGGAAATTTGATAGATCAACAGGCCATTTTCATTTTGATGTTTATGGATGCAGAATCAAGTTTAAATTTTGCATCATCCTTAGCTTTGCGCTCCAGGGGTTCCTCAATAAAAAGCCAGTCCGTAGTCTCGGGCTCTGTCTGGAACTTGCCTGCCGGCAGCAGGGGG
>JABDFW010000008.1 GCA_013286305.1 Bacteroidota bacterium
CTTGTTGAAGGCGCAGGAGTATTGGAATTAGGCACCGCACCATCATAAAGCAGTTGGCCGCCTGTTGCACTATTACCGCCAAATTTATTACTCCAGTCTCCATTTACGGGTAAGAACAAATAAGATTTACCCGCGGTTAACGGCAATGTTAATTTAAACTCGGCGTTGCTTACCTGCGTAAACTGCTGCGATGGCACCGGAACAGGATTGTTCCAGCCACCGGCTGTTGCATCGCCCACAATATAAAAATTCGAAGGCAATGGGGGACCGGTATATGGTGTAACTGAATATGAATTTGTGGCAAAATTTACAATAACCTCATAAAGCCCGCTTGCAGATGGCCCCGGTGTGTTAGAGCCTGGTACTGCCCCATCTGCGAGCAATGCGCCACCCGTAGCACTTGCACCACCATATTTGTGGCTCCAGTCGCCATTTACCGGCAAGAATAAATAGCTGCCGCTTGAGCTAAGGTTGAGTATAATACCAAAAGAAACCGCATCTATTTGCGTAAATTGCTGGGAAGGTAACGAAACGGGGTTGTTCCATCCACCCGGCGTTGCATCGCCCACTATATAGAGGTTTGACGGAACGGGAACTGCTGTAACGGTATAGGTATTTGTTTGAAAATTTACAACAATCTGGTAAACGCCTGAAGTTGCGGGCGCAGGTGTATTAGAACCTGGTACTGCCCCATCCGCTAACAATGTGCCGCCTGTAGCGCTGGCACCACCATATTTATGGCTCCAGTCACCATTAACAGGCAAAAACAAATAGCTCTTCCCGGCAGTGAGGCCAATGTTAATGCTGAACGAAAATGCATCTACTTTAGTAAATTGCTGGGAAGGTGTTGGAACGGGATTACTCCATCCGCCCGGCGTTGCATCGCCCACAATATAAAGGTTGGGCGGAACAGGCGCAAACGTTGTAATACTTATCTTAACGGTATCTGAGTAAACCAACGGGTTACTATAAGTGGTGCCGAGATAGCTTACGATCCTGAACTCAACATTTTTTGTAGAGCCGCCAATAACGCCGGCATTAATAGCCGCTGTATTCAGGTCATTTTCAATAAGGGTTGCATTTAATGATGCGCCATATTTAAACACCTGGGGGTTGGCAAAGTTGCCACCCACTGTATCAAGCTGCAATGCATAGTTAATCGTGTTACTGCCATAGGCGCTTGCATTCCAGCTAAACGAAATCGCATTGCTGGTAGCGTTAAGTACCTGTAAAGTTAAAGCAGCCGTGGATGACGGGGTAAGTGTTATGGGTACTAAATAAGGCGTCATTGCAACAGTTATAACATTCGACTTATACTGTTCATTATTATTAGTATAAGATGATGTAACCCGTATGTCAACATTAAAAGCTTTCCCAGCAGTAAAACCAAAGTTGGCTAAAATGCTGTTCAATGAATTTCCGGTAAAGGAATATTTTAATGGCCCGGTAACTGTAAAAGTGACCTCTTTGCTAAAATTTCTTCCTGAAGAATCCAGCTCCACTATAAATTTCTGATTCAAGGAATCCGTAGCATATTTAGGATTGCTCCAGCTAAGCGTGAGCACTGTATTTGTTGAATCAGCTGGCTTAGGCATTATGGCTGTTACGCTGCTTGTTAACACAGGCGCCTTGCCATTGCCCCACATAGTTGTTGGCAGATCGGCCAGTTTGTTACAGTCGGTATATATAAAACCGATACTAACCATAACAAAAATGAGTTTTAAAATATGTTTCATACAATTAGTTTAAAATAATTTTTTTGTCAATTTTAATACCCTATTGTTTGGTAACGGTTATTATACCGGTTTGAAAATTTACATCAAATTTATAGGTGCCGGCTGCTATAGGGCCAGGGAAATTTGAACTTAAATCTAATCCAAACGTACCTCCCGAAAATGGCTGGCTTGCTGTATTGCTGCAAGCATATTTATGACTCCAGCTACCATTAACAGGTAATATAAGATATTGGTCACTTGCGTTGGAATTTGTTGGGTCACCGCCAGAAAGCGCTATGGTAAGCTGGTAATCAGTTGGGCTTACCTGTGTAAATTGCTGCGAACTTGGCACCGGGTTAGACCAACCGCCCATCAAGGGATCGCCGCCAACCAAAACCAATGTACCTGAAGCAGGTGGTTCAACAACAGGTGGGGGTGCATACGGCGTAACTTTATAATCAATCGCGCTAGACGCTAACGGAGCTATGTTTGCAGAGCCGGAAGTATAAGGCGCCAACAATGCGACCACTCTAACCTCTAACGTATGCTGCTGCCCTAAAGAAAGCTGCAGGCCATTTGCTATAAGGCTGTTCAATGCATCTACAGTAAATGAGGTGCCCAAAGCAGGGCTTATTTGTACGGTTTGCATGTGCGGGCTGCTAAAATTTGCCCCGGCTGTATCAAACTCCAGGTTGTAGGTAACATTGAGCGAGCTTATACCATCGCTAAACTTGTAGTTGGGATTTGTCCACGCAAACACTACCGCAGTATTGCCTTTAATGGAATTATCCAGCGGTATTGAGTCGCTTACTGAAGCAGTCAATACAGGTACAGTACCGCCACTGAAAGTAACATCTGTGCCTTCCTTCTTACATGCCTGCAAAAGAAGTATGCTGCATGTGGCGATAAGTAGTAATTTATTTAAAAACTTTTCCATATATTTTTAATTTTTCGCTTAAAAATTAGTACCCCTTGTTTTGAGTTAAATTAGAATTTGCCTGCAGGTCGGTGATTGGTAGCGGGAAAATACTGTAGTGACTATCCACGCCGGTTCCGCTTGCAACACCACCTTTCCAGGGCCATAAATAACTGCCGCTCGTAAATTCGTTAAACCTCACAAGGTCAGTACGGCGAAAGCATTCCCAATATAATTCGCGCCCTCTCTCGTCCAGGATAAAAGGCAATGTAAGGTCAGCAGAAGAAATATTACCGGTGGTATTGCCATAAGCACGCGTTCTTAAAAGATTGATATAATTAAGTGCAGTTGCAGCATCCCCGCCTGCACCGCCACGCAACACAGCTTCGGCATATATAAGATATTGTTCACCCAGGCGAAATAACGGATAATCAGTAGAAACAAAAGTTCCTCCTGCATTGGGTTCTGCTTCAACACCGGCAGAAGTGATATTGGTATATTTTATCACGGGTAACCCCTGGTTGAATTGAGCTATATTAGAGATAGTTTTGGTTACCCCTGTAGTATTCAGGAATATAGCGCGTTTATCTACAGTAGTATCTGGTGTTGGAAAGAGGGCAGGAAGGTTGGCAGTGCTCCTGTTACCTCCCCATCCGCCGCTTGGCACGCCATAGTTGGCGGAACTCATTGCATAACCGGGGGCACCGGCAGTATAAGTAGAATTTACGCAGGCGCTGTTAACCAGGAAAGTTGTACCACCATAAGTTTGTGTGTTTATGCCGTCATACGGAATGGCTAAAATTACTTCCGGGTTGTTTAAATTATTATCGCCTTTAAAAAGGTTTGCATAACTCGGCATCAGGCTGTAGCCCGCATTAATAACCTTGCTTGCATAAGTGATCGCATCAGTATATCTTGGGGTACCTGTATAAACTTCTGCATTCAGGTATATACGGGCGAGTAATGCCCATGCTGCGGCCTGGTCTGCACGGCCGTATTCATTTTGGTGCGGCGCAACCATGGCACTGTCGCATGAAAGCAATTCGGACTCTACGTATTTGAACAGATCAGCACGCTGTATCTGTTTTGGAAAAGACAAAGGGCCTACGGGTGTGGTTTCTGTGCCAAATGCCGGATTGGCAAATGCATCCATCAAGGTTGCATATTGAAACGCACGTAAAAAACGGGCTTCTGCTTTGTAATAGGCTATATTGGCCGCATCTGCGCCGGTAATGTTGCGGCTTTGCAGGGCAGCGGCTGTACAATGTGTAATAAAGTCATTGGCCAGTGTTACCTGGTAAAGGCTTCTTGCATACAAGCCTATCAGTATGGGGTCTGTTGCAGTCCAGTTCATATTATGAAAATCGGGTACACCGGGGTCTCCCCATGCGCAAACAGCTTCATCAGTTGTCAACTCCTGCACATTCCATAAACACCTGATAAAATCCGAGGTGCCTGCATCAACACCCTGTATATCTGAGCCACCGGGGCCTGAAACGCCTGTTAGAACATAACCGCCATAAACATTTGCAAGCTCCAGTTTATACCCTGCAGCGTTGCTGTAAACACTATCCGAAAAGACCGTATTCGCCGGTAAACGGTTCAGGTCTTTGTTACAGGAAACAAATGCTGCTGTAACAACGATAAAAGAAAGAGGTATTTTGAAAAGAATATTTTTCATATTTCTTATTTTTAAATTCATTCAATTAAAACGACAGGCTTGCACCCGCTGTTATAGTTCTTGGCCGTGGATAAAGAACATTGTCTATCCCACTGTATATCTCAGGGTCTGAACCTGTGTACTTAGTGATAGTAAACACGTTTTGACAGTTTAGAGACAGCCTGAGGTTGTAATTATTTTTTGACAGGAACCCGGCATTGTATGTAATACCCAGGTTATCCATTTTCAGGAACGAAGCATTTTCTACGTAATACGAAGAAAAGAACTGGTTATTGTAAAAGTTGGTTGTCAATACAGATGCCGGAGCATTCTGCAGGAATCCTGTCGGGTTCAATACATTTCTTGTTACAGCAAGGTTTGAGGCAGCGTTATTATACATGTAGTTACCAACACTTGCACGCAGTACTGTGCTGATGCTCCATTTTTTATACGTTACGCTTGTTGTAAAGCCGAATGTGAACGGTGCGAAAGGCGATTTGTAGTGTATCAGGTCTTTCTGATTAATTATCCCGTCCCTGTTCTGGTCTACATACAAACCTTCAATAGGCTTTCCATTTGCATTGTACACCTGCTGGTACACAAAGAAGGAATAAGGGGTATAGCCAACTGAATGCTCCTGTATGGTATTACCTGTACCGCCTGCAATGCCCCCAACAGCAAGGCTGCTGCTTGATTGGGCCAATGAATCCTGTGATACAGACAGGTTGGTGATCTTAAATTGGTTGTAAGCAACATTAAACCCAACCTGCCATGCAAGGTCTCTGGTCTTTACTACGGTTGCATCAATACTAAAGTCAACACCCTGGTCGGTCATATTGCCTACATTTCTTGTTAACTGGTTACCAAAGTCAGTAAGCGATGGCACAAATACATTTGCAAGCAAGTGGCTTGTTTTTTTATAATAATAATCTACGCTGCCGGTTATACGGTTATTTAAGAACCCAAAATCAAAGCCTGCATCCGAAGTGGCTGTTTGTTCCCACTGAAGGTCTTTGGCATAAATAGCAGGGCTCCAGAAATTGTAATAGTTGCTTCCAAAATTGATCTTGGAAGTGTTTCCGCTTTGTGAATAATAATTAAGATAGCTATAATAAGGTATGCCATCCTGTTGGCCAGTGATACCGTAACCTAAACGCAGCTTCAGATCGGATACAACTGTTGAATTCTTAAGAAAATCTTCCTGGTTGATCTTCCATGTAAAAGCCCCTGACGGGAAAACGCCCCAACGGTAACTTGGGCCAAAGCGTGAAGAACCATCGGTACGGATAGAACCCATAAGGATATACTTATTATCGTAAGTATAGATCAAACGGCCATAATAAGAGATAAGTGTTACCTCGCTGTAGGATGTAGGGTAGGTAGGTGCAGTGCCCGGTAAAGTATCATGAGCGGCACTGAACGACGGGTAATTGATATTATGGTAATAGTCATCATAGTAACCATAACCCGCTATAGCGTTAATATTACTTTTTATTGATTTGATATCTTTTACATAAGTCAAATAAAATTCGCCAACCTTATTTTGGTAATTATTATAATACTGGTTATCCTGCCCGCGTAAGGTTGGGATAGCATTATATGATTGAGCCGCATACGAAGGTACCATCGTTGTTCCGTTATACTTGGCAATGTCATAACCTAAATTAAGGTTTGCATGCAGGTCTGGCAGAAAATGAAATTTGTAGTCAAATTGTATATTTCCAAAACTTCTTAATGCATGGTTCTCCGCATCATACTGCTGCAATAAGGCTACAGGGTTACGGTTTGATAAGGAGTTAGGCGTGGTGTCGTTGGTCTGCCACTCAAAATAACTTCCAAAGCTGCCTTTGTTGCTGAACACAGATTGTGTGGGATCGAAAGAAACCGCATTGCCAATTGCCCCTGTGTTCGCAGTGCGCGAATCGGTGCTTGAGCCATGGAGATTTATATCAATCTTCAGGTGCCTATCAAACAGGTAAGGTGTAAGGCTTACAGATACAGCTTCCCGTTTCAGGTTATCTGTTTTAAGAACACCGCTCTGGTTAAGGTATTCGGCCGAGATGCGGTATGGCAGGTTCTTTAAGCTACCGCTGATACTTAAATTGTTATCCGAAGTGATAGCCGTTTGGTACACCTGCTTCTGCCAGTCGGTATTTGAACTGCCCATCAATGCTTTTTGGGAAGTGGTACCAATAGAATCGATCAGGTTGCGGAACTGGGCCGCAGACATTACCGGGTACTCCTTTGGCACATAACCCGCAGAAAGCCCGGTGCTGAATGTTATTACAGGCTTCCCTCCTTTACCATGTTTTGTAGTAATCATAATAACCCCGTTAGATGCTCTTGAGCCATAAATGGCAGTAGCCGAAGCATCTTTTAAAACAGAAAAACTTGCTATGTCATTAGGATTAATACCCTGTAAGTTAACAGAGCTGAGAGGCACACCATCAATAACAATAAGAGGGTCGCCGCTTGCATTTAAAGAAGCACCACCCCTTACACGTATAGTGCTGCCAGCCCCTGGCTGGCCGCCGTTTGATGTAATAGTTACCCCAGCTACCTTACCTGCAATCAATTGTTCCGGCGAAGTAATAGAACCGGTTTGAAATTCTTTTTCACCAACGGTAGCAATTGAACCTGTAAGGTCTTTTCTCTTTACTGTTCCGTAACCAATAACTACAACATCATTCAATGAAGCGCTTACCTGTATCATTGATACAGAAATAGTTCCTGAACCAATCGCTACCTCCTGCGTTGCATACCCTACTGAAGAAATAACCAATGTTTGGGCATTGGAAGGCACAGTTAGCCTGAATGCCCCGTTGTTAGCGGTCTGTGTTCCAATAGTCGTTCCTTTTGCAAGAACGGATGCCCCGGCAATTGGCGAGCCGGTGGAATCAGTAACTTTTCCAGCTACCACTTTGTTTTGCGCAAGGGCTGGCAAGCTTATTATAAGCGCCGCTGGCAAAACAAGCATCATTAGCAGTCGTTTTAAATTCATAATAGAAAGTTTTCTGGTTTTCAAATCAAAAAATTAGTGGTTGTTTATAGAAATTTGAATAGGCACAAGATCATTCACAGGCAAAAAAATTGCCTGTGGCATTACAAAAAATCCAACATTATATACAGTAGGAAGCAAGCAGTCCACAGTTTTGGAAGATAATTTTGTTTGGTAAGGTTTCATTCTGACAGCAATTCGTTTTTGGCAATAAGTGTAAATTATACACAACCGTTTACAAATGTGTATAATTTACACAACGTAAAAAAATTTTTTTTATGGATTTCGCCGATTTTTTAAAAAAAGCCAAAAAACCGCATGCAGCAGGAAATTCAGTTGCGGGGCTTTCATTAAATGCCTTGCTTAAAAAGTGCCGGGTTGAATAAAAAGGAACCCAGCAAGCTTAAAAATCAATACCCGTCCAACGACGCTTGTTCAATTCATATTTTTGAAAATTGAATTGGTAAAGCCTGCCCGGGCGGTGCGGAACATCGTCTTCATACTCGCCGGTATCAATCAAAAAATCCATAGAAAAGAATTTTTTCCTGAAATTCCTGCGGTCAAGCTTTACGTTTAAAATTGCTTCGTATAGGTTTTGGAGTTCACGAAGGGAGAATTTTTCGGGCAGCAGGTTAAAGCCGAGGGGATGCTCCATAATACGTTTTTGCAGCCAGTTATAGCAATAATCCATTATTTCTTTATGGTCAAATGCCATTTCCTTAATATTCTGCACACTGTGCCAGTGCAACTCATTATCCATCTTCCCAAGCTTATGCTGCTCAATGTTTAATAATGAGCAATAAGCAACCGTTAAAACACGCCCGCCGGGGTGCCTGCCCGGCTTACTAAAGGTGCGTACCTGTTCCAGGTAAACATCATCCATACCCGTTCTTTCACACAATACCCTGTAAGCGGCATCATCTAATTCTTCGTTATCTGCTGCAAAATCGCCCAGCAGCGACCACTGGCCTTTAAATATTTCAAGGTCGCTTCTTATTAAAAGTATTTTTAATTCATTCTCATCAAAACCAAAGATCACGCAATCAACGGTAATAGGCACGCGCGGGTAGGAGGTAACGAGCTTTTCAGCACTTTTTATCAATCCGCCATTTTTGGTGCGCACAGGTTGTTGTATTACGGAGGAATCGTTATTCATCATGGCAATTAGTTAGTTGGCTAATGTTATTTTTAATGTATGGCAGCCCAAAAGTAATAAAATTTCTATTGTGTAAAATTAACACATGTAAAACTAAAATTTCAAATATCTATTAAAAAGGCTAAAAAATTAGAAAAATAAAAAAATAAGCCGCCCATTTTAAATATTCACCCTGTTTTCTTTTACTTTATTAACTAATTACTTATTCATCTTTCCACCTTAATTTTATCGCCCAAACTTATTGTATGTATTCCGCAGAGCAAACAAAACATTTACAGCAGCAAACAAAAGCATTTATTGCCCATGCGCAGATAGATAAAAATGACGTTGAAGCTTTGCGCAATGTATTACGGTTTCATGAATACAGGTATTACGTGTTAAATGACCCTCTTTTAGCCGACCCCGAATACGACCAGTTATTTAAACAACTTGAAAAGATTGAAGAAGGAAACCCGGAATTGATCACCGGCGATTCCCCCACCCAAAGAGTTGGCAGCAGCCTTAACCAGTCGTTTCCTACAGTGCAGCACCTGGTTCCCATGCTAAGCTTAGACAATAGTTATGATGCCGATGACCTGCTTGATTTTGACAGGAAAGCGCGTGAATTGACAAGACTTGATGTGATTGAATATTGCATAGAGCCGAAGTTTGACGGAGCAAGTATTTCTTTAATATATGAGGATGATATGCTTGTTCGCGGTGCTACGCGGGGTGATGGTGTAGAGGGAGAAGATGTTACCACCAATATTAAACGCATACGCTCTATACCGTTGTCTGCGCCGTTTTCACAATACGGCATCCAGCAAATTGAAATACGCGGCGAAGTTTTAATGACAAAGGCTGCCTTTAAAAAATATAATGATGCACTTGCAGAACAGGGGCTTCCGCCATTGGCCAACCCGCGTAATGCAGCCAGTGGCAGCCTGCGTATTAAAGACCCCAAAATAGTTGGCAAAAGAAATCTTGAAGCGTTTTTGTATAATGTGAGCTATTATATTAGAGATGACAGATGGCAGATGACAGATGACAGGAAGAAGGAGGAAAAGGCTTCAGGCGCTTCTGTCAACTCTCATCTGTCATCTGTCAACCCTCTTTCCACCCACAGCGGTACACTGCAAATGTTATGGGAGTGTGGTTTTCGCTCTCCCCAAAAAGAAAAGATCGTTGTACAGGGCATTAATGAAGTAATTAAGCATGTACACGATTTTGAAGAAATGCGCGATACCCTGCCTTATGAAATTGACGGTATGGTAATAAAGGTAAATGAAATTGCGCTGCAGGATAAAATGGGCATGACCACCCACCACCCGCGCTGGGCAATTGCATTTAAATTTAAAGCAAGGCAGGCGACAACTAAATTACGGGCGGTTGAATTTAATGTAGGCAGAACCGGCGCCGTTACCCCTGTTGCAAAACTTGACCCCGTGGCCGTTGGCGGCGTAACCGTTGGCAGTATATCTATGCACAACGAAGAATATATAAAAGAAAAAGACCTGATGATAGGCGATTCCGTTTTGATTGAAAGGGCCGGTGATGTAATACCACAAATTGTAAAATCTTTACCTGAATTAAGAACAGGCGATGAAAAACATATTCATTTCCCCAGGCATTGCCCTGTTTGCAAAAGTGAATTATACAAAACAGAGGATGAAGCTGTTTGGAGATGCATAAATATCGAGTGCCCCGCACAGGTGGTGGAACGCATCATTCATTTTGTAAGCAAAGATGCGATGGATATAAAAAGTTTTGGGGAAGCAAACGTGCGCAAGTTTTATGAATTGGGATTACTGAAAGATGTACCCGGCATTTATACGCTGGACTTTGATGCGATAAGCAAGCTTGAGGGGTTTGGTAAAAAATCAATTGATAATCTTCAAAGCGCCATTGAAGCATCTAAACAGCAGCCATTATACCGTTTAATATATGCGCTTGGCATTCGTTATGTAGGCGAAACAACTGCCAAAACAGTAGCCAATGCAATACACGATGTATTTGAATTGGAAAATATGAGCGATGTGCAATTGCAGCAAATGGAAGATGTTGGCGTTAAAGTAGCGCAAAGCATTTTTGCATTTTTTCAGAATAAAGAAAACATAAAAATACTTCACAAACTAAAAGAGCTTGGTTTGCAGATGTACAATATAAAGCGGTCTGCCCCAACAGAAAGCAATACCCTGCATGAACAAACATTTTTATTTACCGGAACGATGCTGAAACTTAAACGCAGCGAGGCTGAAGAAATGGTTGAAAAACACGGCGGCAAAATTGCAAGCGGCGTAAGCAGCAAATTAAATTACCTTGTAGTGGGTGAAGATGCAGGAAGCAAATTAGAAAAAGCAAAAAAAATAAATACCATTAAGATCATCAGCGAAGATGAGTTTATAAAGTTGATTGGGGAAGAAGCCTCCTTAGCCCCCATCCCCTAAAGGGGGCTTTATAAACAGGTAATTTTTGATTAAACATACTGATAATTTATTAACACCAGAAGTTTGAGTAAAGTAGGTAACTATGATATTAACCCGGATAAACGCTCCTCTTTAGGGGATGGGGGCATTAAAGCAGTCATTTTTGATCTTGACGGAACTATTGCTGATACATTACCCCTGTGCATAAACGCCTTTAGAATAGCCATTGAGCCATTAGCCGGAAGAACATTAACTGATGAAGATATTATTGCAACATTCGGCCCTTCGGAGGAAGGGACCATTATGGCCCTGGTACCGGAATTTTATGATAAAGGGCTTGCGGATTATTTAGTTTTTTACGAAGCATTGCACAACCATTGCCCCGCCCCTTTTGATGGTATTATTGAAATGCTTGAATTTTTACACAGCAGAGGGGTGCGTATAGCAATGGTTACAGGCAAAGGCCACAGCAGCACAGAAATATCTTTAAACCAATTTGGCATTAAGCACTACTTTTCGCAAATAGAAACAGGCTCGCCGCTTGGCCCAGTAAAAGCAGCTTGCATTGAAAAAGTATTGAATAACTGGAATGATCTTGATAAAAACGAAGTGGCATATATTGGCGATGCACCAAGCGATATAATAGCAAGCAGAAAAGCGGGCATCCCCGTAATTGGCGCTGCATGGGCTGAAACAACTGATGCCGAAAAATTAAAACTATTGCAGCCGGATCAAATTTTTTATAGCATCAACGACCTTGATAAATGGCTACAGGAAAACATTGCCAACGATCTCAATTAAAAAATTGTCTGTTATGAAAAGATATTTATGGTTCTCTTTTTTACTAACCAGCGCGGTTGCAACGTCCTGCTTTTTAAACAATAATGCGAATAAAGATGATGGCCTTGCTGCCTTTAGTGCAGACAGCCTTATTGAGCATATTAAAATACTTTCATCCGATTCGTTCCAGGGCCGCAAACCCTTTACAGCAGGCGAAACAAGAACAGTTGATTATCTACAAAAAGCTTTCGCTTCAGTTGGCCTGGAGCCTGGCAATGGCAACAGTTATTTACAGGATGTACCCATGGTAAATATCCTCTCACAACCTGCGCCATTTATGCAGGTACAATCTGCTAAAGGAAATTTCCAGTTAAAGGGCTTTGACGAATATATTCTTTCAACACCAAAAACCGATTCGCTTATCACCCTTAATAATGATCAATTGGTTTTTGCCGGCTATGGTGTAGTTGCGCCTGAGTATAACTGGAATGATTATGCAGGCCTTGATGTAAAAGGTAAAATTGTAATGGTGCTGGTAAATGACCCCAGTTTTAATAACAACGATACTACTTTATTTAAAGGCAAAACCATGACCTATTACGGCCGCTGGACCTACAAATTTGAGGAAGCAGCAAGACAGGGCGCGAAAGGATGTTTGGTTATACACAGCACCGCGGCGGCAAGCTACCCGTTCAGCGTTGTGCAAAACGGCTGGAACACTTCGGCACTGCATTTAAATAACGGTAACAAAAATGAAAATTTATTAGATGCGCAGGGATGGATAACGACCAAAGCAGCAAAGAAGCTGATCATAGCGGGCGGGCAGGACACCAGTATAATTGCCAAGGCAGATATAAGGGGTTTTAAAGCCGTACCCCTGGATGTAAAATTATCTACCACCATAAAGGCAACTGCAACGTATAACAAATCGCACAACGTAATTGGTAAAATAACCGGCAGTAAATACGCCGATGAATATATTATTTATACTGCACACTGGGATCATTTAGGTATTGGCAAACCCGATGCAAGAGGCGACTCTATTTACAATGGCGCACTTGATAATGCCAGTGGCACCGCTTCACTGCTTGAATTTGCAAGGGCGTTCAAAAGCCTTAAAACGCCGCCTGAAAGAACTATTATTATTCTTGCCGTAACCGGTGAAGAACAAGGTTTGCTTGGCTCCGCCTATTATGCCCAACACCCTGTTTATCCTGCAGAAAAAACAGTAGCCAATATTAATGTTGACGAAGTGAACTACTATGGAAAAACAAAAGATATCATGGTTGTCGGGCAAGGACAAAATGAGCTTGAAGATATTTTGAAAGAAGAAGCAGAAAAACGTGGCCGCTATATTTCCTATGACAATACACCGCAGGCCGGGCATTATTTCCGGTCAGACCATTTTAGTTTTGCCAAAGCGGGCATACCCGCTCTTGCCCAAAGTTTTGGTATTGATGTGATAGGCAAGGGCAAGCAATATGGCCAGCAAAAAGAAGAAGAATTTAATGAAAAGCATTACCACAGCCCGTCTGATGAATACAACACAAGCTGGGACATGAGTGGCGCAATAGACGACCTGCAACTGTTATTCCTTGTGGGCAAAAGGCTTGCTTTTGACCATACCTGGCCCGAATGGAAAGAGGGATCGGAGTTTAAGGCTATAAGGGATAAAAGTAAGGGTGCAAGGGAGTGAGGAGACGGGGAAATTAATCATTACGACAAATCATTTTACGGTTCTTTAAAATGAAATTGAGGGATATTTTCACTTGCTTTTATGGATGTAACCATATAAGCAAATAAGTCTTGTAGTCCATCATCTTCATCAAAGATTTTTTCAATTCCAATTTTTATTTTTTCAATTTCTATATTCTTGCCGATAACGCTTCTTAATTGAATGGTAACTTGTTCTTCATTTAAATAATAGGGGCTTGCTAAATATAAGTTCGGTATAGACAAAGAATAATATTTTGCATGTAACATAATAACACTAAGCATATCCTTTCTACAAAAAAGATCTAATTTAACTAATAGCTTTTTCCCAAAAAGGTTTAAAACAGTTATACAACAGGTTTCGTCATCATTCACATGGACATGCGTAATAATAAAATGATCTAATTCAAAAATGTTCGGTAGCCCAACATAATCTTCTAAATCGTAATTGCCTGGATGTTCATCCCAAACATGGTTGGATTCCTTGTATTTTAAAAACTCTTTGTATTCGTTTAGAAATGGCAGGCCGACTTTCTGTAATCTTTCGAAGTTAATATTATCATTCAAAGCGTCATAAGTATGAGGAATCGTTGTTTCTGCTAATTCATCAAGTTTTTCGGCCGCCTTTAAAACAGCTAAAATTTCATCTTCATTATAAATTCCCCGGAAAAATATTTCGTAATACAGAAATAAATTATAGCGCGTCGCGGTAATGCCAATTATAGGCAAAACTTCTACAGCATCTTGCAGCATATTTCTTGCTTCTATCAAAATTGCTATATCTTTTTCAATGGGGGCAAGCAAGAATTTTTCAGCCTCATTTTTTAATTTTTCAAATAGTATGTCCGCCCTTTTTTTTACATTAATATTTGAAAACCCCTGTTCTTGGAGTATATCTGAATATTGCCATGCCATAAAGGGGAGTCCAAACTCGGTAAGGATTTCTTCTTCCAAAATTGCCATTGTTTGCCCTATTCCTTCGTCCAAAGAGCTTTCACCAGCTTCATGCCATTTGTAAGCAGCGTTTATATATTCAATAATTTTTTGCTTAAGCACTCCCTTTTCCATTAGTATTTCAGGTTAATCGGCTAAAAATAAGCTAACCTTTAACCCTGTCCGGGTTATTTAATATTTCAAACAATTTGGGACAATTTCCTTTACTGATAGTCGCATTTCTCGCAACATTTAAAGTTATAAAGTTATCTACCAAATTGTCAACTAGTTCCAACCATAATTTTTTTGAGCGAGCAACTATTATGATAGCCTTTCTTTCAAGGGCCTTTTTTACCAAATGCATCGTATAATCACGTGATGGCAAATTTTTTATGTGCCTAAATTCTTTGGAGCTATATGGGTCATATTGTATAACAGAAACTATTTTAGAAACGCCCTCCCAATCTTTATAAAAAGGAAGTAGCTGTTTTAATTTGGGTTCCCAATAGCCTTTCCCGACCTGAATATTGGGGTCAAGGCCAAAAAATGGAAAATGCTTACATTCATGTTTAAATACACTCATTAATTTTTCCTTATAGTGCTTATCTTCTTTCGCTTTAGTTCCTTTGTCATATTTTGGATTCGACATCAGGATTACAATTTCACTATTAAATACGTCGCCACTAAATGGAACGGGCATAACATCAAGCATTATTTCGTAATTCTTCCCTTTCCATTTTTCATTATGATTAAATATCGCTTTCTCGTCTTCAGGTAATACAAAAGGTTCATTTTGTGGTATATTATACCAGGGATTTACAATTTTCATAACCGGATTTTTTTATTTTATTTTAAACTTAGAAATGATAATTTTCACTACGAAGACCAATTCAGGATTAAATAATTTGTTCCAACAAGATACCTATTTTATTTCGGGATTTCAAACATTTTGACGAGTTTTTTGCGAAAAATTTTAGCCTATTTTATAAGGATTAAATTCAAATTGATAGAAAGAAATGGTGTCAAAAAGTGATGCGGGTTTATACTTGTTCGTTCTAAAGCATTCCCCAAAACCCCGATAGCCCCTTTACGGTAAACCTAAAATCTTTTTTTTATTCCCTTCAAAACCTCTTCTCGCCCCCAAAATTTCTCATTTTTCCACTTCAAACAAACAACGTTTCTTTGCAGCAAAATTAGCCTGGGAGTTCAATAGCCGGCAAGTCAGAAAGATACCTATACCATTTCTTGCAGACTTTCTGTCTTCCGGACTTTCGGACTTTTACCAACTACATACATTAAACCGCAAACAATCAACTTAGTATGAGCTACATAGCCGACATTCACGCCCGCCAGATATTAGACAGCCGTGGCAACCCCACCGTTGAAGTAGATGTTATTACCGAAGATGGCCAGTTAGGCCGCGCTGCCGTGCCAAGCGGCGCTTCAACCGGCATACACGAAGCCGTTGAACTGCGTGATGGCGATAAAACCGTTTATGGGGGCAAAGGCGTACTTAAAGCTGTTGACAACGTAAATGATATTATTGCCGACCAACTGATTGGTTGGGTAGTAAATGACCAAACAGGCGTTGATGCACAACTAATTGAACTGGATGGCACTGAAAATAAAAGTAAATTAGGGGCTAATGCAATGCTGGCGGTTTCTATGGCGGTTGCAAAAGCTGCCGCTGTTGAAAGCGGCCTGCCTTTGTACCGCTATCTTGGGGGCGTTAACAGTTGTGTGCTGCCTATTCCATTAATGAATATTTTGAACGGCGGCGTACACGCAGACAACAAAATTGACTACCAGGAGTACATGATAGTGCCTATGGGCGCAGACAGCTTTAGCGAAGGCTTACGCTGGGGGGTTGAGATATTTCATGAATTGAAAAAAGTTTTAAAGAAAAAAGGTTACAGCACAAATGTGGGTGATGAAGGTGGTTTTGCGCCTGATATTCAAAGCAATGAGGAAGCTATTGAAACAGTATTGCAGGCTGTTGAATCGGCGGGCTACAAAGTTGGCAGCCAAATAGGTATTGCCCTTGATGCAGCCAGCAGTGAAATGTATAAAGACGGCAATTACAAATTTTATAAAAGCAGCCAGAAAGTGATAAGCAGTGATGAAATGGTTGCTTACTGGACTGAGTGGGTTAACAAATACCCCATTATTTCCATTGAAGATGGCATGGCAGAAGAAGATTGGGATGGCTGGAAGAAATTAACTGATGCCCTTGGCCACAGAGTGCAATTGGTAGGGGACGACCTGTTTGTAACCAACACCAAAATTTTGCAGCGCGGTATTGATACCGGCGTTGCCAATAGTATTCTTATTAAGGTTAACCAGATAGGTACGCTTACCGAAACGATAAATGCAGTACAACTGGCCCAAACCAATGGTTATTCTACCATTATGAGCCACCGCAGCGGCGAAACGGAAGACACTACTATTGCCGACCTTGCTGTTGCGCTTAATTGCGGCCAAATAAAAACAGGTTCTGCAAGCCGTACAGATCGCCTGGCTAAATATAACCAGTTGATACGCATAGAAGAAGCTCTGGGCACTGGGGGAATATATCCAAAGGGAAAGTTTAAGTTTTCAAAATAGCTAACCTACCCTTCTCTATGGCTGGAGGGTGTGATGCAAATAGAATGGAGGAAAAAGCCGGAATTATAGGAAGAAGCACCTTGTGTTTAAATAATTTATTTTATTAATCGTTGGCTGATTTTGTACTTTTACATCAGCCAACGATTTTTTATTTATGAAAACGGCATCCGGGATATTCCATTTCATCAGCAATAAATACGTCATCGCTATTGTGGTATTTGCCGTGCTTATGCTGTTTGTTGACAGGAATGACATGTTTGTACAAAGACAGAGAACAAAGCAGTTAAACGACCTGCTGGCAAGCAAAAAATTCTACCAGGACGAGATAGAAAAAACAAAAAAAACATTGTCAAACCTCCGTGATAACCCCGCCGCCCTGGAAAAATATGCCCGCGAAAATTACCTGATGAAAAAAGACAATGAAGACCTTTTTATTGTGGACAGTGCAGCGGATAACACAAAAAAATAATTTATTTACAACAATATTCTTTTTACCTGCCCGTTTAAAGATAGGCTTGCAAGGCTATTATATAAGATCCAATAATACTGTGAGGTGATTTATTACTTCATTTTACAATTTTTGCTATGCCGAATTTTACTACTGAAGACCTGCTACTTTATATGTATAATGAAATGAGTAAACTGCAAAAAGCTGCCCTTGAAAAGGAGCTTAAAACTAACTGGGCGTTAAGGGAAAAATTACGTGTTTTAAGCGAATCTGAACAAAGGTTGCAAAAATTAAGCCTTCATTCCCCCCGAAAGCAAACTGTTGAAGCTATTATGGAATATGCCGCAAATTCATCGGAAGTTTCGTCGTCAAGGTAGCTTTCCGTATCTACGAATACGAATCTATCAAGGTAGTTTCCCGTATCTACGAATACGAATAAATACGAATATACGAATTGGAGGCTACATCCATCTACGAAATACGAATCAATACGAATATACAAATTGGAGGATATAAAGAAAGCGGGTTGAATTTGCAATGTACGAGATTCTTAATGCTAAGACACTTTAAACCCGTGTCGTTCTCTATTCGTAAATTCGTATTGATTCGTATTTCATAGGACAACTCACTATTTGGCTTATTTTTGGCCTGCTATGACGATTAAAGAACGCTACAAAAGAGTGCTTGATTATTTGCAGGAACAAATACCCATACCAGAAACAGAATTGGTATATGATAGCCCTTACCAGCTTTTAGTATCCGTTATTTTATCTGCCCAGTGCACGGATAAACGGGTTAACATGACCACCCCGGCAATATTTCAAAAATACCCCACTGCCGAAGCGCTCTCCAAAGCCAGTTTTGATGAATTATTCCCTTATATCAAGAGTGTTTCGTATCCAAACAATAAAACCAAGCACCTCATCGGCATGGCAAAAATGTTGGTAGAAGATTTTGGCGGCAAAGTGCCTATGACGGTTGAAGAACTGATAAAATTACCCGGTGTGGGGCGAAAAACGGCAAATGTAATTACATCAGTTATAGATGAGCAACCTAACATGGCCGTTGATACCCATGTTTTCAGGGTATCAGCAAGGCTTGGCTTAACTAAACATGCCACTACTGCATTGGCTGCCGAAAAGCAGCTTGTACAACATATCCCAACAGAGCTTATCCATAAAGCCCATCACCTGCTTATATTATTTGGAAGGTACATGTGCACCGCCCGCAACCCTAAATGCCCGGAATGCGGGTTGAAGGATATTTGCTCTTATTATAAAAAGTTACCAAAAACAAAATAGGGACAACAACCGCTCCGAAATTTGCTCAAAACCATTTGCAAAATTATTTTTAATCAAATGATTAAAAAATTTGTTTAATTCAAAAAGTTGCCTTTATCTTTGTACAGGATTTGAAATAAATATGAAAGCAGAGAAACAAAAAATACCAAAAGATGGTTCAACAGAGGAAAGGATAAAAGAAGCTGCAAAAAGGTTGTTCACGCAAAAAGGGTTTGCTGCTGTTAAAACAAGGGATATTGCCGAGGAGTCGGGGATAAACCTGGCATTGCTTAATTATTACTTCCGCAGTAAACAAAGGCTGTTTGACATTATTATGATGGAGAATATGCAGCAGTTTATACAGGGTACCATCATGAAAATAAGCGAAAGCAATATCGGCATAGCGGAAAAAATAGAGACGGTTGTAATTGCATATATTGATATGATAACAGCCAACCCATACCTGCCAATATTTGTGATGAACCAGATGCAAAATGTCCCTTCAAAGCTGGTTGAAAAGATGGAGCCTGTGATGAAGCCGATACGGGCCAATTTTATAAAACAGCTTGAAGAAGCGATGGAAAAAGGCGAGATAGCAAAAATTCATCCCTTCCATTTCATGGCTAACCTGGTGGGGTTAACAATATTTCCTTTTATTGGCAAACCCTTGTTGCAAAGGGTTAGCGGGGTTACCAATGAAGAGTTTGCTACGCTGATGCAGGAGCGGAAAAAGCTTGTGCCGAAATGGATAAATATGATACTTAACCCAGGATAAAAATGAATGAGTAATAAAATATTCTTCTCACTCATTCGTCGGTTGGAATTAATGAATTTTTTTGATACCCGTTTAATCAAATGATTAAAATTAAATATTGAAATGGTATGACAAGGTTATCGTTAAATATGAACCGCTGCCTTCTTGCAGCAGGCTTATCGTTGGCTGCTCTTCTCGCTGGTGCACAAACTACCGCTCCGCTTACGATAGAACAATGTTACACGCTTGGCAGGCAAAATTATCCTTTGGTAAAACAGCATGAAC
Organism: Bacteroidota bacterium; assembly: GCA_013286305.1. Lineage (GTDB taxonomy): Bacteria > Bacteroidota > Bacteroidia > Chitinophagales > Chitinophagaceae > JABDFW01. The sequence continues at coordinate 19,648 of JABDFW010000008.1, forward strand.
TAATAGAAAAAAGCAGGGATTATTCAGTCAGCAACGCGGCTAAGGGGTACCTGCCTCAATTAACTATCAGCGGCCAGGCAACCTATCAATCAGATGTAACAAACATCCCTATAAAATTACCTGGCATCAACATTCCCACGGTTACCAAAGACCAGTATAAAATTTATGGCGAAGCAGATCAAACTATTTTTGACGGTGGCACTATAAAATACCAAAAACAATCGCAGGAAGCAACCGCATCTATAAAAGAACAAACACTTGAAGTAAACCTGTATGCATTAAAGGACAGGATAAACCAGCTTTTTTTCGGTATTTTATTAATAGATGAGCAATTAAAACAAAATGATATTCAGCAAAAAGATGTGCAGAATGGTATAGATAAAACAAATGCATTAATAGCCAATGGCACTGCTTTTCGCAGCAGCCTTGACGAACTGAAAGCAGAGCTACTGAAGGCAGACCAAAGCAGGATAGAACTTAACGCAAACAGGCAGGCCTATTTAAATATGCTGGGGTTATTCATTAACCAAACGCTGGATAATAATACAGTGCTTGAAAAGCCGCAGCCAAAAGTGCTTACAGATAATATTGCCAGGCCCGAAATATCATTATATGATTACCAGAAAAAAACTTACGATATACAAGATAGATTATCAAAGTCGAACACGCTTCCAAAACTGCAGTTCTTTGCCCAGGGTGGTTACGGCAAACCCGGCTTAAATTTATTAAAAACTGACTTTGCATTTTATTATACAGGGGGGCTGCGTTTAAACTGGTCGTTAAGTAATTTATACACCTACAAAAACGATAAACTTATATCAACCATAAACAGGAACGACCTTGATGTTCAAAAGGAGACATTTTTATTCAACACACGAATAACACTAAAGCAACAAAGCGCGGATGTTGCCAAATATACCGCACTGTTGAGCGAAGACAATGATATAATTGTTTTGCGGGCATCAGTAAAAAATGCCGCGGCCGCGCAACTTGCAAACGGCGTAATAACATCCCATGATTATATTACACAGCTTAATGCAGAAGACCAGGCAAGGCAAAGTTTTATTCTTCACGAAATACAATTACTGCAGGCTGAGTACAATTATCAAACAACATCAGGCAACTAATTTAACACACAGACAAACTAAAAAAATATGAGATCATTTTCTTTCATACCAATTTTAACTGCAACGCTTTTTGCCGCCTGTACAGGCAGCGGCAATAAATTTGACGCCACCGGCAATTTTGAAGCAGATGAAGTAATTGTATCTGCACAGCAAAACGGCCAGCTACTCTCTTTTAATATAAATGAAGGCGATACGGTTAGCGCCGGAAAGCTTGTAGGCATGATAGATGTAAAAAATGTGCAATTACAAAAAGAACAGGTAGAAGCGTCTATACAGGCGCTGAGTGAAAAGACCACTACACCGCAGCCGCAAATAGACCTGGTGAGAAAACAATTGGCTGTACAGGAAGCACAGTTAGCGCAGCAACTGAAGGAGAAGACAAGAACAGAAAACCTTATTAAAGCGGATGCAGCAACACAAAAGCAATTGGATGACATTAATGCTGCGATAGACCAGTTGCAAAAACAAATTGCCGCTACAAAGCAGGAGATTTCATTAGATGAGTCAAACGTTGAAACACAAAACCGAAACGTAATGAGTGAAAAAACGCCTTTGGAAAAATCGGCGGCGCAAATACAGGACCTTGTAAATAAAGGACAGGTGATTAACCCCATTAGCGGCACGGTACTTACCAAATATGCACTGCAGGGTGAGATGACAACCGTTGGCAAAGCCCTTTATAAAATTGCAGACATTGATACCATTACCTTAAGGGCTTATATAACAGGCAGCCAGTTAACAACGGTAAAGCTGGGGCAGCAGGTAAGGGTGTTTATTGATAACGGCACCAAAGATTACAGGCCATATACAGGCACGATTTCATGGATATCGGACAAGTCGGAGTTTACACCAAAAACAATACAAACAAAAGATGAAAGGGCCGACCTCGTATATGCTATTAAGATAAGGGTTAAAAACGATGGTTATATAAAAATTGGGATGTACGGCGAAGTAAAATTTTCAATGAATGATAACGCTAAGTAACATAAAGAAAACATATAACAAAGGCGCAGTAACTGCGGTAAAGGATATTAATTTTTCTGTGAATAGGGGCGAAATATTTGGGCTGATCGGCCCTGATGGCGCGGGCAAAACAACGCTGTTCAGGATACTTACCACTTTGCTGCTGGCTGATGAAGGCACCGCTACCGTTAACAGTTTTGATGTGGTAAAAGATTACAGCAAAATACGGGATTGTGTTGGCTACATGCCGGGAAAATTCAGCCTCTACCAGGATTTGACTGTAGAGGAAAACCTTAATTTTTTCGCAACGGTTTTTGGCACAACTATCAAGGAAAACTATAACCTGATAAAAGACATTTATGTGCAGATAGAGCCTTTTAAAGACAGGAGGGCAGGCAAGCTATCCGGTGGCATGAAACAGAAGCTGGCTTTATGCTGTGCACTTATTCATAAGCCGGTAGTATTGTTTTTGGATGAGCCCACCACGGGCGTGGATGTGGTATCAAGAAAAGAATTTTGGGAGATGCTTAAGCGACTTAAAGCACAGGGAATAACCATTTTAGTTTCCACAGCATATATGGATGAAGCCAAACTGTGCGACCGTATTGCGCTAATACAAAAAGGCGGGATACTCTCTATTGAAACGCCTGCAAAAATTGTTGAATCATTTCCTGGTAAGCTGTATGCATTGAAAGGAGGCAAAGCCTACCAGGTGTTGGAGGATATAAGAGCTTACAGTGGCACGGAAAGTTGCTTTGCATTTGGCGATGCATTGCATGTTACTTTTAAAAACGGGCAGGATAATGGTGCGCTGCAATACCTGCATGAGAAAGGCCATAATGATGTTAGCATGGAAGTAATACCACCCGGAATTGAAGACTGTTTTATACACCTGTTAAAAGGATAACAATAGAGTTTCCAGTTTATAGTTTACAGTTTCCAGTTGGTGAGGATGGTAACAATTTTACAAACTGAAAACTATAAACTGGAAACCGAAAACTATAAACTAAAATTATGCCGCCTGTAATTATAACAGATAAATTAACCAAACGCTTTGGCGCTTTTGTTGCAGCCAGCGAGCTTACTTTCCAGGTGGAAAAGGGAGAGATATTTGGGTTTTTGGGCGCAAATGGTGCAGGTAAAACTACGGCTATGCGCATGCTCTGCGGGCTGCTGAAACCTTCATCAGGCAAAGCAACCATTGCAGGGTTTGACGTCTATACCCAAACAGAAAAAATAAAACGCCGGATCGGTTATATGAGCCAGAAGTTTTCCTTATATGACGACCTTACTGTTTCTGAGAATATACGTTTTTACGGGGGTATATATGGGATGAATACCAAACAAATAAAAGCTAAAACGCAGGACCTGCTTGCCGAGTTGCAATTGGAGAACGAAGCCAAAACACTGGTACGGGACCTTCCTTTAGGATGGAAACAGAAATTAGCTTTTTCTGTATCATTGGTACACAGCCCCGATATTGTTTTTTTGGATGAGCCTACCGGGGGTGTTGATCCTGTTACGCGCCGGCAGTTTTGGGATTTGATCTATCATGCTGCCGATAAAGGTGTAACAGTTTTTGTTACCACACACTACATGGATGAGGCTGAGTACTGCAACCGCGTAAGCATAATGGTGGATGGAGTTATTGCGGCGCTGGACAGCCCCGCAAACCTGAAGCAAAAATATAATCATAGCAATATTGAAGATGTGTTTTACGAACTGGCAAGAAAGGCGAAGAGATCGGAATAAATAAAAGTCATTGGGTCAGTAGGTCATTGGTCATTAAGTCATTAGGGCAATACCCTGAAGGGGTTAAATATGAATAGCCCCGCATGAAATACGGGGAACAAAACATAGTGTGTTTATACAACCCTTAAGGGGTTGAATAAATACGGTTTTACAGGTTGAACCCCTGCAGGGTTCAGGGGAGCGGATAGTTGTTTTGTTCCCCGGGCTACGCCCGGAGTTATTCATATTCAATCCCTTCAGGATTGCATGGTATGTGTGAAAAAGTGATTTAAAAAAAAGGTTGATGGCGTAAGGTATAGGAAAGAAGATAAAAGGCAAACTGCTTATAGCATACAGCGTGAGGCTTATAGCGGATTTTCGGATTTCTAAATTAAAAACGAACAGATGAAACAATTAGTGGTTTTTATACGAAAAGAATTTTTGCAGGTGTTCCGCGACAGGAAAACATTGCTGATGCTGTTCGGGCTGCCTATTGCACAAATTGTGCTGTTTGGCTTTGCACTTTCCACCGAAATTAAGGACAGCAAAATAGTAATAGTTGATTATGCCAAAGATGAAGTAAGCACGCAGATAATAACCGAAATTGGCAGCAGTAAATATTTTGACCTGCAGCAAAACCTGCAAAGCACCGGGCAATTGCAGGCTGCCTTTAAAAAAGGGATCATAAAAATGGCAGTCGTGTTCCCTGCAAACTTTAGTAAAGACCTGCTGCATACCGGCAAGGCTACCATACAGGTGATCGCCGATGCATCAGACCCTAATACTGCAACAACCATTACCAACTATGTTACCAACATAATTAATACCTACAACACAAAGTTATCAAATGCTGCAGGGCAACCTTTACAGATAAATTCCGAAGTGCAAATGCTGTATAACCCTGAGCTTAAAGGGGCCCCCAATTTTGTGCCCGGCGTTATGGCGCTGGTACTGATGCTGGTATGCACCATGATGACGTCTGTAGCCATTGTAAAAGAAAAAGAGCTTGGCACAATGGAAATACTGCTGGTATCGCCGTTTAAGCCGATATACATTATTATTTCGAAGCTGGTACCCAACCTTATTATATCAATAGTAAACCTCTTTATTATACTTATACTAAGCGCAGTGTTTCTCGATCTGCAGGTAAAGGGCAGCCTATTGTTATTGGTATTTGCCAGTACGCTGTTTATTATCACATCGCTTTCTGTGGGGCTTTTGTTATCTATCGGGGCCAGCACGCAACAAGGCGCGATGACGGGCTCGCTCATGGGCATGATGCTGCCTACCATGCTGCTTACAGGCTTTTTATTTCCTATTGAGAATATGCCCTGGGTGCTGCAGGCACTGGCAAACCTTGTGCCGTCACGATGGTTTTTTATTATTGTAAAAAGGGTAATGCTCGAGGGGCTTGGCTTTACTGCTGTTTGGAAGGAAATGCTGATACTCCTGGCCATGTGCGTATTCCTGTTAACTATCAGCCTCAGAAATTTTAAAATAAGACTGCAATGAAAACACTGTTCTTTCTTCTTGAAAAGGAATTTAAGCAACTGATGCGCAACAAAGGTGTGCTGCGCACGCTGCTTATTGCACCTATGATACAGTTGATACTGCTTCCGCTTGCAGCCGACTATTCAGTAAAAAATATACACATTGCGGTAGTGGATAACGACCACTCAACCTTTTCACAAAAGCTCATAAACAAAATAGCTTCATCCGGGTATTTTACACTTACCGGTTCCACGCCATCGTATAAACAGGCGCTGGTGATGGTAGAGCAGGATAAGGCCGACCTTGCCCTGCACATACCCGCAGGGTTTGAAAGGAACCTGGTGCGTGAAAACAACCAAAAATTATATGTAGCCATCAATGCCATTTCAGGTACAAAGGCCAGCCTCGGCGGCACTTATCTTTCCAGTATAGTACAGGATTATAACAGCGATATACGATTGCAGTGGGAAAATGGCGCTGAAGACACCACCCCAAAAATAGGCGTGGCTTCATACTACTGGTATAACCCTTTTATGAATTACCATCTGTACATGGTACCGGCCATATTGGTTACCCTTGTAACTGCATTAGCGGCCATGCAGAGCGCCTTTAATATTGTTGCAGAAAAAGAAAGCGGCACCATTGAGCAAATAAATGTAACGCCCATAAAAAAACACATATTCATTATTGGCAAGCTGCTGCCTTTTTTAGTATTGGCCAGCGTTATTTTTACCATCGGCTTAATACTTTCGTGGGTGCTGTATGGCATTGTACCTGTGGGCAACCTTGCGGTATTGTATGCTTCGCTTATTGTGTATCTTTTTGCGATGCTGGGCCTCGGGCTGCTTATTTCCACTTATTCAAACACTCAAATGCAGGCCATGTCGCTGGCATTCTTTTTCATCAATATATTTAACATGCTCAGCGGGGTATTCACATCCATTGACAGTATGCCGGTGTGGGCACAAACTATTGTTGAAACTTTTCCGCCCAGCCATTTTATTAAAATCATGCGCATGGTGGTGCTTAAAGGCAGCGGGCTTGGCGATATAACCTATCATCTTGGGGCTATGTTTGTAATAGGCATCGTGTTTAATACCTGGGCAATTATTAATTATAGAAAGAGGGCGTAATAACGTTTGGGGACGGGCTGCAGTGCGGATGGCATCATGGGTTGTGTCACTCACTTCAGGGGTTGGTTTTTCAATGGAGCGAGGGAGATTTGACAACTTTTGAGAAGTTGTCAAATCTGTATGTTCTAATCGCACAAACATCCCCTCATCCAAAAAATCCACCCAAATCACCGTTCAGAAACATTTTAAGTGTCAGTTTAACAATTTCCATCATATATTAGCCTCTCGAAAATAAAATACTTGCTGTATGAAACGGAGAGCATTTCTGCAATCGTCCTCAAAATATATTGCCGGGGCAGGTTTAGCTGCCATGTTGCCCGCGGATGTTTTTGCCGCAGGCAGGCGTATTGCCGCCAGCGATAAAATTAATGTAGCGGCCATTGGCATTAACGGCATGGGCTGGGCAGATATTACCGCCATTATGAAAAATCCCGAAGTTAACCTGGTTGCCTTATGCGACGTTGATAAGAATGTACTTGACCGCAGGGTTGCCGAACTGGATAAACAAAACATAAAAGTTGCCAACACTTACGGCGACTACCGCAAAATATTAGACGACAAAAATATTGACGCAGTTGTTATTGGTACGCCCGACCACTGGCATTGCAAAATAATGGCAGATGCCTGCGCTGCGGGTAAAGATGTGTATGTGGAAAAACCCGCTGGTAATTCCATAGCAGAGTGCGATGCAATGATGGCAGCGCAAAAAAGGTATAACCGTGCTGTGCAGGTAGGGCAATGGCAGCGCAGTGAGAAACACTATGCTGATGCTGTTGCGTTTGTGCAGTCGGGCAAGCTTGGGCAAATAAGGCTTGTTAAGAGCTGGGCCTACCAGGGCTGGATGGCTTCAATACCAAAAAAACCTGACGGAACTCCGCCGCCCGGCGTTGATTATACTATGTGGCTGGGGCCTGCTCAAATGCGGCCTTTTAATCCCAACCGCTTTCATTTCAACTTTCGCTGGTTTTACGATTATGCCGGAGGTTTGATGACAGACTGGGGCGTACACATGATAGATTACGCATTGCTTGGCATGAATGCCTCTGTTCCAAAAAATGTAATGGCTTCCGGTGGCAAATTCGCTTATCCTGATGATGCGGAAGAATGGCCTGATACACTGCAAACCGTGTATGAATTTGACGGCTTTAATATGCTATGGGAACATGCGACCGGTATAAATGGCGGCCCATACAACCGCGACCATGGCGTTGCTTTTATTGGCAATAATGGTACGCTTATAGTTGACCGCGGCGGCTGGGAGGTAGTGCCTGAAATAGACAACAAAAAACCGAGGATGGAAGCAGTTGCACGCCAGCAACGCGTAGATGATGGCCTTACACTACATGCAAAGAATTTTATAGAAGTAGTAAAGTCAAGAAAGCTTGAAGACCTGCATTGCCCTATCCAGGCCGGGGCGCACGTGGCAACGGTTTGCCAAATGGGCAACATTGCCTGGCGCGTAGGGAAAAAAATATATTGGGATGCTGCCGCTAACAAGTTTAAGGAAGAGGAGGCCAATAAATACCTCGCAAAAGAATATCACAATGGATATACAATGCCTAAGGTGTAAAAACTATTCTGAAGAACATTTAACATCATTCAATAATTTAATTTTTATAGTATGCTAAAACATTTTTTTCTTGCAGGCGCCTCTTTGTTAACTGCTGTTGCAGTATTAGCACAGAATAATCAGAAAATGAAACCCGAAGACACAGAAGTGTATCAGCCGGTACCGCCTGTTGTTACGCCGGGCAGCACCCCGCAGGATGCACCTTCTGATGCGGTTATTTTATTTGATGGTAAAAACCTTGATCAATGGAGAATGACCAATGATACCACGCAACCAGCCAACTGGACAGTGGCAGATGGCATACTTACCGTTAAGAAAAAAGGAAGCGGCAACATTGAAACAAAACAACGTTTTATGGATTACCAGTTGCATATTGAATGGCGCATTCCTTCTAACATACAAGGCACAGGCCAGGCTCGCGGCAACAGCGGTGTTTTTCTTGCTTCAACAGGCAAGGGCGACGGTGGATACGAAATGCAGGTACTGGATTGCTACAATAATACTACATACACAAACGGCCAAACAGCCGCCATTTACAAACAATCTGTTCCCCTGGCAAATGCCTGCAAAAAACCCGGAGACTGGCAGACTTACGACATTGTATGGACAGCCCCGCGCTTTAATGATGACGGAAGTTTAAAATCTGCCGCACGTGTAACAGCTTTTCACAATGGCGTACTTGTGCAAAACAATTATGAATTAACCGGCCAAACCTTGTACATAGGCCATCCGTCTTATAAGGCACATGGCGCTTCGCCTATTAAATTGCAGGCCCATGGCGACAGCAGCGAACCCATAAGTTTTCGCAATATTTGGGTAAGGCCTTTATAGAAGGTAAATAATATTATACGAAGCCCCTGCAGTGTTTGCAAACGCCGCAGGGGCATTTCTTTGCCGGTTTTATTGCAGCGGCCAAATGTTGAAGCAATTTTGCTACCTTCAACACAGTAAAACACATAACCGTGTTCCGTGATCCGTGTATAAAAAATTCTTTTGCAGGCAACACCTGTATAAGCAAAAGAGTATTTTGTACATCTTCCCCTGCTAAGCAAAATCACATACCGGTACCTAATTTTCTTATAAAATTTCTTTTAAGTTCTGTGCTTGCCATTGCATGTTGCCTGCAATCCGCCGCCGGAGTTTTCGATACGCTGCAAAAAGTTGCAAAGGCTGACAGGATTAAATACGCAGAAGATATTTATACAAAAAAATTACGCACTGCTGATTCCGCTTATGCTATAGCCCAAATAAATGAACTTATTACGCTGTCGAATAAAATAAACGACCATTCGCTGGAGTGCGCAGGATGGTCGCTGCTTGCTGACCATTATGCCCGTATAAGAGGCTCAAATGCAACATCTGACAGCTTGCATGCCAAAGCAATTGACCTTTCAAAAAAATATCATCTGCCGCTAATGGAGGGCATTTGCAATTATAAAATGGGGCGGTATTTTTATAGTTTTAAAAGATACCCGCCGGCGTTTGAATATTTGTTAAAAGCGAATGACATTTTTGATGATATTGGTTATACTAACGTGCCCCTGGCAAGTAATTTTCTATATTATTTGGGCAGCATATATTACGAAACAGGCGATCTGGACAGGGCTGCAAATTTTTATCAGCAATCCCTTAACCTCCCAACAACTGAAACATGGCAGGTTATCCAGGCCAATTATACCTTAGGTGTTATCGCTTTGAAAAAAAAGGACTATCCCCTGGCGCTTGCGTTTATGCAAAAAGTATTTGGCATTGTAGCAGCCAGTAAAGATTCAATATGGACGGGCATTTGTTCCGGCAGTATCGGGGATATATATTTTACTACGCAGAATTATACAAAGGCAATTCCTTACTTACAAACAGGTTACCGGCTGAATGTAAAACATCGGGAGTGGAAAAACGCTATAGCCAATCTTACAGATCTTATTAAAATATATCTCGCCAGGAACAATGAAACAATAGCCAAACAATTAATTGATGCTGAAGCAATTTTAATAAAGCACGATAATTCATTCAAAAGCCTCTCTAATTATTACGAGGTGCTGGCTTTATACTACGAAAAAACAGGCAATACTGACGACGCGCTGACATATTGGAAAAAACAACAGGAAGCTTTGGACAGCATTAAACAACTTACAGATGAAACTTTGTACGGAAATATTCAGCAGAAAGTTGAAACAGAAAAGCACATATCAGATCTTAAAAATATAGAAGCACGTACCCAAATGGCCCTGCTGAAACGAAACTTATTTATCATCATCCTGTTTTTATTGATGATTGTTTCGCTGCTGGTTTATAACAGGATGCGTGTTAAAAGAAAAGCGGAAAAAGAATTGTTTCTAAAACAGGAGGCATTGCTTACTTCGGAAAAATTAAGGGCTGAAGCAGAACGGTTGAGGGCGGAAGATGATCTGCAGAATGCAACAGCGCTTTTAAAAAAATATACCGACAACATACGTCAAAAAAATAAACTTATTGAACAGTTCCACAACGAAATTGAAAAGTTCCGGGCAGCCTTACCCGAACAACAGGAAAGCCAAAAATTAGACAATTTTGAGAAATTGATCCAATCGACCATATTAACAGATGCTGACTGGGACGATTTTAGAAACCTTTTCGAAAAAGTGCACAAAGGATTTTTTTTCAACCTTAAACAAAACTTCCCGAATATTACTGTTACTGATACCCGATTACTGTCTCTCATTAAATTGCAACTGTCAAACCGCGAAATGGCCAACATGCTGGGCATTAGCATTTATGCCATTAAAAAAGCAAAACAGCGCCTGAAGAAAAAAATAAATATAGAAAAGGAGCTGGAAGATATGCTCATATCTATGTGATTAACAGACAATTACATTTGTCTCCCATTTGTCCACCGCCAATGTGAATCCCTTAACAATATTCAGGGCAATTTTGCGCAAATGAATGATATAAAGAAAGACCCACTAAGGAAAGTGGTGATTATTTACACAATTATTGTACTGATCTTTTTAATATTAATATTTTGCCTAGCGGTTTATTATACCAAACAAGCTTATGAAATACACGATCAGCCGTCTTTGATAAAATAATTTATCCCAGGATAAATTATTTAAAAAAAGCAGCATTAGCGTTTTTGAACAGGCAAATAAGCAGCCTGGAGTTTGTCTTTTCTTCTTTTGCAATTTACCTTTCAATATCAAAAACGCAGGGCACGGTGTCATTTTATTTTTACAAACCATTTGTTATTCATTATTTCATATCCACTGCTGGGTTTTTGATTTTATTTTTGTCTTCATTATGCTGTTACATATACATCCTGACAATCCCAATCCGCGCCATATTAAAACTGTGGCAGAATGCCTGCTGGATGGGGGTGTTATAATTTACCCCACCGATACCATTTATGGTTTGGGCTGTGATATTTTTCAGCATAAGGCAGTAGAACGTGTTTGCCGCATTAAACAGGTTGATCCCCAAAAAGCGCAACTTAGTTTTGTTTGTTATGATCTCAGTGACCTGAGTAAATACACCAAGAGCATTTCTACCCCGTTATACAGGCTATTAAAAAGTTACCTGCCCGGGCCTTATACTTTTATTTTGCCTGCCAGTAAAGAAGTGCCTAAAATTTTACAAAGCCGCAAAAGCACCATTGGGCTTCGTGTGCCGGACAATAATATTGCAAGGGCGATTGTGCATGAATTATCACATCCCATTCTTTCAGCTTCATTGCCCGGTGATATGGTAGAAGAATATACCGACCCTGAGCTGATGTACGAAAATTTTGAGAATCTTGTTGATATTGTGATTGACGGAGGCCCTGGTGGTATGGTACCCAGTACAATAATTGATTGCACTAAAGAGCAATATGAAATAATAAGGATAGGCGCAGGCGAATGGGTAGAAGAATAGGGGCTTAATTCCCCATCATCTTAAAAAAGTCGTCAAAAAGATAGCGGCTGTCAAACGGGCCTGGTGTTGATTCAGGATGGTATTGCACACTAAAAGCAGGCTTATCTTTCAGGCGGATACCCTCAATACTGTCATCATTCAGGTTAATGTGAGTAACCTCAACATTGGGGTGGTTACGAACAGCAACAGGGTCAACACCAAAGCCGTGGTTTTGCGTAGTTATTTCGCAGATATCGTCAATAATATTTTTTACCGGATGGTTAAGCCCCCGGTGGCCATGGTGCATTTTAAAGGTAGGTATATCATTTGCAAGGGCCAGCAACTGGTGCCCCAGGCAAATACCGAATACCGGCTTTTGTTCCTTTAGTATTTCCTTAAGCGTTTCTATTGCATAAGGCATAGCTGCGGGGTCGCCGGGGCCGTTTGAAATAAAATAACCATCGGGATTAAATTCTTTCAATCTGCTAATGCTTGTTTTAGCAGGGTGCACCCTTATATATGCGCCACGGTCTGTAAGGCAGGTAAGTATATTGTGCTTTATGCCATAATCAAGTACAGCCACTTTAAGCTTCGAATTAACATCGCCCAATTCGTATTCTTCCTTAGTGCTTACCGTGCTGGCAAGCTCAAGACCATCCATGTCAGGCACATTCGCCAAAATACCTTTCAACTCATCAATATCTAATATGTCGGAGGAGATAACACAGTTCATAGCGCCTTTGGTACGTATATGCGTAACCAATGCCCGGGTATCAATATCTTCAATAGCTACTATTTCATTGGCCTTTAAATATTCATCTAACGAGCCTGTTGCCTGGTAGCGTGAAAAACGGTCTTCCAGGTTCCTTCCTATCAGCCCGCGAATTTTAACGCTGTCACTTTCAAGGTCTTTTAAATTAACGCCGTAGTTGCCCACATGAACATTGTTCATTATAAGTACCTGACCATAATAGCTGGGGTCGGTAAATACTTCCTGGTAGCCCGTCATCCCGGTATTAAAGCATATTTCACCGGTGGTTGTGCCTATCTTTCCAAAAGCTTTACCGTAAAAAACATGGCCATCCGCTAAAACCAATACTGCTGTGTGTGACATTGTATCCTTCTGATTTTTCGAGTGCAAAAAAAGAATATAATTTTTAAATAACAGGTGAAAGTTTCGCACAAATCCAGTCTGGGGTAAGTCCGAAAGTCCGCCGAAGCCCGAAAGTCCGGAAGAATCAGCGGCAGAGTCCGAAAGTCCGCCGAAGTCCGAGAGTCCGGAAGAATTCACATTTACATTCTTGGGGCTTCGGTCTTTCCGACTTTCGGGCTTTCCGTCTTTCGGACTCCCGGTCTTTCCGTCTCCCGGTCTTCCCGACTTTCGGACTCCCACCGGACTTTCCGTCTTCCCGTCTTTCTCCTAACAAAAAAGGCAAAACCGTTAAACGATCTTGCCTTTTATATTTTCTAAAAACCCTGTCATTATTCTGCCGGTTTTTCGTCGTGTTTTGTTTCTTCAATAACTTCTGCTTCAGTAACAGCTTTTTCAGCCTTTGGTGCAGTGGGTGCGGCCTTCTTAGCAGCGCCTGTACTACGTCCGCGGCGGGTTTTCTTACCTGCTTCAGCAGCAGCCTGTGCGGTTTTGCTGTAAACTTCGTTAAAGTCAACCAGCTCTATCATCGCCTTTTCGCCATTATCACCCGGGCGAATGCCCAATTTAATTATGCGGGTATAACCGCCGGGGCGGCTTGCTACTTTAGGGCCAACTACAGTAAATAATTCCTTTACCGCAATTTTATCCTGCAAATAGCTGAATACAACGCGGTGCTGGTGGCTTATCTCTGTCTCGTTGCCGGTTTTCTTTGTTTTTGTAATCAGTGGCTCAACGTAAGTCCTCAAAGCCTTGGCTTTTGCCAAAGTGGTGGTTATACGTTTGTGCACTATAATTTGGCTGGCTAAATTTGCCAGTAACGCATCCCTGTGTGCCTTCTTACGGCCCAGGTTGTTTATTTTGTCTCCGTGACGCATGGCTGTTTAATTTTAGAATGTTGCACCGTGCCAGGAATTGCAACATTGGAGTTTAAAAAAAGTTCCAAAAGTTCCAATGTTCAAAGTTCCAGAGTTTAGAACCGTGAACTTGTGAACTATTGAACTCGTGAACTATTTATCTATATCATCCAAACCCAGCTTGCTAAGGTCCATACCAAAATGCAAACCGCGTTCTGTTAATACCTGCTCTATTTCGCTTAACGATTTCTGGCCAAAGTTCCTGAATTTCATCAGATCTTCCTGTTCGTATTGTACCAGTTCGCTTAAGCTGTTGATCTTTGCCGCTTTTAAGCAGTTGAAAGCGCGTACTGAAAGGTCGAGGTCTTCCAGCGGGGTCTTCAATACTTTTCTTAGCTGCAGCACTTGCTCATCCACTACATCTTCTTTCTTATCTTCCTTATTATCAAAAGTGATGTTTTCATCAGTGATGATCATAAGGTGCTGAATTAAAATGCGTGAAGCCTGTTTAACCGCTTCTTCAGGATGAATAGTACCATCGGTAGCTACATCAAGAACTAATTTTTCATAGTCAGTTCTCTGTTCTACACGATAGTTCTCAATGCTGTATTTTACATTCTTTATAGGAGTGTGGATAGAGTCAATGGGAATTGATCCAAAAGTTGCATCCTTCAGCTTGTTTTCTTCAGCGGGTATATAACCACGGCCCTTGGCAATGGTTAATTCAATATCCAGCCTGCCGGTAGGATCCATGGTGCAGATAACCAGTTCAGGGTTCATCACCTGGAAGTTCTGGCTTGCTTCGCCAATATTGGCTGCGATAAACTCTGATTTGCCTTTGATAGATAATGTTATCTTTTCGCTGGCTACATCATGTTCCACTGTTTTTTTGAAACGAACCTGTTTAAGGTTCAGTATTATTTCGGTTACGTCTTCTGTAAGCCCTTTAATGGTGGCAAATTCATGATCCACACCTTCAATCTTAATACCATTAATAGCATAACCTTCTAAGCTGCTCAACAACACTCTGCGCAAAGCATTCCCGATGGTTAAGCCAAAACCAGGCTCAAGCGGACGAAACTCAAATTGACCTTCGAAATCGTTTGCTTTCTGTAAAACGATCTTGTCAGGTTTCTGGAAGTTTAAAATGGCCATTTTATATTCCTTGTTTTGTGCTCTTAATCCCCGTCCGACCGTGTCATCCCGGGCGGGCCTAAAGGGACTTAAAGCGGTTTATATTTCTAATTTCTTACTGCGCCATTGCAGTTCCCTTTCTTCCCCCTTTAGGGGCTGGGGGCTACTTACTGTACAACTCCACTATCAGCTGCTCCTTAATGTTCTCAGGAACACTTTCCCTTTCAGGATAAGCGATGAATGTACCTTTTTTCTCAGCATCATTCCAGTCAAGCCAGTTGAATTTTGCATTCTTGCCGCGAATCTGGCTTGTTAAAGAAGTATTGCCTTCGCTTTTTTCCTTGAAACCTACGCTGTCGCCTGGTTTTAACTGGAAAGAAGGAATGTTAACCACTTCACCATTT
This sequence comes from Bacteroidota bacterium, assembly GCA_013286305.1. Classification (GTDB taxonomy): domain Bacteria; phylum Bacteroidota; class Bacteroidia; order Chitinophagales; family Chitinophagaceae; genus JABDFW01. The sequence goes on from JABDFW010000008.1 coordinate 35,075, forward strand.
ACAGTAACATGCTTATGGCTTACCAATTGGCGTGCCGCAGGCCTTGAAGGTGCAATACCCAGGCGATAGACTGTATTATCCAAACGGGACTCAAGCAACCTGATGAGGTTTTCGCCGGTAACGCCTTTTATGCGGGCTGCTTCTTCAAAAGTGTTGCGGAATTGTTTTTCCAGCACACCATACGTGTACTTGGCCTTTTGTTTTTCTTTTAACTGTGTTGCATACTCACCCGGCGTTTTACGCTTTTTAGCAGCGCCATGCTGTCCCGGAGGGACACTGTTTTTTGTTAACCATTTACCATTGCCAAGAATGGGTTCGCCGAACCTTCGGCAAATCTTTGTTTTTGGTCCCGTGTAACGTGCCATAATTTTTGTTGTTGATTTTTTGGTGACGATGTGTAATCATTAAAAATCTAAAATCAATTACACACCCATTTATAAAAATTTTTGATCTTGAGATTTTGCGATTTTGTGATTTAAAAAGAAATCACAAAATCCCTCAATCCCGAAATCAGCAATTACTTAAACTCTTCTCTTTTTAGGAGGGCGGCAACCATTGTGCGGCAAAGGAGTAACATCTTTTATCATAGATATTTCAATACCGCTTTGTGCCAGTGCGCGAATAGCTCCTTCGCGTCCTGCGCCAGGGCCTTTTACATAAACATCAACTCTTTTCAAACCAGCTTCCATAGCAACCTTAGCAGCATCCTGCGATGCAGTTTGTGCGGCATGCGGTGTGTTCTTTTTGGAACCCTTAAAACCCATTTTACCGGCTGATGACCAACTGATAAGCTGTCCCTGCTTGTTGGTTAATGAAATGATAACATTGTTGAAAGTGGCATTGATGTGGGCATCGCCATATGCATCCACTTTTACCACTCTTTTTTTGCTGGTTGTTTTTACATTACCAGCCTGTTGTGCTTTTGCCATAATTGTTTTTGAGGTAGTCTTCTTAAATTGTGTCCCCTCCATTCTGCTAAATGCAAAATATCCGGCGGATTATATAAATGTGAAAATCCCAGGTATAAAGTACCAAATTCCAAACGCAACTTTACAGTGGAATTTGGAATTTGGCTTTTGGGATTTTGCATCTTATTTCTTAGGTGCCTTCTTTTTACCGGCAACTGTTTTACGCTTGCCTTTCCTGGTACGGCTGTTGGTACGGGTACGCTGGCCGCGAACCGGCAAACCTTTACGGTGGCGCAAGCCACGGTAACAGGCAATATCAAGCAAACGCTTAATACTCATCTGTACTTCACTGCGCAAAGCGCCTTCTACCTTAAACTCATTGTTAATGATGTTACGGATAGCACCCTGCTCCTCATCATTCCACTGGCTTACCTTTTTGTCCCAGTCAATACCTGCTTTGGATAATATATACTGGGCGGTTGAACGGCCTATACCAAATATATAGGTTAAGCCTATTTCGCCTCTTTTGTTCTTTGGTAAGTCTATACCGGCAATACGAGCCATACTTTAATTTACGATTTTTTGATTTTTGATTTTGGGATTGAAATGGGAGAGCAAATCTGCCACAAAGTGACCCATTCGGGCAATCGCCACCGCCAATCCGCAATTGTCTTATCCCTGGCGCTGTTTAAAGCGGGGATTCTTTTTGTTAATAATATACAGCTTGCCCTTTCTGCGAACGATCTTGCAGTCAACGCTACGCTTTTTTACTGATGCTCTAACTTTCATGACTTTATAATTTTTCAGCCTATTTATACCTGAAAATGATCCTTCCCCTTGACAGATCGTAAGGGCTCATTTCAACCCCAACCTTATCTCCCGGTAAAATTCTAATGTAATTCATCCGCATTTTTCCTGAAATGGTTGCCAGTATTTCATGACCGTTTTCGAGTTTAACCCTGAACATTGCGTTGCTCAGAGCCTCCAGGATAACACCATCTTGTTTAATGAGCGGCTGTTTCGACATAATTTTTGGGAGCGCAAAGATAATGCAATGAGGTGGAATAAGAAAAATTTATCAAATAAATTTCCACATTTAAATGAATTTCAGGGCAAAAAACGCCTTTATTGGCTAATTTAATATTATAATGGGCGCAATTATCTCTAATATATTACCTCCGCCGTTTAATAAATGGCTGTAACGCATCCCTATTGTAACAGGCTGCTCATTCCAAATTTTGGCATCAAGCAAAACCTCTGTACCAAAACTGTTAAAATTTGTTATAGTTTGATATCTAAGGCTTTTGACGGCAAAATAATCAAAGAATATATTTGCCCGTACCCGATGGATAAAGGCGAGGTTAGCAAAACCCCAATCCGGGTAAGCTAATGGAAAATGATAATTAAACCCGGCTTTCCACATACGGGGGTAATCCGGTAGATTGCGATAACCCCGGGCGGTAGGGAAATCATTGGTATAATAACGGGGGCCTATGCCCAAAGTATCCCTGGCTTGGTAAGCCGAGTTTATTACAAGATTGTGGGTACTAAACAAACCCGGAAGGTAAAAGGAACTGTTTGCCAAAAACTGGTACGCGGTCCTGTTTTCTGCACTGCTTTTTAATTGAAGCGTAACCACCTGCGCCCAGTGAGGGTATATCTGCTTTACCCCCTGCTGAATTTGGCTAACAAAAATTATACGGTATTGCAGGTATCTCAAATCATCATTCGAAAAAAATTGCTTTGCCACCCCTTTATAATTAATAGAGCTGTAATTATAAGTAGCAGATAAAGTAAGCGTACGGTATTGCCTGCCTTCAGAAAAATTAAATGGCAATTGTAATCCCCCTGAAACATTAAATTCATTCCATTTAAAAGTAGTGTCCGCGTTATAAAAAACGCTTCGGTTATATGTTTTATTTATATCAAACACAGGTTCTACATAGGTACCCCCATAAATGCCGGAAAACCCAAATTGATTATATCTTTCATTATGGTTATGTGTATAATATAGCTGGGTTTGCAACGTATAAAGCACATCCTGCCCATATAAAATAATTGAGGTGTTGGGATAATCATAAAGAGGCCGGTAGCTGTGCAGGTTTATTAAATGTGTGGTCTTTGGATATATTTTTACAGGATAGACACTGTCCTTAATGGATACCAGCAGGTTATTATCAACAGCATTAAAAGGCGTTCTTACATATAGGTTTTTTAGCGTATCGCCCGGCTGTGCTGCCTGCCAGGAGGTATTAAATATAGCCAACCTGTAGCCATCGGCTGTAAAAGCAGAGGCAACAAGCTGCCTGTCTTTATTAAAGACGGCCTGGTAAAGCCCTGTGGCATAGCGCGCGAGCCTAAAATCCTGGTGCTTTGATTCAACATACGCCCATATTTCGTCATAACCATTGTTTGAGCAGGTATATAACAATGTATCGCCCTGCACAACGGGATAACCTAATATACGGTTCCTGAAATTAAGCACAACAGTAACACTGTCGTCGGAGATGTTTCTTTTCTCAATCCCCATATCGCCCCTGTTATCTCTTGTTATTTCATAAATGAATTTATCGTCAGAAGAAAATTTTGGATATGAGTAGATGATCGCATTTTTGTTGCTCCACTCTTTTAATATTTTTCCATCTGCTGCATTAAGCAAAACAAGGGTAGCACGCAGCCCGGGTTCAATTTTAACAGTTACGATCAATTTGCCGTCATGAGATATATCGGGTGAAAAATATTTTGTGCTGTGCTGAATAGTTTTGGTCGCTCCTGCACGGGCAGTAAACCCCGGGCCTGAAATAACAGTTACAATTTCCGGTTTTTCAATATCCACTACTTTTATTATACTGTAATCCCTGTTGCCCCAGCGTGAATCAGCTTTAAAAGCCGCATAAACGATCTTACCGTTGTTATAAGAAAAATAATCATCATAGGCAATATCCCTCACAACAATATTCTCCTCCGTGCCATCGGGGTGTTTTATGATAAAATGCGGAATTTCTTTATAACTGTTTTTCAAAACTAATAAACTCCCATCGGGCAACAGGTAAGGGTATTTATAATCAGTTACATTGTTTTTTTCTATAGATGTTATCCAGTTAACCTGTGCAAGCGTATCGTTTTTCCATTGGTCATGGTAAAAGTCAAATGCCTCGTTTACAAATTGCGTGAACGAAATACCGGAATACTTTTTAACCGCGTGCTGAAATGGATAAAAAAGCGGATGGAAAGCAGATGCGTCTTCCGTTACCTTTCTCCAAAAATCAAGGCCGTATTTATCCCTTCCATACGCCACCAGCATATAGCCGATGGGGTAATGATCGGGTATATAGTGTTGGTACGACCCATTGCGCAACTGCATATAGGTATAATGCTTGCCAAGGCCAAAGATACTCCGGTACCCGGCAAAAAAAGCGGGCAGGCGGCCCCTTCCCTGGTGGCTTAACAATGTTTCATTGTAAACGGCATCCCCTTCAAAAAACCAGTTTGGTATTGAGGCTGCATTACCAAGGTCCTGGCCCTGCTCACCAAAAAGAAAGGAAAGCCCTTTAGACAACCCGCGGTCAAAATTGCTGTATTGCTGCACGTGCCTGAATTCGTGGATAGACAGGTTATCTCCCCAGTTTTGGGCGCCTAATTCAAACGCATTTTGCGGCGGGGTTAAATAAAACTCGCTGCGGTAGGGCGCCAACGCTACATAACCATTTGTAATGGATGAGTTGCTTTGCAGGATGATATTAACCTTTCTTAATTTGCTTCCAATGGTGGCGCTATAATTTTTTTGAAGCGTATGAGTGATAGAAGCTATTCGCTGCGCTATTGAGTCAAGCCCTTTAGGATAAATAACCCGCACAACATCTGTATTTACCTGCCGCCATTCAATGGATGAGGGGTTGCCGCCAAACTGTTGTGCGTAAGCAAGGTGGCAAGCAAAAAGTGAAATTACAAAAATGGCTTTCTTCATTCTTATAGGTGAGCTTTTACAGCAAATAATAAAACCACCTGTTTAGGCAGATGGTTTTGTATTAATATTATGATAAATAGCTGTTCGTTATTAAACTTACGATATAAAGATAGCTTATTTATACCATTACTTCGGTGGTGAGATGAATTTTGGTCATTTGCAGGTAGTGGTTTTGCAACTGGTGTATATAATGCACATCCGGGTGATGCCTTTTATCTTCCCGGTACCACATTTCCAGGGAAGAAAAATCGCCTTCTTTCGGGATCATTATCCTGAACGACCCTTTTTTGTATTTTACCGAACCATCACTCATCAATTCCTTTGAAAAATTAAGGTTACCCAGGCTTTCATCTGTGATAGGAATGGGATACAGGTGTTCCGGTTCAAACCAAAATTCCTGCACTTCTGTTTGAACGCAAACCTGTTTTTCATCCCCGTTAAGGGCTATTACTTCCCCATCCCACTTTTGCCCTTCATATTCGCCCATAACGTAATCGCCAATTTTAACTTCATTAAATTTTATCATACGGCTGTATTTTTTAGAGTTTTAATTTACAACAGTTATTGTAACTGCAAAAAAAAGTTTTTGTAACCAGAGGAAAAAGATTGAAAGATTAATTGAAAATAGTGTCGCACTTTTCGGGCAAATCCAACTATTTTTTGTAAATTACATACAATGTTTCAACACAAAAATATAGGTTATTTTTTAGGCGAAGTTTTGGCAAAAAACGGCCCGTCAAAGCTATTTTTAAGGAACCATCTGGACAAAAACGATGTCATTGGTGTATAAGTGTAAGATTGAATAACGGATAACAAGTAAGGAATTTTAAATCAATGAAGTGAAGAAAAGAATACATAAATCAGAAAAAGCTATTTTTTCAAAGAACCATTCGTACAAAAACGATGTCATTGGTGTATAAGTGTACGGATGATTTAATGTGGAGACTTATTTTGTCAGTTTGTAGATTCGGAGGATAAAAAGTTGTTTAAAAAATCACGCCAAGGCGCAAAGCCGCAAAGAGAGTAGTAATAAATACATTTTTTTCTTTGCGTCTTTGCGAGTGGTTGGTAATAACAATCAAACCCCTTTAGTGAACTACTGAAACTTGGGAACCCGTGAACTCATTGAACATTCAAACCCTCAAACTTTCAAACAATCAAACAAACGAATTACGACCCGTGAACTTCGCCGTATTTAATAAGGTCGTTCACTATCTTTTTTATAGTATTCACCGGTATGGCATAGGAATAACCCGCATAAGCTCCGGTAGGGGAAGCAAGCGCTGTATTAATGCCAATTAACTCGCCGCTGGTGTTTATAAGCGCGCCGCCGCTGTTGCCCAGATTAACGGCAGCATCGGTTTGTATGAATTCTTCAACGGGATGGTCAGGTTTGTCAATACCGAGCGATCTTGTTTTAGCGCTGATGATGCCTGCGGTAACCGTAATATCAAGGTTCCAGGGGTATCCAATGGCAAGCACCCACTGGCCGGTTTGCAAATTGTCGCTGTTGCCATATACAAGAAAAGGCAGGTGTGCCGCTTCAATTTTTAATACGGCAATATCAGTTTTGGCATCAGTGCCCACCAGCCTTGCTTTATAGGTTTTGTGGTTAATAAGCGTAACGGTAATATTATCTGCATCCTCAATTACATGGTTATTGGTAACTATATACCCGTCATCACTTAAAATAACGCCGCTGCCACTGCCAAGCTGTTCAGGAATGGTGCGTGGCTGGCCAAAAAAATTGGAAAAGGGGTTATCGTCATCCTCTTGCTTATTGCTTACCTGTCTTTGGCTTATATGCGTTTTTATATGAACTACTGACGGCGTGGATGAGGATGCTGCGGTAGTAAAATCAGTTGCGGCTGTATTATTATTATTATTCCCGTCAAAAAAATGGGTGTATTTAACGGGCAATTTTTCAGCCAACTGCATATCGCCGCCATTTTTAGATATAAGCTTGCCATATACAAAAACACTCAAAACAGAGGTTACTACACTAATCGCAACAGCGGAAAAAAAGATCCTGAGTTTCATTGTTACCGGTTTTACTTAACAAAGAAACGATGGTTATGCACGTATAAGTTCGTACCTCCGGCTTTTAACAAAAAATTGACGAAGGATGTCGTAGATGGATGTTCTCCTAACGGATGACATCTTTTTGGAAAGATGTCATCCGTTAAACCGTGCCCCTTTTTTTAATGACGGGCTGCATAAATGATTTATTGACTAATGACCCCAATGACTTGCCTTTTCCAATGACTTATTGACCAATGACCCAATGACTTTCCTTCTCCCCCAATGACTTACTGACTCAATGACCCAATGACTTTTTTCTCATTCACTCCAGCTCATAATATAATGCGGGTTTTCAATTTCCAGCGCATCTATAGTTAACTGCAACGGATGAAAAGTATCAACCATCACGGCCAGCTCTTTGGTTTCTTTAGCGCCGATGCTTTTTTCAACAGCGCCAGGGTGTGGCCCGTGAGGTATGCCGCCCGGGTGAAGCGTTATCATGCCCCTGGTAACATTTTTCCGGCTCATAAAATCTCCGTCAACATAATAGATCAGTTCATCACTGTCAATATTGCTATGGTTATAAGGAGCTGGAATGGATTGGGGGTGATAATCAAAAAGCCGTGGCACAAAGCTGCATACCACAAAGTTATTTGCCTCAAAAGTTTGGTGCACAGGCGGTGGCTGGTGTACGCGACCGGTAATAGGCTCAAAGTCGTGAATGCTAAAGGCAAATGGATAGCAACACCCATCCCAGCCAATTACATCAAACGGGTGAAACCCATAATGTATATGGTACATACGCCCGCTCTTTTTTGTGTGTATCACAAAATCACCCGGCTCGTCTGTGGTGGATATATTTTTTGGCGTGCGTATATCTCTTTCGCAATACGGCGAGTGTTCCATTAACTGCCCCCATTTGCTTACATATTTTTTTGGGTAACGAATGGGGCTAAAACTTTCTACAATAAACAGCCTGTTATCGGTGCTATCAAAGTGTATTTGATAGATGGTACCCCGTGGTATCACCAAATAATCGCCATACCCAAATACCAGTTCCCCATATTGTGTCAATAATTTGCCGCTGCCCGTATGTACAAATATCATCTCATCCGCATCTGCATTTTTGTAGAAATAATCTTTCATGCTTTCCTGCGGCGCAGCCAAAACAATATGGCAATCATTGTTCACTAACACAGGTTTCTTGCTTTGTAAAAAATCCGCTTCCGGTTTTACATTAAACCCCTCAAAGCTGCGGTGCTTAAGCATTTTCTCCTCGGCGATACGTGGCTTTACATCATACGGCTCTTCGGTATGAATGATAACGGTTGGGGGGTGGCAATGGTACAGCAAGGAATAGTCGCTGCTAAAACCTTCTGTGCTAAATAATTGTTCAGCATATAAAGAGCCATCCGGCTTGCGAAACTGTGTATGGCGTTTATGAGGCAGTTGCCCCGATTGAATATAGTGTGACATGGCAATTTGAGAATTTGGAAATTTGAAGATTTGAAAATGACTGCACGAGTATTCCTAAAATTGTTAATTAATTAGTGAAAGCAATTATGTAGCAAGCTGTGGTACAACATTAAACATTAGTGGCGTCGCACACTGCAACATTTGAAATACTAATCAGCAATGCGCATAGATAATTCGAGCGTGGTCAGCAGGAAAACATATTTCCATTTACGTTTATCTATCCAATAGGTAAAGTTTCTGTGGAATGGCATAGTATAAAGATAACAAAATTAAACCCTAAAGGTTATCTAATATCTTTTGCTGCACTGCCTTTAGCTCTTCCGGTGACAATTTTAATTTTCCATGCGTAAAATTCAGGTCATTGGCGGAGTTAATAGGGGCAAGATGTAAATGAGCATGAGGCACTTCCAGCCCTATTACTGCCATCCCGCAACGGTTGCAGTCAAACGCCTTTTCAATGGCCTTTGCAATGGGTTTGGAAAATAATAGCATTTCAGATAAATAATCATCCGGCAGATCGAACAAATTATCAACCTCAACTTTAGGAACAACAAGCACATGCCCCTCAACAAGCGGAAATATATCGAGAAAGGCAAAGAACTTTTCATTCTCTGCAATTTTATATGAGGGGATCTGGCCGGCTATGATCTTTGAAAAAATGGTCATACAATAGTTATTACTTATTGTGAAAAAGCAAAAGTAAAAGTTATTATTAGAAAGCGAAGTATCTTAATATGATAGCAGTGCGTTATCTGCCAAGGTGCTAATGATGCTGACTCTTCCGGACTTTCGGGCTTGCTGACTTCCGCTCTCCTGCTTCAAACAAAAAAGCTATCCGCAATTGAACGGATAGCCTTTTAAGTTTTCAGTAACCCGGTATTAAACCGTAATTTCTTCAATTTTAAATTTAATAAGGCCGGTTGGCGCTTTAACCTCTGCAACCTCTCCCTTTAGCCTGCCCATCAAGCCTTTACCAATCGGCGAGCCTGCAGAAATTTTTCCTGCTTTAAGATCAGCCTCTTTTTCTCCCACAATCTGGTAGGTAAAAGTTTTTTTTGTTGCCATATTGGTTATGGTAACCCTTGTAAATATAGAAACCTTGCTGGTATCTATATTGTTAGTATCCACAATACGGGCAATAGCGATCTGGCCTTCCAGTTGCGACATTTTAGCTTCCAACATCCCCTGCGCCTCTTTAGCCGCATCGTATTCGGCATTTTCTTTCAGGTCACCCTTTTCACGTGCTTCGGCAATAGCCCGCGAGGCCGCAGGTCGGTCAATAGCCTTCATCCGGTGAAGCTCTTCTTTCATTTTATCAAAAGCCTCTTTTGATACGTACATTACATCACTCATGGTCATTCCGGTTTAAATAGAGATAAAAAAAATACAACGCCACATAGTGAGTGCAGCGTTGCAATACACAAATATAAAAAAAATCATTTAAAAAAATATCAAATTAATAACATAGTTTTTTTGGCTTGGATATAAAGAGTATTTTTAACTGCATGTTAACCAATTATTTATACGCAGGCGACTACTTTACATGTCAAATATTTTACCGGCGTTTAAAATATTATTCGGGTCAAAAACCTTTTTTATGTGCCGCATAAGCCGCAGGTTTGTCTCCTCAAAAATAATGTCCATAAAGCCTTTTTGTACAAGCCCAATGCCATGTTCGCCACTAATGGTACCCCCAAGTTCTTTAACTATAATGAACAATTTCCTCAATATAACATTCATTTCCTCATTGCCAAAACTATTGCTGATCCCTTCTTTTTTAATGCGGATGTGCAGGTTGCCGTCTCCCGCATGGCCATAAAATACGGCGTGAAAACTGTATTCTTTCCCCAGCGTTTTCACACGCCTTATCAATTCAGGCAGCTCCGCCCGTGGCACTACCGTATCTTCCTCAATAGTATAACCCTTTATTTTCACCGCTTCTGCAGTTCTGCGGCGCAATTTCCATAACTCAGCTTTCTGCTGGGCATCATCTGCAAAAAATATTTCACCTGCTTCATATTGCTCCAGTATGCCGGCAATGGCTTCCATATCTGCCATTAATACATCCATGTTATTGCCATCCACTTCAATTATAAGATGTGCGGCAATATCATCTGTAACAGGTACGGCAAAACTATCAACCATTGTGCTAACAATTTTAAGCGCATCTATTTCCACTAACTCCATTGCGCTGGGTGTAATACCCGCGCGAAATATAGCACTTACCGCCTCGCTTGCTTTTTCAAGTGAGCGAAAAGGTGCCAGCATCAGCAGGTCATATTTAGGCAGTGGTATTAGTTTCAACACAATTTTTGTTACAATACCCAGGGTGCCTTCACTGCCTACCATAAGCTGGGTAAGGTTATAACCCGTAGAGTTTTTCAAAACATTAGCACCCGTCCAAATAATTTCTCCCGTTGGCAACACTACTTCAAGATTCAATACATAATCTTTTACTACGCCGTATTTTACCGCTTTGGGGCCACCGCTGTTTTCTGCTATATTGCCGCCAATAAAACATGACCCCCGGCTGCTTGGATCAGGTGGATAAAACAACCCCTTTTCTTTCACTGCATTTTGAAGCACCTCGGTTATTACGCCCGGTTCAGTAATAACCTGCCCGTTACGTTCATCAATTTGAAGGATAGTATTAAACCGCTCCATCGAAAGAAGTACCCCGCCCAAATGGGGCAATGCCCCACCGCTTAAACCGGTTCCGGCCCCGCGTGGCGTAACTGCTACGCGGTATTCGTTGCATATATGCATTATCGCGCTCACCTCTGTGGTAGTCCGCGGCTTTATTACAATCTCGGGCAAGTACAATAAATGTTCTGTTTCGTCGTGGCCATAATGCTTCCTGTTCTCGTCATCTGCAAGTACATAGGCCTGCCCTACAATACCTTCAAACCGGCTTATAAGTTCTTCGGTAACTAAGCCTAACGGTAATACATCATCCTGCATGAAAAAGTTTTCTCAAAATTACAAGGGTACAGTGATAAACAGGCAAAATAAAACCGCAGGAAGTATAATTTGGAATCATTATTGTCAACCTTCTTCAAAGCATCGCATATTAATTTTACAAAATGAAAACAGCATTAATAACAGGAGCAAATAAGGGGATAGGCTTTGAAACCGCAAAACAATTATTACAAAAAGGCTATCATGTTTTTATTACCGCACGGGATGAGGCAAAAGGCGAACAAGCTTTAGAGCAACTGAAGCGGCGGGGATTTTTGAATATTAGTTTTGTGCAAATGGACGTCGCTTCTCCTTCATCCAATTTACAGGCGAAAGAAAATATTGCGGCACAAATAAAAAGCCTTGATGTGCTTGTTAACAACGCAGGCATACGGGGCAATGGCCCGCAAGCCCCTTCAGTTATTGCCATTGAAGATGTTCGCCGGGTTTTTGAAACCAATTTTTTTGGCGTAATACAGGTAACCCAGGCCTTTATGCCCTTACTAAAGTTATCGGCTGAACCAAGAATTGTAAATGTTACAAGTGACCTTGCTTCGCTTACATTGCATAATGATCCTTCCTGGAGATATTATGCTTTTAAAGGAGCAGCCTACGGGCCTTCCAAAACTGCGTTGAATGCCTATACGGTATCGCTGGCTTATGAATTGCGGGATACCCCGTTTAAAGTTAATGCCGTTAACCCCGGTTATACAAAAACAGATTTTAATGAGAATAGGGGAACTAAAACAGCTGAAGATGCCGCACAAATAATCGTGCAATATGCTACGCTTGGTAACGATGGCCCTACTGGAAAGTTTATCAGCGATTATGGTGAATCGCCGTGGTAAAAAATATGGTCAGTGAGTCATTGGTCAATAAGTCATTAAGTTAAACAATCTGTAGTCTTGCTCAGCCCCGGCCGATCAACCACTCTTTCAACGATTCAAAATTTGCATCCACTAAAATACTTTTCTTTTCCCTGGCAGCAAGGTATTGTACGCTTTCCGGGAAAGGGATTTTGGTTCCGGTTGCCTGCTCTACTACTTCCGGGAATTTAACGGGATGAGCTGTTTCAAGAAAAATGCCCTTACCATTCGGATGGGTTTTCAAATACTCACTTAAGGCATAGTATCCCACTGCGCCATGGGGGTCAAGCATATAGCCGCATTTTGTATATACTTCTTTTATTGTTTGAGCGGTAGTTGCATCGTCAACACTATAGCTGCTTAACATTGATTTGAGGTTACCGGTGTTTTGGTCAAACATCTCCATGATACGGACAAAATTGCTGGGGTTGCCCACATCCATTGCATTTGAAATGGTTGCCACCGCTGGTTTCGGAGTATAATTGCCACTTTCCAGAAACTGCGGCACTACATCATTTGCATTGCAGGCTGCAATAAAATGTTGCACCGGCAAACCTGATCTATACGCTAACATACCTGCACAAATATTGCCGAAGTTGCCACTCGGTACTGATATAACAGGCGGCTGCCCGTCAGCCCATTGCTGGTATGCGAAGAAATAATATAACTGCTGCGGCAACCAGCGTGCCACATTGATAGAGTTGGCAGAAGTAAGCTGTAATTTTTGACTGAGATCGTTATCCATGAAAGCCTGCTTTACCATAGCCTGGCAATCATCAAAGGTTCCGGTTACTTCCAGTGCGGCAATGTTTTGCCCAAGGGTGGTTAACTGAAGTTCCTGTATAGGGCTTACCTTACCCGAGGGATATAATATCACAACATCAACCCCTTCCACACCGAGAAAACCATTGGCAACTGCACCGCCCGTATCGCCGGAAGTTGCTACAAGCACTGTTGTATGATGGTTGCTGTTGCGGTTAAAATAACCAAGACAACGGCTCATAAATCTTGCGCCCACATCTTTAAATGCTAAAGTAGGGCCGTGAAACAGTTCAAGCGAATAAACAGCATCATTTAGTTTAACCAATGGAAACTCAAAGTTGATCGTTTCACTGATGATATGCTGCAATACATTTCCAGGGATGCTATCACCCACGTAAGGCTGCATAACTGTAACGCCTATTTCTTCTTTTGAATAGTCCCCGATATTCTCAATAAAACCTTTCGGTAACAAAGGAATAAGCTGAGGGAAATATAAACCTTTATCAGGCGCCTGCCCCTTTACCGTGGCTTCTGCGAATGTTACCGCCGGGGATTGATGGTTGAGAGAATAGTAAGCCCCTACTCGTGCCCCCGCCCCCTGAAGGGGGGAAAGCAAAAACCGTTTATTAAAATTTATACTTACCATTTATTGAGATAATGTTGAGTTATATTAAACAACCCTTGGATTTGCTTCTTCACTCCCCTTTAGGCCCGCCCGTGCCGGTACGGACGGGGGCAGGGGGTACAACCTTCACGCCTTCCATATTTATTGTTGTTACATGCGTTTGATACGCCACTCCTATTCTTTCATATACTTCTTTCATTACGACTTCAACAACCCTTGCCGTTTCCGCATCCCTACTCAGCATAAAAATAGAAGGACCGGAACCTGAGATGCCACCACCCAATGCGCCTGCTTCTTTACAATTTTTCTTTACCTCGTCAAAACCGGGGATGAGGATGCTTCGAATAGGTTCTATAATAACATCTTCAAGCGAGCGGCCAATAAGATCATAATCGCCTTTTATAAAACCTGCTACAAGGCCCGCAATATTGCCCCATTGCTTAATAGCATCTTTTAATAATACCTGCTGTTTAAGTATTTGCCTCGCGTCAGAGGTACGCACTTCTATCTGCGGGTGAACAACGGTTACATGCAGCGGCGGCGCATCAATTTGCACTATATCCAGCGGGTGAATAGAACGAATTAATGTGACACCACCGTAGATACAGGGTGCAATATTATCGGCGTGCTTAACCCCGCTGGCAACCTTTTCGCCAAACATTGCAAAGCGCACAAGGTCTTCCTTACTAAAACGGTTACCAAGTAAATGATTTGCTGCAACAACTGAACCTGCGGCGCTTGCGGCACTTGAACCAATACCGCTGCCCGGCTTGATGTGTTTTTTGCTGTATAATGTAAAGCCTTTTACGTCGGGGGTTTCCTCAAGCAGGGCAAGCAAGGCAGCACCGCTGACATTTTTTTCTGCCACGGTAGGCAAATCGAACTCGTCCTGGTTGATGATGTGCACGCCCGGCTCATCACTTAACTGCAAAGTGATCTCATCATTCGGGCCGTTCAGTGCAAAGCCGAGTATATCAAACCCGCAGACAACGTTTGCAACGGTCGCGGGAGAGAGAATGGAGATGCCCCCTACCCCCGTCCGTACCGGCACGGGCGGGCCTAAAGGGGGGTTGTGTAACTGCATAAGTTTCTTTTGAATAGTTGAAAGAACAGTTTCCAATTTTCCTATTATTTCTTCATTTTTAAATCGAATAACAGTTAGACCGAAATCCCGCAAATCATCTTCACGTTGTATATCATTGCTTTTTACATCTTCACGTTCGTGAATATTCCCGTCAATTTCGATTACCAATTTAAGTTTGTGACAGTAAAAATCCGCAACATATAAAGAAATCGGATGTTGTCTTCTAAATTTGAATCCCCAATCATTCGTCTTTAAATAATTCCATATCAATTCTTCTGCAAAAGTCATCCTGTTTCTTAATTGTTCTGCTTTTTTAAATATCAGAGGATGCGCTCCATAATGCATATCCCAATTCTTTTGGGAATTATCTTCGCCAGGATGATATTGAACTATATTATCGAAATTTAATCTCACCGCTGTTTAATTTACTTAACAAGTTGACTTTTTCTCTCCTCTCCCTTTAGGGTTGGGGCTTTGGCTTTTCTCTCCTCTCCCTTTAGGGTTGGGGCTTTGGCTTTTCTCCCTTCTCCCTTTAGGGCCGGGGCTTCGGCTTTTATACCGTTGCCACCCTTATTATATCTGCAAATACACCGCTTGCTGTAACATCTGCACCCGCGCCCGCTCCCTTTACCACCAGTGGCTGTTCAGGATAACGCTGTGTGTAAAAGAGCACGATATTATCCTTACCATAAAGATGATAAAAATCGCTGTTTGCCGGAACATGCTGCAACCCAACCTGTGCTTTACCATCTGCATAACTGGCAACAAATTTAAGCTTACAATTTTCCGCACCGGCAGACTTATATAGCGCTTTAAAATGATCTTCGTGCTTTGCCATTTCTTTATAAAAATCGGCTACATCACCTTCAAAGCAACTGGCAGGCAAAAAACTATTGTTGGCAATATCATTCATTTCAATCTTTTCACCGGCCTCACGCGCGAGTATCATTATTTTACGCATTACATCGGTGCCGCCAAGATCGAGGCGCGGGTCTGGTTCTGTGTAACCTTCATCCTGGGCTTGTTTTACAACTTCTGCAAAAGGCCTGGTGCCATCATAATTATTAAAAACAAAATTAAGCGTGCCGGATAAAACGGCTTGTATCTTATTTACCTTATCACCACTTCTTCTAAGATCATTTAAAGTACCTATTACAGGTAACCCTGCCCCAACATTTGTTTCAAACAGGAAGAGTGCATTGTACTCATTTGCCAGCGCCTTTAAATGGTTATAGTTTTGGTAAGAAGATGAGGCAGCTATTTTATTGCACGCCACTACTGAAACAGCTTTTGACAATAACCTGTCATATACAGTAGCAACTTCTGCGTTGGCTGTTACATCTACAAAAACTGAGTTACGCAGGTTTTTATTTATCACCGTTTCAACAAATTCGTCAAGGTTATTGTCCTGTGCATTTAGCAACAGTTCCTTCCAGTTGGCAAGATCTATCGCATTACCATTACCAACAAACAACATTTTTTTGCTGTTAGATATGCCGGTTACCCGCACCTGCAGGTTAAGGTGTTCCAATAAAAATTGCTGTTGCTGTTTTAGCTGCCCGAGCAATTTGCTGCCCACATTGCCTGCGCCTACAATAAATATATTTAGCTGTTTATACGCTGTTTCAAAAAATGCTTCGTGCAAAACGTTTACACCTTTCTTTACATCGTTTGCAGAGATAACAGCAGAGATATTTCTTTCAGATGATCCCTGTGCTATAGCCCGCACATTAATGCCATTTCTTCCCAAAGCATCAAACATTCTTCCACTTATACCCGGGTGGCTTTTCATTTTATCACCAACAAGCGCAATGATGGAAAGGCCCTGTTCTATTTTTAAAGGCTCTACCCGGCCTTGCGCTATTTCTATTTCAAATGTTTTGTCAACTGATTCTGTTGCCCGTGCAACATCGGCGCTATTTACGCCTACGCAAATAGAATGCTCTGAGGAACTTTGTGTTATCAGTATTACATTAATGTTTTCATGCGCCAATGCTTCAAATAATCTTTTTGAAAAGCCCGGGATACCTACCATACCGCTACCCTCAAGGCTTAGCAATGCAATGTTATTGATACTGGATATGCCCGTGATGATACCTGAGCCCCCATCCCCCCGAACTGAATTCGGGGCAGGCTCTAAAGGAGTGTGAAGTATAATGTTTTCACCCATTACCGTACCGGCTTCATTTGGCGCAAATGTGTTTTTTATCCAGGTGGGTATCTGTTTTCGCATTACCGGCTGAATGGTTGGGGGATAAATCACTTTAGCGCCAAAATGCGATAATTCCATTGCCTCCTGGTAAGAAATTTGGCTAATGGTTTTTGCGTTGGGTACCCAGCGCGGGTCTGCTGTCATCATACCTGTAACATCTGTCCATATTTCAAGGCACGATGCATTTACAGCCGCCGCAAAAATAGCAGCCGTATAATCAGAGCCGCCCCGGCCCAACGTGGTTATGTGGCCATGATCATCACTGGCGATAAAACCGGGGGCCAAAAAAATACCTTTTCCGGATGACGTTATCCTGTAAGAAATAAGATCGTTGGTAATACTGAAATTAACAGCGGCAAATCCGTAATGGCTGTTGGTTTTTATAACAGCCCTTGAATCAATCCAATCGTGATCCACACCGGCAGACAGCATATAAGCTGAAATAATTTTAGACGACAGCAATTCCCCAAAACTTACAATGCGGTCTATAATGCGGGACGACAGTTCTTCCAGGTAAAATATGCTGTTGCATATTTCTTCCAGTTCGTTGCAGTGTTTTTTTATCATGCTTAAACAACTGCTTTGGTGTGTTACCGGCAATAAGGCCCTGGCGGTATCAAGATGCTTTTTTTCTAATTGCTGCAATACTTCTTTATATACTTCATCATTTTTCTCTGCTAAACTGCCGGCTTTAAGCAGTTGGTCTGTTACGCCGCCTAAAGCAGATACAACAACTACACTGGGTTCAGTATTGGTTTTAATTATACTAACTACCTTTTGAATATTTTCAGCATTTGCTACCGAAGAACCGCCAAATTTTAAAACTTTCATAGTATGCTTTTCCTTAGAGGAAATATTTATATAATAATGTATGGGTTACTAACTTTTGTTTCTCCTGGTATCTTTAGGAATGGGAATAAAATATTCTTTTTTTGTTTTCACTCCTGAAAAAGGAGGCCAGGTGGCGATATGATACTGTTTAACCCTTTACAGGGTTGTTGTAATAGTAGTAGTGGCGGGTGTCCCGGGAGTAGAGGAAGAAGAAATGATATGTTGATATAAGCTTACCATTTGTAACTGAACCCGAAGATACGTTAAGATACTTTATAACAAGTGTTAGTTTATTAAGAAATTTTTATTGCTACCTCATTACACCAAATACCCAAACAACGTATCATCTTTATTTAGCTCCGTAAAGTCAATATTATACTGCCGCATTTTTTCAACCAGGTCGTCGTAATCATGCCTTGATTGCAATTCTATCCCCACCAATGCAGGCCCTGATTCTTTATTTGTTTTTTGTATATACTCAAAACGGGTAATATCGTCTTTGGGGCCAAGCACAAGGTTTAAAAATTCCCGCAAGGCACCGGGCCGTTGTGCAAAGTTCACCAGGAAATAATGCTTCAATCCCTCATACTGCAGGGAACGCTCTTTTATTTCAGGCATACGGTCAATATCATTGTTGCTTCCGCTTACAATGCAAACCACTGTTTTACCTTTTATCAATTCTGCATAATCATCAAGCGCAGCGATAGATAATGCGCCGGCAGGCTCAACCACTATTGCATCTTCATTGTATAATTTCAAAATGGTGGAACATACTTTCCCTTCGGGTACAAGGCGCACGTCGTCTAACACTTCTTTGCAAATAGCAAATGTAATGTCACCTGTACGTTTTACTGCGGCACCATCAACAAACCTGTCTATACTATTCAATGTTACCGGGTAGCCCGCTTTGAATGCTTCCAGCATACTTGGAGCGCCTTCAGGTTCAAGCCCAATTATTTTTGTTGAAGAAGAAACGGTTTTAAAATAAGTGCCAACACCTGATGCCAGGCCACCGCCACCGATGGGTACAAATACGTAGTCAATGTTGGTTAAATCCTCAAGTATCTCTACGGCAACCGTTCCCTGCCCTTCAATGATCCGGTAATCATCAAATGGCGGAATAAAGGCCATGTTGTGTTCTTCCGTATATTTTTTTGCAGCAACAGCGCAATCATCAAAGGTGTCGCCAATCAATACTATTTCAATACTATCTTCTCCAAACATCATAGTTTGCCTAACCTTTTGTTTGGGGGTAATAATAGGCATGAAAATAACGCCTTTAATACCCAGCTTCCTGCAACTATAGGCGAAGCCCTGGGCATGATTGCCCGCACTGGCGGTAGTTACGCCATTCTTCAATTTTTCTGGTGGCAATGTACTTATCATATTATAAGCGCCGCGTAATTTGTAGGAGCGTACAACCTGCAGGTCTTCCCTTTTCAAATAAATATTTGCGCTATACCTCCGTGAAAGATTATGATTAAGCTGAAGCGGTGTTCAGTTAACTATATCCTTTAGACGGTTGTGTGCGGCTATAAAATCCAAATGATATGTTGTGTCGGTAATTTTATTCATAAAACCAGGCAGAGAAAAATATTTTATCTATAAAGTGTTTTACAAAGTCAGCAGGTTAATAAACAATGAGTTTAGGTATCACAGATTTTATAAATGCCTTATCAGCATTTATTTTTAAAGCCATACTTAGGCCTTCTTTCTTCGTGATATTCTTTTTTGAAATCAAAATCATCAGTAAAGGTTAATTCAGGTTTTGGCATGCTGTCAAGTATATCAAGCAGAGATTGTTCTTCCTTATTTCTTGTGAGTATCCTGAAATGATCTTCCACTAATTCAGATAAGCTTAACCCTTTTTTTGCAGCATACATTTTTGCCTTTTTTAGCAATGTTGCTTCAATGGTAATATACAATATCGCTTTCATTTCTAAAATTCGTTGAGTTACACACTTATCTTAATTATTAACCAAATAAATCTTTTAACACCTGCTCTTTTGATATAGCAAAATGTACTGATACCAGCGTTATTATTCCATTGAGTGTGCCTATTTTAATTGGATCGTGGTTAGGTATTGCTAAATGATGTTCTCCTTCCCGTTGAGTTGTAACCATTATATGACTTCCATTTTGACGGATTACCTGATAGCCATATACCTTCAGGGCTTTAATTACATCCTTTCCGGATATATCCCGTGGCATTTTCATAAGGCCATAATTTCATCCCGCACAAAGTGCAAATGCGCAAATATTGGTGTATTTTCGGCCTTATTAAAATAACAATCTATCCCCCCCTTTATATTTTCTTTTAACTCCTCTATTGTTTCCCCTTCAGCAAAAATTCCTAACCCTGCGGCCTGTGCATAATAGCCCCCTTCATCTGCTTCATGTACTAAAAAAGTAATTTCTTTCATACCCTAAAGTTAATTTATTTTCAGCAACTCCTGTTTTCCGCATATCAATATTCTGCCAGCTTATCGATTGCCCTCTTATATAAATTTAAAAGATTAGGCACCCTTTCAACGGTCCAGGCATAAAAGGCATCATGCACAAGAATTAAGGTTATTTTCAAATTCTCTGGCCTACGGGATTCGTACGAAAGCAAAATTTTTCCGATTTCGGGTTCTAAGTTGGCAAAACGCGCCTGATTATCATAAATGTCTGTTAGCAGGCTATATGTACGAAGATCAATTTTAGCAACAATATTATTTTGCTTGGCAGCCTGCCATGCTACGTCATTAATATCGTGCAACATAATGCCATGTGGTGGTGGTGTTATTGCTGATAAATTTATTGCCCCATTGTTTAAGAATTTTTGAGCAATGGCAGGGTATTGTTCTGCGGAGTCTATTTTCTTAAATACTTCAAGGTGATAAGCATATTGCGACTTCACGGATTCGCTATTTGTAATCAATTCCTCCTTAAGCTGGTGTAATATTTCTCTTGTTTGCTGCTTTTCATGAAGGCTGTTAAAGAACTCTGTAAGTATCAATGCAAGCAATACGCTGAATATAATAAGCGTGGATTCACCTACATATTCCTTCCAGTTGCGCACGGCTATCACCTCGGGCAATTCTTTCTTTTCTTTTTTCCCCAGGGCAACCTGCAGTGCTTTTTCCGGCGGCTGTTGCGGCAATGATTCTTCCGGTAATGTTTCTTCCATTAAATTTATTTTACTTTAAAACAAATGCTAAGGAAACAAAGGGATGGCAACTTTTAAAAACTGCCATCCCTTGTATAATAAAAAAGTATCCTATTCTCATAGCCTCCACTCTTTTACTCACTACTACTCCCTTCAGGGCCGGGGCATCCTCTTATTGGTTCTCAGGCCTTAAGCTTCTTACCGTTTTACCTGCACGCCACATTTCGCTTTCCCTCAGTTCTTTTAATTCTTCATTCAGTTTTTCACGATAGTCAGGCTGGCTGTTGCTGTCAATACTGCGCTGGCTTTCTTTGCCTGCAGCAACGCTTTCATACAATTCTTTAAATACAGGCGCCGTTGCATCACGAAACCTTTTCCACCAATCCAATGCGCCACGCTGCGCTGTAGTGCTGCAATTGGCATACATCCAGTCCATACCATTTTCTGCAACCAAAGGCATTAATGATTGCGTTAGTTCTTCTACTGTTTCGTTAAATGCTTCTGAGGGGGTATGGCCTTTATCACGCAGCACCTGGTACTGTGCAGCAAAAATTCCCTGAATAGCACCCATTAAAGTTCCGCGCTCACCGGTAAGATCGCTATATACTTCTTTCTTAAAGTTGGTTTCAAAAAGGTAGCCGCTGCCCACCGCAATGCCAAGTGCAATAACTCTGTCTTTTGCTTTGCCTGTTGCATCCTGAAAAATAGCATAGCTGCTGTTCAATCCACGCCCCTGCAAAAACATCCTCCGCAAAGATGTTCCCGAGCCTTTAGGAGCAACCAAAAATACATCTACATCAGCGGGAGGAATAATGCCTGTTTGTTCGTTAAACGTAATACCAAACCCATGTGAAAAATATAAAGCTTTGCCGGCAGTTAAATGTTTTTTAACCGTAGGCCATAATTCAATTTGCGCTGCGTCGCTGAGCAGGTAACAAATAATGGTACCACGTTCTAAGGCTTCTTCAATGTCAAATAAAGTTTCGCCGGGCACAAAGCCATCAGCTACTGCTTTATCCCATGTTTTGGAGCTTTTGCGTTGCCCAACAATTACATTAATACCATTGTCGCGCTGGTTCAATGCCTGGCCGGGGCCCTGCACGCCGTAACCTATTACTGCTATGGTTTCATTTTTTAAAACTTCCTGTGCTTTGCTTAACGGAAACTCGTCGCGGGTAACTACATTTTCTTCTACCCCGCCGAAATTTAATTTTGCCATGTTTGTTGTTTTGTACGCCCCACCCTAAAGGAAGTTCCGGGGCTGGTTTTTAAATATTACTTGTTGTTGGTTATAGAAATTTTTTGTTTGCCTGCTGTATATCCTTATGCTGCTTTACTTGTGTCACACTCTTGTACGTTCTTTTTTTTATTGAGCATTGAACATTGAGTATTGAATATTTCAACATTGATTATTTCGATATTACTTTTTTTGTACAATCATCTATTATATCATTTAATTGTATCAAGGTTCTGCTTAATAATATCTGTTATCAGTTCCAGCCGTTCCTGTTGAATTTCCTTTCTTGCGTCTATTACCTTATCAACAATTTCTTTCTCCGCTGTTTTGGGTGAGCCCGCATTAAATGGTGGTGACGGGTTATATTCCATCATCAACTGAATTTCCTTAGCTGCATTTTCGCCTGCCAATTCAGCAACTACAAATAAACCAAAATCTATTCCGGCGGTTACACCTCCTCCTGTTATCCTGTTCCTGTCCATCACTACCCTTTCTTCCAACACCTCCACATCAAACAGGCTCAGCAGGCCTAACGACAGCCAATGTGTTGTGGCTTTATACCCATTCAACAAACCTGCTGCAGCCAACACTAAAGCGCCTGTGCAAACAGATGTAACATATTTTGCATGCACTGCCTGTTGCTGTAAATAATGCAACAACTTTTTATTTTGCATTGCGCCAAACACTCCTTTACCACCGGGAACAAATAATATATCAACCTGCGGCGAATCGTCAAATGTTATATCAGGTGTAAGTACCAGTCCTGCATCACTTGTGACCGGTGCTAAACTTTCAGCCACCAAAAGAATTTGTACACCTGGCAATCTACCAAATACATCATAAGGGCCCGTAAGGTCCAGTTGAGTTAATTCCGGAAAAATCACCATACCTATTGTCATAGACCATGCCCCTATCCCCGTCCGGCCAGTCATCCGGGCGGGCCTAAAGGGGTATTTTAATTTATTACAACTGTTCTCAACTATCACAATCAGACGGAGACCGTCAGATCGTATCGAGAGTTTACATACTAAATACTTCTTCCTGCTTATTCAAAAATTCGTTCTCCACCACTTCTTCGCCCGGTTCCCCCTGTTCAAATTCTTTTAATTTTTCATGAAACCCATTACTTGTTTTTATAATAGCCACTCTCGCACTGCGTACAAACTCTATTAAACCATAAGGCTCCAGTGCTTTGATCAAACCTTCTGTTTCTTCGCGGTGGCCTGATGTTTCAAACACCGTATAATCCTTGCGGATCAATACTGCTCTTGCCCCAAACTGGCGCAGCAATCTTTCTACTTTTACTTTTTCTGCAATTACATCGGTAGGCACTTTATACAGAGCAAGTTCCTGCCAAACAATTTCTTCGTTGGTATTATAATAAGCTTTTAAAACTTCAACCTGCTTTTCAATTTGGCGGCAAAGCTTACGCACAACCTCTTCTGTTTCGTTTATTACAATAGTAAAACGGTGAACGCTTTCAATTTCCGAAGGTGATGTATTTAAACTTTCTATATTGATCTTACGCCGCGAAAAAATGATCGCGATACGGTTTAGCAAACCAACCTGGTTTTCTGTATAAACTGTAACAGTATATTCTTGTTTCATAATCCCTATCCCCTAAAGCGGGGCTTTTTAAACCACCCTATCTTAACGGGGAGTTGTTTGTTAATAAATTTTATAATAATGCCTCTTCTTCCCCTTTAGGGCCGCCTGTGCCGGTACGGACGGGGGCATCTGTTCTCCTACTTCAATCTTATCTCTCCTACACCACAACCCTGCGGCACCATCGGGAACACATTATTCTCTTTACCCACCATTACTTCCAGCAGGTAAGAGCCCTCATGTTCAAGCATTTCCTTTAATGTTGATCTCAAATCTTTTCTGTCGCTGATAGATTTGCCTGCAATACCATACGCTTTAGCGATCATTACAAAATCGGGGCTTTGAATATCTACAAAAGAATATCTCCGGGAATTAAACAGTTCCTGCCATTGGCGCACCATGCCCAAAAACCTGTTATTCAGAATAATGATCTTAACGTCAGCACCAAACTGCATAATAGTGCCAAGTTCCTGCAAGGTCATTTGAAAACCACCATCGCCAATAATAGCAACCACCGTTCTTTCCGGCGCTCCATATTTTGCCCCTATTGCTGCAGGCAATGCAAAACCCATGGTGCCTAAGCCCCCGGAAGTAACATTACTTTTTGACTGTGTAAATTTTGCATAACGGCAGGCTACCATCTGGTGCTGGCCTACATCTGTTACAATAACAGCATCACCTTTGGTAAATTCGTTCAAGGCATCTATTACTTCGCCCATGCTCATCTCTTGCTTAGAAGGATGAAGTTCATCATAGATCACTATTTCATTTTCTTTTACCGTTGCTTCATGAAAACGCTGTAGCCATGCGGTATGTTCTTTCTTTTCAATCAGTTCAGTTAACAGGGGCAATGTTTCCTTGCAATCGCCCCATACAGGCGCTAATGCCTTTACATTTTTATCAATCTCAGCAGGGTCAATATCCAGGTGAATAACTTTTGCCTGCTTTGCATATTTATCCAAACGGCCTGTAACACGGTCGTCAAAACGCATACCCACCGCTATCAATACATCACATTCATTGGTAAGCACATTTGGGCCATAATTGCCGTGCATGCCAAGCATACCCACATTTAGAGGATGGCCGGTTTCTAATGCACTTAAGCCAAGAATAGTCCATGCGGCCGGTAAACCGCCTTTTTCAATAAATGCCTTTAATTCATTTTCTGCTTCGCCGAGAATCACACCCTGGCCAAATATTACAAAAGGCCTTTCCGCTTCATTAATAAGCTTTGCTGCCTGGGCAATATATTCTTTACGCACGATTGGCTTGGGGCGGTAGCTGC
This sequence comes from Bacteroidota bacterium, assembly GCA_013286305.1. Classification (GTDB taxonomy): domain Bacteria; phylum Bacteroidota; class Bacteroidia; order Chitinophagales; family Chitinophagaceae; genus JABDFW01. Next base: position 60,064 of record JABDFW010000008.1, read on the forward strand.
GTACTTTTTTACATTTAGTGTAGCCTTCATAATCAAATTTTTGCACTTGCGCATTTTTGGTAATATCAATCAGCACCGGGCCGGGGCGGCCGCTCTTGGCAATATAGAATGCCTTTGCAAGTGCAGCAGGTATTTCTGTAGCGTCTGTTACCTGGTAATTCCATTTGGTAACGGGTGTAGTTATATTTATAACATCAGTTTCCTGGAAAGCATCTGTACCCAGCAGGTGCGCAAACACCTGGCCTGTTATACATACCAGCGGAGTACTGTCAATTTGTGCATCAGCCAAACCCGTAACTAAATTTGTTGCACCGGGGCCGCTGGTTGCAAATACAACACCCACTTTACCGGATGTTCGCGCAAAACCCTGCGCGGCATGTATGGCGCCCTGCTCGTGGCGTACCAATATATGTTCCAGTTTATCCTGGTAATCGTACAATGCATCATAAATAGGCATAATGGCGCCGCCGGGATAACCGAAAATAGTTTTTACACCTTCTGCTATCATGGCTTCCAGTACTGCCTCGCTCCCGGTAATGCTAACTGTTTTTTTTGCAGGTACCGAAATTCTTTCTTCTATTATTTCAAGGATTTCCATAATCCAATTTTTATTTTTTAACGATCAATATTCAGCTTGAATGTTAATTGCAGTTCAACCCATTTCATCCGTCACACAACCTTCAGCGGCATTCTTAACATTCTTTGCATATTTATATAAAACCCCATTTGTTGCTTTTAATGCAGGCTGTTTCCAGGCTGCCTTCCGCTTAGCTATTTCCTCATCACTCACTTTAAGCGTCATCTTTTTGTGTACTACATCAATTTCAATTACATCATCATCTTTTACCAGGGCTATCAATCCTCCCTCAAACGCTTCCGGAGTGATGTGCCCGACGACAAACCCATGCGTACCACCACTAAACCTTCCATCCGTTATTAGTGCTACCGATTTACCAAGCCCCGCGCCTATAATAGCTCCGGTAGGCTTTAGCATTTCGGGCATACCAGGTGCTCCTTTAGGGCCGATGTGCCTTATTACCACCACGTCACCCGCATGAACACGTCCGCTCTGAATACCTTTTATAAGATCGTGCTCGCCGTCAAACACTCTTGCAGAGCCTTCAAAACGTTCGCCTTCTTTTCCGCTTATTTTCGCAACACTGCCGCCTTCTGCAAGGTTGCCATACAATATTTGCAAATGGCCTGTTTTTTTCAGCGGGTTCTCCAGCGGATGTATAATATCCTGTGTGTTAAAATCAAGGTCAGGTGCATCGGCCAGGTTTTCTGCAACGGTCTTACCCGTCGCTGTCAAACATTCGCCGTGCAAAAGCCCGTTGTTTAATAAATATTTCATAACGGCAGGCAACCCTCCTTTTGCATGCAGGTCTTGCATCAAATATTTGCCGCTTGGTTTAAAATCTGCAAGTACCGGTATTCTGTCGCTGATGACCTGGAAATCATCCTGCGACAATGGCACTCCTACACTTTTTGCCATTGCAATTAAATGCAATACGGCATTGGTACTGCCGCCAAGAACCATTACAACTGTAATTGCATTTTCAAATGCTTTACGTGTCATAATGTCCCTGGGCTTAATATCTTTTTCCAATAACAATTTTATTGCCTTGCCAATCGCAGCACATTCTTTTTGTTTGTCTTCGCTCAATGCCGGGTTAGATGATGAATTAGGCAGGCTCATACCAAGCGCTTCAATGGCACTGGCCATCGTATTTGCCGTGTACATGCCTCCACAGGCGCCAGCACCGGGACAAGAGTGGCGAACAATATTTTTAAAATCAGCTTCATCCAGGTTACCTGCGATCTTCTGGCCAAGCGCTTCAAAAGCCGAGACAATATTCAGGTCCTGGCCGTTGTAATGCCCGGGGGCTATGGTACCGCCATATAACATAATAGAAGGGCGGTTAAGCCTGCCCATAGCCATAATAGAGCCGGGCATATTTTTATCACAGCCGGGTATTGTAATTAAGGCATCATAATATTGGCCACCGGCGTTTGTTTCAATACTGTCAGCGATCAGGTCGCGGCTAACCAGGCTAAAACGCATACCGTCAGTACCCATGCTTATACCATCACTTACACCGATGGTATAAAAACGCAAACCAAGCAAACCTTCTGTTGCATTAACGCTTTTTTTCACATCTGTCGCAAGATCGTTCAGGTGCATATTACAGGGGTTGCCATCCCAGCCCATACTTGCAATGCCCACTTGTGCTTTATTAAAATCTTCTTCAGTAAAGCCTATAGCATAATACATTGCCTGCGCCGCAGGTTGCGTTGGATCCTGTGTTAACGTTTTACTGTACTTGTTAAGTTCCGCCATACCCCTATCCCCTGAAGGGGGATTTGAAACTTGATTACTGCCATTTTGCTGGTTCATGATTAAATCTTTGTGTTTATTATTCCGGCTTTTGTTCTTTACTAAAAATTTGTTGCGTCGCACACTTCAACAGATTGTTTATTATTCAACTTTTATTTATCAACTCGTATGATTGTTTCATCCATTTCTTTAACTGTTCATCTATATCTTTCTCACCGTCAACCTTTACAATATGCACCACCCTGTGTTTGGATGTTTGTAAAAATTTTGCAACAGGCGGCACATCTTCCAGGTGATCTAAAAAAAACTCAATCTCCAGGTGGCTCTTCTTAACCTTTACTGCCAGGAAGGTACTTTTTGTTTTAAAAAAAATCACATCCGGCGCAACTGCTTCTTCCCTGTACCTGCCAAAAGTTTTGACTATTGCCTCTATTTCCTCAAATAATCCTTTCAATAATGGCGGCCGCTTTATAAAAAAGCTTTCCTTATCAACAAGCTTACATCCGTGTATTTGCTCAGCTTTTTTAAAGCTACGTCCGCATTTTGGGCATATCCACATAATAAATGAGTAATAAAAAACCCGCCTCTCTGTGGAGGCGGGTTTGCTATAATTTGTTTATTGTTATAACTAACTTATACCTCCATGCAGGGCAGGAATAATAATGACAACGACTACCACAACTATTGTGATATTGTTTACAATATTATTTATCCTGTTTCTAAGCATAGCGGCTTTATATACTACGAATATATGAAAGCCTGTTCAAACTGCAAAGATCTGACCACGATTTTGACCTGATTTTTCTGATTGCCCTGACGGGCCTTTTACTTATAATCAGGCTAAGCCCCCGGCAACGGCTTATACTTTTTATTAAATAACCTTTTCCACTCAAGGCTGCCCGCACCAAAATTTATTAACATACCTACCTCAAAATTATAAGCCTCCAAATAATTAAGCCCCTGGTTGAGGTGGCTATTTTCTAACTTACTTAAAGCCTTTATTTCAACTGTTATTTTTCCTTCAACTAAAAAATCAACCCTTCGGTCACCAATTAATTTATCGCGATAATAGATTTGCACACTGGCTTCCTTTTTAAAATCAATCCCCATCAATTCAAACTCTATTGCCAAAGCTCTCTGACAAATAATTTCCTGGAAGCCATTACCCAATGCACCATGTACTGTCATGCATGCTTTAATTATTTTCTCCGTTATTTCACTATACTTGTACTCCATATTCAATAAGCGTTCAGGGCAATCAGAAAAATCAGGTCAAAATCGTGGTCATATGATCGTCGATTTTCTCAACTCTATATTTCCCTTATTCACTTCGCCGGTTATTTTGTTGCTTACAAAATCTGCTATCAGCTCCCCGATAGTGGAAGTGAAATAAAAATTTATGCTGTCAATATCTTTTGTTACAAAACTGTTCTGCAAGGTCCAGTTAACACCATCACGCACGTGTGCAGCTTCGTTCGGCATTCCTAAATAATCGAGCATCATGGCTGTAGATAAAATGGAGCCCAACGGATTGGCAATGTCCTTGCCTGCTGCCTGCGGGTATGAGCCATGAATGGGCTCAAACAATGCAGTTCCGGTTCCTATAGAAGCAGATGGCAATAATCCCAGCGAACCACTTAATACACTTGCCTCGTCACTGATAATATCACCAAACATATTTTCCGTAAGTATTACGTCAAACTGTTTAGGGTTAAGTATAATCTGCATGGCGGCATTATCAACAAACATGTAGTCAACTAATACATCGTTATATTGCCCCGCTATTTCCTGAACTACTTTTCGCCATAAGCGCGATGTTTCCAATACATTGGCTTTATCAACCAATGTCAATTTCCTTTTTCTCTGTTGTGCATATTTAAAAGCAAGGTGTGCTATTCTTTCAATTTCGGGACGGGTATAAACGCAATCGTCACTTGCCCGGGTTTTGTCCTCACTCAACTCCTTCTTACCAAAATAAATTCCACCTGTCAGCTCGCGAAATATAATAAAATCAACCCCTTCCATTTGTTTCGCTTTAAGCGGCGATAAATGCTGCAACGATGGGTATGTAGTTATCGGGCGTATATTGGCAAACAACTGCAGGCTTTTACGCAATTTAAGCAGCCCTTGCTCGGGCCTTACTTTCGCTGTAGGGTCATTATCATATTTGGGATGCCCTATTGCGCCAAACAATACCGCATCGCTATTTAAACAACTCTCAATTGTTTCATCAGGCAAGGGGTTGCCGGTTTTGTCAATGGCATCTGCCCCCATCAGGCAATAGGTATAATTAAATGTATGGCCATATTGATGCCCCACTGCCTCTAATACTTTAATTGACTGGCGTGTAACTTCAGGCCCTATGCCATCGCCCAATATTACCGTTATATTCTTTTCCATAACACCTCTATCCTTTTAAGAATAGTTTGTTTTTTTAAGGTTCGCTAAGCAGCTATCACTGCTTTACTAACTGCACTTATTTGGTAACCATCCACCAGCAATTCCAAAACATTTGTAATACATTTTGGTATTTCCTGTTCATAATGGCTAACATATATCAATGTCTTATTCAATCTTGTACACAATACATCGGTTAAGGCAACAAAATTTTGCACCTGTTCTTCATCAAGGCCCTGGCAGGGCTCATCAAAAACAAGCAATGGCGGATTTTTTACTAAAGCTCTTGCCAGCAAAATCAAACGCTGTTGGCTCGTCGAAATTGTCGCAAGGGGCTTTTGTTGCACATGAGATAATCGCAAAAAACCCAACCATTGCCGTAATATGTTGTCCTGTTCCGGGGTTAATTTTTTATATAACCCGATTGTATCAAAAAAACCAGATGCTATAGTATTATAGCATGTAATATTTGTATCAAAATACCAATGCAATTCAGGTGACACATACCCTATCTTTCGTTTAATATCCCAAATACTTTCGCCTGTGCCCCTTTTCCTGTCAAATAAAACTATTTTATTAGCGTATGCTTGCGGGTGGTCACCTGTAACCAGGCTTAACAGCGTTGATTTACCCGCACCATTCGCGCCCCTTAACAGCCATTTTTCGCCACTGTTGACCTGCCAGTTCATATTTTCAATGATCACTTTTTGTTGGTAGGCAACCCGAACATTTTCCATTTTTACAGCGATATCAAAATCGCTGTTCATCTGCCGGAATGGTATGTCGCCGCCAAATGAAGTATGTGGGTTTAAGTGGTGAATATGGTGTGCCAGGAAAACATTTTTTTCTTCAAAAACTTTTAGCTTTCCATTTTCGAGAAGTGCGATGTGTGTTATACATTCAGGAAGTTGGTGAATATCGGTAACTAAAATAACAGCTACACCGTCTGCAGCTTTTTCATTAATAAGAGTATGCAACTGCTCGCGGCTTTTTACATCAAGGCCTGTAAAAGGGTTATCGATAATTAAAATATCAGCATCCTGCAAAAAAGCCTTTATTAATTGAAAGCGTTTATGTTCACCGCTGGAGAGTTGCAATAAAGCAGCATCTTTCCTATGCTGCAACTGAAGCTGGCTTAATAAGCCATCTATTTTTATTTCATCATCCGTTAACTGGTGTAATTCTTCCAATACGGTCAATGTATTATCGCTCTCAAAACTATTATAACGCTGCTGATAATAAAACTCTGAAGTGTTAGAAAGGTTTTTAAAATAATAATGTTGTTCTACAAAAGTTATCCGGGAGTTTTTAATGGAATATTCAACAGTCCCGTAGTGAAATAACTTGCCTGCTAGCACTTTTGCCAACAAGGTTTTACCACTGCCAGACATACCTGTAACAGCAATATGCTGGCC
>JABDFW010000009.1 GCA_013286305.1 Bacteroidota bacterium
CCAATTCTATATTGTACAGGGCCAGGTTTTTGACGACCTTAAGTTGAATGAAATTGAATGTTCGAGGGTGCGTCCACTGAACCCAGCGTTTTATTATACAGACGCGCAACGTACAATTTACAAAACGGTTGGTGGCACCCCTTTTCTTGACCAGAACTATACTGTTTTTGGCGAGGTGATAAAAGGGTTGGAAGTAATTGATAAAATTGCTGCATTGCCCCGCGATGCAAACAACCGCCCAGTTAAAGATGTGCGCATGAAAATTAAAATGCTGAATTGAGCTTAACCATAACTGCAAAGCCCAAAATTGTTCGCCTGCCGGGCTAAAAATAATTAGTTGGTAAAAAGAAGCAAGCATTACAGGTGTTTTGTTGTTGCTTATAAAAGAAAATTTAATATTTGTACTTCAATAAAAACAGCATTATGAGTTTTCCATCCGATTTAAAGTACACCAAAGACCACGAGTGGATAAAATTAGTTGAGGGTAACACTGCATTAATTGGCATTACTGATTTTGCGCAGGGAGAGTTAGGCGACATTGTATATGTTGATATTACCACCGTTGGCAAGGCCCTAAATGCGGAAGAGATATTTGGCACTGTTGAAGCGGTAAAAACAGTAAGTGACCTTTTTTTACCTGTTGCAGGCACCGTGGAAGAAGTTAATAGCGCGCTTGAAAACGAGCCCGAACTCGTTAACAGTGATCCCTATGGTAAAGGATGGATGGTTAAGCTAACGGTGAATAACCCCGCCGATCTTGACGGGTTGATGGATGCCGCTGCTTATGCAAAGCTGGTTGGATAAAGTTAATTTCTGCTTAAAAAACCTGGACAAATCCACCGAAAATGCTTGAATCAGGCAATAAATATTCTGAAGCGGAGTTGGTGATTCTGTTGAAAGAACGGCAGCAATCCGCGTTTAGCTATTTATACGATAACTATTCAGGCGCCATTTATTCGGTAATTTTATCTATCATTCCTGACCGGGAACTGGCTAATGACGTGCTACAGGAGGTATTTGTGAAGATATGGCGGCAGATAGATTCTTATGATGCCACCAAAGGAAGGCTGTTCACCTGGATGATAAATGTTACCCGAAATGCATCAATAGACACCATACGGAGCAAAGCATTTCAAAATAGCCAGCAAAACCGGGAATTGACAGAAACCGTATATGAATCTGCCGGCAGCATTGATACAAATATTGATAAAATAGGCCTTCGAAAATTGGTTCATAAACTTAAAGAAGAATACAAAACACTTATTGAACTCGCTTATTTTCAAGGCTACACCCAGGAAGAGATCTCCAAAATAATGGGCATACCTCTTGGAACAGTTAAAACCAGGCTGAGAACAGCCCTTATTCAATTACGCCAAATAATTAAACCGTAAACTGGAAAGTGGACATTAAAGAATATATAGAGAGTGGAATAATTGAAAGCTACGTACTGGGTTTGGCCAGCCCGGAAGAGGCTGCAGAACTGGAATCACTCGGTAAGCAACATCCTGAAATAAAACAGGCTGTTGATGAATTTGCATTGCTTATACAACAGCAGGCCATGCAGGATAGTATTATGCCGCCTGCTGAGATAAAGCAACAGTTAATGGATGCCCTTTCTGATGAATTTGAGGCACCAAAGGTTCTTATAATGCAGCCAGGGGGCAATAAAGAAGAAACCGGTGATACAAAAGTTAAGCAGCTCCCCTCTTTTAGTTTTTGGAGAACTATAGCTGCAGCATCAATCATTCTTTTTATTATAAGCGCTGCGATGAATGTATATTATTATAATAATTACAAGTCAGCCTCAGACAAATACGAAGCTTTACTGATTGAAAAAAACAGCCTGCAGGCAAACAATAATACTTATCAAACCAAGTTCAGCAACTTAGAGCAAAGCATTAATATTTTACAGGATAGCGCCATGCGCGTAGTGAAAATGCCGGGTGTGCCCGGCAAGCAGGATAATCTTGCAACCGTTTATTGGGATACCAAAACAAAAGATGTGTATGTACTTGCCAATAACCTGCAGCAAACACCGGCAGGTATGCAATACCAGTTATGGGCAATAGTGGATGGCAATCCCGTTGATGCCGGATTAATTGGCGATTGCGACGGTGTTTGTAAAATGAAAAATATCCCAAAAGCCCAGAAATTTGCTATAACACTTGAAAAGAAAGGTGGCAGCCCCACGCCAAACCTGAAGGCCATGGTTGTATTGGGGAAAGTATAATGAGGTAAATTCCAAAAAAACAAATTCCAAAGTCCAAACAGGGGATACGGCTTAAATTTAATTGAGGTTCGATCAATCTTCTGTCTTAGAGGATTTTCACTCTATCTCATTAGCAATCGATTTTTAATAAAAACCAGTGAAGTCTAAAGCTACTATCAATTGGATATTATGAAAAACATTGGCTTATAGCTGAAATTTCAATAATTTGGCATAAAAGAAAAAAATCTTAAAACACTTTTTGATTTAGCAAAAGTGTAATAAATTAATGTATGGAAATACATACAACAGAAACGTTTCATTACCCTCCAGAATTATTTGAACTTTTAATTCAAACTATTCCACTTCTTTGTAAAGGGAAAAAGGACGTAATACTTTTTTTCAGAGGTGCAGGAGTAACCGATTCGCTCTATGTAGATTTAGCAAATAAAATAGAAGTGGATAAAAATAGTATTAGCAAATATGAAATAACACGAACGCTTTTAACAAGACTGAATGAACATACTGACCTGTATTTGAGCCAAAGAAGGGAGTTATTAAAACGAATTTCCGAGTTTGAGACCTTTACCAATTGCTGGCCTAAAGATCAATTCTCTGCCAAAGGATATGTCGCAGAAGTGAGAAAGGTTATTCAGACTAAGGACGCATTCACTCGAATGGAACAAGAACGAGAAAAGGAACTCGCTAAACATCGAGCAGCACAATTGAAAAAAGCGAATGAAATAAAGATTTATAGAGAAAAGTTAGACAATATAAAAAATCAATTTTATTCATTATTTCAAATCAAAAATGCACAAGAGCGGGGTAAGAAACTTGAAACAGTATTAAACTCTTTATTTGAAGTAAATGGGATATTAATAAGAGACGCATTTACGCTAACTGGAGATACTAATGAAGGCATCATTGAACAAATTGATGGCGTCGTTGAGATTGATAATCAGATTTATTTGGTTGAAATGAAATGGCTTAATAAACCCGTTTCCAATCAAGATGTTCATCAACACTTAGGTCGTGTGTTCAGCCGACCCCGCCCAAACGGTATATTTATTTCTGCTTCTGGATTTACAGATTCTGCAATAATTGCTGCAAAAGAAGGGATTATAAGGAACGCAATTTTTATACTTATGGATTTTGAAGAATTTATAAATATATTGGAAAATGAATTGAATATAGTTCTTTACGTCCGAGATAAAATTTTAAAAGCCTTGATTGAAAAAGATCCCTATCATAAACCAATTATGGAAAAGAACATATAAAAAGAATAACATTTACTGATTCTATTCCTTATCCATCAGAATTTTTCTTTCTGGTTTTCTATACCATAGACAATTTGCAAATCCTTTTATAAAATAACCAAAAGCTAATCTCCCTCTACCTGTAATACGGGCTAATAAAAAAATACACCACCGGCCCCGTAACAGCCACATAAAACCATAGGGGCCACGTATAGCGGGCAAGCTTTTTATGCATGGGGTATTCAGCAATAAGCGCCCTGTAAGCAGTAAAAAGAATAAATGGCAATATAATGGCCGCGAGAAAAACGTGAGTAGCCAGAATAGTGTAATAAACATACCGTATGTTGCCAACGGTCGCCTTTTCATCAGCGCTTAATATGCCATCGTGGTTTGCGTCGCCAAATACAGCTTCCCCTGTAAGCAGCCGGTGAGCCACATAAGATACAAGAAAAATAATGGATAGCGCCAATGAAAAAAGCATAAGCGTTTTATGCGTGTGATATTTTTTGTTTTTAACCGCAATAAGGGCCGCCACAAGCAGTATGGCAACAAGTGCATTGATAAGCGCGTTAAGCTTTGCAAAAATATGCAAGTTAAACCCCAGGTCAACAATCAGCTTAAAATGCCCAAGCAACACCACCGCAGCAAATATCACAAACGAAAAAGTAAGAATAAGCCATCGCGCTTTAACGTCATTCTTTTCAAAACTTGCTTCCAGCATACCAATCATTTATTTATGTGTTATTTTTCTTTTTTCTGAATATAAGCGTTATAACAATTACCGAAATAACGACTGCCAGTACCAGGAACACTATCATCTCCAAAGGGTCAAAAGGCAATGCGTCGTCTTTATCTTTTGCCAGCATCAGTAAACCAATATCTTTTGATAATTGCGATATTGAATTTGAGTCAAGCCCGTTATAATACCCGCGTACCTGGTAATATTTATCAAGCAAAACATAACGGCTTGTATGTACAAAATTAGGGTCAATAGGTTCTATACTGAACTTATCAACCTTTAACTGTTCAAATGCAAAATTATATATCGAATCTTTTGATCCTGTCAGCATCCACCAATTGTCGGGGTTAACGCCATACTTGTCAGCATAGGCTTTTAATCTTGCAACAGAATCTGTTTCAGGATCAACCGTAAAAGAAACAAAATGAACAACAGATGTATCTATTTTATGCATCGGGTCGCCGCCTTCACTGAAAGAGCGCTGCAGCTTAACCATATTGCGTGTTAGCGTGGGGCAAATAGAGCCGCAACTGGTAAAGAAAAAGTCCATCACGATAGCTTTGCCCTGTATATCGTGCAAATGCACGGTATCGCCCAATTGGTTCACCAGTTTTATATTATTTACGGTGTGCCAAACGGTATCTGTGCTCATTTTACCACCTATAACCGTGTCGATTGTCCTGTCCGGCAAATAATGGGCTGGCATTATTACTGCCTTATCGCTTGCCTGTTTAAGAATAAGGTAACAGGTAAGCGGTACAAGCACTGCTATACAAACTGCAACCAATGCTTTTATATTCATAATAGGTTTTATAAAAAAACCATCCTGCAAGGCAGGATGGTTGCATGATTAATTAATAAGTTAATTTATTCACTTTAGTCCGTCACGCCTTTCTTCTTCTCTTCTTGCTTTTCCTCTTTTACCGGCAGCGCTTTTTGTGTTGTAGTCCTTTCTTTATAGGCTGGATTATATTCGTTTTTAAGATTCTTAAACGAGTTGCCGTCGTAAAGAAATGCAATAATAAACCAAATAAACAACCCCATTGGCACAGCAACTGTTAAGATAAGATTTCGCACTTCATGTTTAAGGTGCATAAAATAACCAACAATATAAAATGCTTTAGCCATCATTAATATAACGATCACACCTTTAGTAAAATCCTTTTCAAGGCTTCCATCAGGCATTTTTAATTTGAACATCATTAAACCAAGCGCTAACTCAATTACGGTTAATACTGATAAAATAATAGTTACTTTAATTATCTCTTTTGTACCCCCGCCATGAACTTCTGCGTGATGCACGTCGCTGTAAGCAGTATGTTGTTCCATCAAAAAATTATTTATTCTTTCAAAAAATTAAATAAGGTAAAAACAGGTAAATACAAACACCCAAACAAGATCAACAAAATGCCAGTACAAACCTGCTTTTTCTATCATCAGGTAATGGCCTCTTCTGTCAAAAAAACCAGTCAGCGTCATTATAAGCATTACAATATTGATGATAACGCCGGAAAATACATGAAACCCGTGAAAGCCGGTAATTGTAAAAAAGAAATTAGTGAAATCCTGGTGGCCAACAGTGCCATTTGAATTTAGAAAAGGATTGTGGCCCCACCATGCATGTTCATTAAGTTTTAATGTTGTCCATTCCCATGCCTGGCAGCTTAAAAAAGCCACGCCACCGAGAATGGTTAATACCAGGTTGAAGGCTACTTTTTTCCTGTTCATTTGTTGCCCGGCCTGTACTGCCAATACCATTGTTACAGAACTGATAATGAGTATAAAGGTCATAATGCTCACAAACACAAGCGGCGCGTTGGCGCCACCCGGATACTTGTTAAATACTTCATTAGGGTTAGGCCAGCCGTTGGCAGAAAAACGTGTTGTACCATAAGCGATCAAAAGAGCGCCGAAAGTAAAGGCATCGCTCATTAAAAAGAGCCACATCATCAGTTTGCCGTACTCTACATTATAAGGGCTTTTACCTCCGCTCCAGTATTTAGGAGCCGCTGTTGCCATTGCAGTTGTTGTAGCCATGTTGATTAAAAAAATTTCGTTCGCAAATTTATTGGCTCGTGCTCAAAAAAGCTGCATAATTCGCAACTTTTTTACTTTATCTATACTAAGTTAAAAAATATGAACAGGTAAACCCATAATATATCAACAAAATGCCAGTAAGTACCCGCTATTTCAATAGTTGTTACATTATAGCTTTTTATACGCATGCTGTATGCACGCATAAAAATTACCAGCAAAGCAATTACACCTCCTAAAACATGCAGCACATGCAGCCCTGTTATTACTGCTAAAAAAGATGCGGCAGGGTTACTGCCCTGCCCCAGCAGTTGTACACCATGTGTGTTTAAATAATAAAAACCAAAAAATTGCAAGGTTGCGAATAAAACACCCAGCCCTGCAGTTATTGTTATTAACGTTCTGTAACGCATCATTTCCCTTGCCTTAAATGCTTTTACAGAAAGATGCATGGTAAGGCTGCTAAGCAATATTACAAAAGTTGAATACCAAAAAACAGGCGGCAAAGAAAATTCCAGCCAGTTAGCCGCGCTGCGCCTTACTATATAGGCGCTCGTTAACCCGGCAAACATCATTATTATGCTGCCTATGCCAACCCACAAAAGAAATTTATGCGGGTGAAGCCTCTTTCTCTCCTGGCTTACCACTGTTGCCATCATCACACTGTATTTTTATTTTATCAATTGTTTGTTCTCTCTCGATTGGCGCTGCCCATCTTTAATATATTACTCCCTTTCTGGGCTTTACCCAATGACTTATTGACCAATGACTTAATGACTTTCTTCCGGACTCACGGACTTTCTGACTTCCGGACTTTTTCCGGACTTTCTTCAATTCATCTTATCTGCCAGCAATGCCAATAATACAACAGGCAAATAAATATAACTGCTAAACATTACCCTTCTTGCGGCCTTAACATTCATATCCTTATATAACCTCAAACTTTGTACAACCATACCAATGTTGCAGGCTAATACTATCCACAAGCTTACCTGCCCGCTTATATGAAATAGATATGGCAAAATGCCAACCGGTATCATCAGTACACTATACATTACCGCCTGTATAGCTGTAAATCTTGTTGGCCCTTTATCTGCAGGCAACAACTTAAACCCGGCCTTTGAATAGTCACTATGTGCTACCCAGGCGATTGCCCAAAAATGCGGGAATTGCCAAAGAAACTGTATAGCAAACAATACCCAACCCGCGCCATTCGAAAAAATATTGCCGTTCACTTCAAAAACCCCGTAAGGGTTTATAATATTTGTTGCCGCAACCCAGCCAATTAAACAAGGCAAAGCTCCCGGCAATGCACCAACAAGTACAGCTATTGAATTTACTTTTTTTAATGGCGTGTATATAAACGCATACAAAAAAAGGCTAAATGCAGAAAGCAATGCAGAAGACATATTAAAAACCCGGTACATCATCACTACCCCAATAACACCTGCTATTGCAGCAAATATATAAGCCTCATCCTGGGTCATCCTTCCAGCGGCAACTGGTCTTTTGGCGGTGCGTTTCATCAATGCATCCGTATCTTTTTCTACAGCCTGGTTAATGGCATTGGCACTCCCCGTAACCAGCATGCCCGCAATAAATAATTCAATCACCTTTATAACTGTATCTATATTGTTTACCTGTACATTAGGGGCAAGCAAATAACATATAACACACGAAAAAACAACTGTAAAGCTTAGCGTAAACTTCATCAATTGAAAATAATCCTTCACCTTTTGGGCCACCCTCAATGAAGTTGACGAAGAAGTATTTAAATTATCAACCACTATATATTGCTTATTAACCACAAAGACTTTTTGAAAAATGATGCCCTGAAAACCAGGGCATGTTATTATATAAAAAAGTTTTTCGTATTTATTTAATTTTAGTGATTTGCTTCATTTGGGTCAACAGGTGTTGTTTGCGGAATAAACTCCCTGCCATCTTTAGCATAATCATACGCCCAGCGGTGCACTTCCGGAATCTCACCCGGCCAGTTACCATGTCCCGGCCTTATCGGCGCTGTCCATTCAAGCGTATTAGAACCATACGGGTTTTGCGTGGTAACTTTTCTGCCTTTCCAGATAGAATAAAAGAAATTAAGCAAGAATAAAATCTGCACTGAAAACACGATCATCGCCACCGTACTTATAAATTGATTAAGCCCTCCAAATTGCTTAAAGCTTTCCCATGCGCTGTAACTGTAATAACGCCGCGGCATACCGGCAAGGCCTTCGTAGTGCATAGGCCAGAAAATAAGGTAAGCGCCCACCATAGTTATCCAGAAATGAATATAACCAAGTGTGTTATTCAGGTAACGGCCATACATTTTGGGGTACCAGTGATAGATGCCGGCAAACATGCCAAACATTGATGCAACCCCCATTACTATATGAAAGTGCGCTACTATAAACATGGTATCGTGCAGGTGTATATCAAGGGCAGAGTTACCAAGCCAAATGCCGGTTAACCCGCCTGAAATAAATAAACTTACAAAGCCAATTGCAAACATCATGGCGGGGGTAAAACGTATGTTACCGCGCCACAACGTAGTAAGCCAGTTAAATACTTTTATGGCAGAAGGCACTGCTATTAACAAGGTAAGCAGCACAAATATTGACCCAAGGAAAGGATTTAACCCTGTTACAAACATATGGTGCGCCCATACCAGGAATGCAAGAATAGCAATAGCGAACAGCGACCCCACCATTGCCATATACCCAAATATAGGCTTACGCGAGTTTACTGAAAGTATTTCCGATACCATACCCATGGCCGGCAGCAGGATGATATACACTTCGGGGTGGCCGAGGAACCAGAACAAGTGCTGGAATAAAATAGCGTTGCCGCCTTCATTTGGCAATGCACCCACACCACTGATGTATATATCAGAAAGATAAAAACTGGTTCCAAAATTACGGTCGAAGATCAACAATATAAAGCCGGACAATAATACGGGGAATGATAATACCCCCAAAACTGCGGTAAAGAACAGTGACCAAATGGTTAATGGCAACCTTGTCATACTCATCCCTTTTGTACGCAGGTTCAATATGGTTACTATATAGTTAAGGCCGCCAAGTAACGATGATACCACAAACAAAGCCATTGCTATAAGCCAAAGATCCATACCTGTGCCAGAGCCGGGCGATGCATCCTTCAAAGCACTTAAAGGAGGATAAGCAGTCCATCCGCCGCTGAAAGGCCCTGTTTCAACAAAAATGGATGATAGCATTACCACGCTTGCTGAAAAAAAGAACCAATAGCTAAGCATATTTAAAAAAGGTGATGCCATATCGCGGGCGCCAACTTGTAAAGGAATAAGAAAGTTGGCAAAAGTACCACTAAGGCCGGCTGTTAATACAAAGAATACAAGTACGGTACCGTGCGTGGTTACCAATGCATAGTAAGCCTGCGCTGTTATTTGGCCATTCTGCACCCACCATTTTCCCAAAATATTTTCCAGGAAGGGGAAGTGAGAATCAGGATACCCCAACTGCAGGCGGAATAGTACCGACATTAAACCACCCAGAACAGCCCAAACCATACCCGTTATAAGAAATTGTTTAGCGATCATTTTATGATCCTGGCTAAACACGTATTTGGTAATAAATGTTTCGTGATGATGGTGCTCATGATGCTCGTCATGGTGCTCATCATGTGTAATTGCCCCTTCAACATTTGTGTGCAAAACAGCTTCGTTACTCATACTAAACTCTTTACTGGATACTCTATTTAAAAAAATCAATTTCTTGCAAAAGCCACTATTGTGTGTAACTATATTCCGTGCGATCATTTAACAGCCATCATTTTGCCTTACTACTAACCATTGCAACTTTTTTAGCACTGCTGTCTGCTGCCGCAACTGCCGGCAATGGTTTCTTGGATGGGTCTTTATCAGGATAAGCACCGTAATAAGCCGGCGATTGCCCTGCCATCCAGGCATCAAATTCGAACTGCGAAACCACTTTAATAACTCCCCGCATTGAATAATGCCCGTTTCCGCACATTTGGTCGCAACTTATTTCGTATTCAAAATTGGGGTTATTCAATTTTTCCTGCATTTCCCTGGTGGTAAATTTTGGTGTGAACCATAAAGTTGTTGGCGTTCCCGGAACGGCATCCTGCTTCATCCTGAACTCCGTCAAACCTACATCGTGCACTACATCCCTTGAGTTAATTAACAATTTAACCGGTTTGTCTTTTATTACATACATGGTTGCATCTAAAACAATGTCGTCATGCGAATCAGGGTCGTCCTTTATATTCAGGTCTGCACTGTCTTTCCATTGCAACCCGAGGGAATTGCTGGCGTCAATAAGCTTATAATATTTTTTTCCGAACTTATTATCATTCCCGGCATAGCGAAAAGTCCATCCAAATTGATGCCCTGTAACTTCTACTTGCAAAGCGTTGGAAGGCGCTTCGCCCGTAAAAGAAAACCAGTTACGCAAACCAATAACAACCAATACGGTAAGTGCAATTGCCGGAATTACTGTCCATATAACTTCCATCGTGTTATTATGCGGAAAGAAATAAGGCTTACGCTTATCAGTTTCCTGGTACCTGTAGGCGAACCAGAATAATGCAACCTGTGTAATGATAAAAACAAAGCCTGTTATCACAAGGGTTAGCCTCATCATAGAGTCAACCCTTTCGCCCTGTACACTTGCAGGATCGTGTGCCAGCAAGGTTTTGCCGTAAAAAAGCTCATTACACCAGTAAATCCCGATCAAACCCATGATGAGAAATGAGACCATAAAAAATCCGTTCACTTTATTATTCTCTTTCCGGCTTTTTTCTTCGCCCTTCAATACGGCTACATATTCACTTGCTTTTGCAATCTGAAAAATGATCAGAAAAACAAGAGCAATCACTGCGATAGTAAAGAAAGTTGACATTGTATTCTGTAGTTTTCTATTCGTTAATAAACAACTCTGTTTATAGGTGAAGGGCTTGACGTGTAAGGTTTTTCTAACCTCGTAACCTATGCCTTTTACCCTGCGCCTTATACCTTTTTACGTATGATGTATAACGCTTTCTTTTAGGAAAGGGTGATACTTTGGTATCAATGGTTTTTTTGCCAATGCTTTGCCAACAAAAAATATCATCGTTCCCACAAAAAATGCTGCCACGCCAAAGTCAAGCCAGCTTAGCGAAGCATCTTCTTTTCTTACGCTGCCCATAACCATTTGATAAAAATCTATCCAGTGCCCAAAAAGGATCAATACCGCCATAAAGGTAACCATAGTATAGTTTCTTTTGGTTGACCTTTTCATTAGAATTAAGATGGGGCAAACGAAATTGATGATCAAATTTAAGAAAAAGATGCCTTTATAAACGCCCTTAACACGATTTAAAAAATAAACGGTTTCCTCAGAAATGTTTCCATACCAAATGAGCATATACTGCGAAAACCACAGGTATGTCCAAAAAATAGAGAACGCAAACATAAACTTACCCAAATCGTGCAGGTGCTCCTCATTGGTATATTCCAAATATCCTTTGTTCTTTAAATAAATTACCCAAAGAGCAATTAAACTCATACCTGATACAAATGAACTTGCAAAAGTGTACCAGCTATACATAGTGCTGTACCAGTTTGCATCAATACTCATCAACCACAACCAGGGTACAGTTGATCCTACTGTTAAAGCAAACCACACAATAAAAAGAGACGCTGTAACGGTATTCCTCCAAATAAAACTTTTACCAACTTCTTCGTTCTTTAAAGCCGCATCATCGGCTTCGTCGCTTAATTTACGCATTCTCCAACCCAGCAAACTCCATAAACCAATAGCAAGTACAGTCCATACAAAAAAGAAATAAGGATTTAAAAAGCCTAATTTTTTAAGCACTTCATGGTTGCCTTCATCCTTAAGGCCCTGTACATTAAGCCATGGGTAAATATTTGTGTGTGAACCCATGCCCCAAACTATATACATTAAAACTGCAAACGCAATTAAACCAAAAACAGGAACCATGGTTGAGATAGCTTCAGGTACACGGCGGAAAGAAGTTTGCCAGCCCCCCATAGCCAGTGTTGTGGCGCATACAAAAAACATACTGGCATTGCAGATAAGCATAAAGAAAATGCTGTTGTACATAAGCGTTGCCCAGAAGATGTCTTTTTGGTGCTGGTCGCTGCTGGTTCCCCAATGTATAAAACCTGCGATTATTGCTATAGCCCCTAAAGCCATTAATGCCAGTGACCAGGTTCGCATTTTTGCGGAAACTTCAAATTGCTCTTTTATAGCTACCATCTTAATCTCTTTTATCTCTGGTTAAATGTTTTATCTTATTTTTTTGCCGCGGTACTTTTTGCCGGTGCAGTACTTTTTACAGCAGTGCTGTCACTTTTTGCAGGTGCAGCACCCGTTTTTTTAGCCATTTGCTGTCCCTTAATATAATGAATAACCATCCAGCGCTGTTTGCGGCTTAACTGCGACGCATAACTACCCATCAGGTTTTTGCCATACGTAACCGAATAGAACATTTGGCCTTCAGGCATTACTGATACAATAGGGTCCCCCAAAAGGTCTTTTGGATGCGCCGGAAAAGGGCCATTGCCACCATTGTATAAAGGGCCATTGCCATCCAATTTTGCGCCATGGCAAATACCGCAGTTAACTAAGTAAAGGCGGCTTGCCTCTAAGCTGTCTGTAGCGTTAAGCGGGGGCAAAGGGTTTTGCACCTGTTTAGAAGCTACATAATTTATACTGTCACCCGCTTTATCTTTTGCAATTAGAAAAGGCATTTCCTCACCGCGGGCAATAGTACCCGCAACCGGCATGTTATTATAAAATATCTTATTAGTAGCATCGTTAGGATCGCTTGTAAAAAGAGTTGAATCTCTTTCAGCGTACGTTTCAAAGGCACGGCTATATGCCATATCCGGCATATAAACAGCGCCCTGGTTACGCCGCACATTGTTACAGCTTACCAAAGCCACGCCTGCTGCAAGAAAAGTAATAACAAATAATTTTTTCATCGTTCTATTCTGTTTATGCAACTTCAACATGTGAATCCTTTATCAATCGCTGGTCTTTATCATAAGTGCCAAGCCACCACTCTGTTTCAGCCTCCTGTACATTAACTTCAATAGCGCCGCTGCTGGTTACAAAAGCCTTCAGGTCTTCTACATTTGTTTTGGCGGTGCATTCTATCACCATCACAAAAAGGTCGTCGCTCGACCTGGCGTTAAAATGATGTTTTTTTACAAACGGCGCCAACTGGCACAAGTAACAAAATGTAAGTACCATTCCAACAGCTGAGAACAACACCGTTAATTCAAATATAATAGGTATCCACGCCGGCAAAGCAAAAGCTGGCTTACCGCCAAAATTAAGCGGCCAGTCGTAGGCTAATATAAAACTAATACCGCCCAACGCGGTACAGGTACCGGTAATACCATAGATAAAACCCGCAGTATGAATGCTTGTTTCCCTTAAACCCAATGCATAGTCGAGCCCATGCACGGCAAAAGGTGTGTAAACCTCATGGATCTTATATCCCGACATCCTAACCTTTTTCACTGCCGGAAACAAAACAGCCTCATCATCAAATGCAGCTACAACAAATTTCTTTTTTGCCATAATACCTGTTTAATTCATTTATCCGATGGGCTTCTCCCATCGCTGTTTGATTACGCCTTTCCCGATGGGCTTCACCCATCGCTATTGGATCACGCCCTTTCAGGGCTTTTCCAATCGTTCTCTAATCCCTTTTCTTCCTGTCAACTCTCAACTGTCAACTTTCTTTTTCCCCTGTCATCTTTCTTCCTTAATGACTTACTGACCAATGACTAATGACTTTTGCATTAATGCGCATAGTCATGTGCAAATTCTTCAACCGGTTGTGCTTCCAAACCGCCAACTTTGGCTTTAAAGCCTTCATTGGTTGTTTTTAAAATGTATTTAATTTCGGCAATTGCTATCACCGGGAAATATTTTGAGAAAAGGAAGAAACAGGTAAAGAATAAGCCAAAAGTTCCCAAATAAAACCCTACTTCCCAAATAGTCGGATGATAATACACTGTCCAGGAAGAAGGGAGGTAATCGCGGTAGAGTGATGTTACAATAATAACAAAACGCTCAAACCACATACCTACATTTACAATTACACTCATAAAGAAGGTAACCATTAAATTCCTTCTCATTTTACGGAACCAGAATATTTGTGGGCTTAACACGTTGCACGACATCATAGCCCAGTAAGCCCATCCGTAAGGGCTGAAGAGGTTTGCGCGGCTATACCAGAAAGCGTACCCTTCATATTTGTTTTGGCTATACCAGGCCATAAATAATTCGGTCAAATAAGCACAGCCTACTATTGAACCGGTTAATACTATAACCTTATTCATCGCTTCAATATGCCCCATGGTTATGTATTCTTCCAAACCATATACTTTGCGTATAACTACAAGCAAAGTCTGTGTCATTGCAAAGCCTGAGAAGATGGCCCCTGCCACAAAGTAAGGCGGGAAAATGGTTGTATGCCAGCCGGGGATAACCGAAGTGGCAAAGTCCATGGATACTATTGTGTGAACTGATAATACCAGCGGCGTAGCCAACCCTGCAAGTACCAGCGATAAAGACTCGTGCCTTTGCCAGTGTTTGGTTGACCCTATCCATCCAAATGATAATATACCATATAATTTTTTACGCAGCTTTGTTTTTGCCCTGTCACGAACGGTGCCAAAATCGGGAAGCAACCCACTATACCAGAACAATAACGAAACGGTAAAATAAGTTGATATTGCAAATACGTCCCACAATAAAGGTGAATTGAAGTTAGGCCATAGAGGGCCGCGTGTATTGGGATAAGGAAATATAAAAAATGCCATCCAAACACGCCCCATGTGAAATATGGGAAATTGGCCTGCGCACATTACCGCGAAAATTGTCATCGCTTCTGCGGCACGGTTAACCCCTGTTCTCCAGCCCTGACGGAAAAGTAAAAGGATGGCAGAGATAAGCGTACCGGCATGACCTATACCTACCCACCATACGAAGTTGGTTATATCCCAACCCCAGCCAACAGTTTTATTAACGTTCCACTGGCCTATACCATACACTACCTCCCTATAAACACTATAAACGCCAAACATTAAAAAGGCCACCGAAATAAAAAAACATATGTACCAAAGTTTACTGGGTTTTACCTCAATAGGGCGCACAATGTCTTCAGTTACCTGGTGATAATCCTTTATGCCGTCAACCAGCGGTTCTCTTAACTGTGATTCGTACTTTAGATGCATTTGTTCTGATTTAGAATCAAGCCTTGCGGCGGGATTTTAAAAAACTTATTATTCACTAACTCTTTATCGCTGTTCACCATTATGCTATGCGCCTTTGCTTTCTTCCATAGTAGCATCTTCTTCATCCCTGTTACGCACTTTTGCCAAATAGTTTACATTAGGCAACACATGCAGTTGTTCCAGTGAATGGAAAAGACGGTATGGGTTTGATTGGCGCATTTGCGATATAGCGCTGTTTTTATCATTTGCATTACCAAACACTATCGCATTGGTTGGGCAAGCCTGCTGGCAAGCCACTTTCAAATCCCACTCATTATTTTCACCTGATTTAAGCGGGCGGTTCTCTTTCTTGGCTTTAAGCTTGCCTTCCTGCAAACGTTGGGCGCAGAATGAACATTTTTCCATTACACCACGCGAGCGTACTGTTACATCAGGGTTCAATACCATCCTTGTAAGATCATCATTCATCCCCAGGGTAACCTCGCTTATATGGCCCACCTGGTTGTGAGGGAAACTGTCAGCACCGGTATAATCAGCCCAGTTAAAACGGCGCACTTTAAACGGACAGTTATTCGCGCAATATTTTGTACCGATACAACGGTTATAGATCATTTGATTTGCCCCTTCTGAGCTGTGGTTGGTAGCGCTAACCGGGCAAACGTTTTCGCATGGCGCATTATCACAATGCTGGCACATCAACGGCTGAAATACAACCGTTGGGTTATCAATATCATCACCACTGTAATAACGGTCAATACGTATCCAGTGCATATCGTGAAAACGCGATACTTCCCTCTTGCCCACAACAGGTATATTATTTTCCGCATTGCATGCAACTACACAGGCGCCGCAGCCCACACAAGTATTAAGGTCAACACTCATCCCCCAGTGTATTCCGGGCTTATCATAATACCCATAAATGGTGCCCTGCTTTTCAAATTTCTCTAACCCGCCATAAGGCGCCAGTTCGTGTTCACGGTCTTTGAGTATATCGTCAGGGCTCTTTTTAAAATCGTTCAGCGTAAGCTCTTTCATCACCTCAACACGCTTCCCCTGCGGGGTATCGTATGAGGAGTGTGTTTGTTCCTGTGCTATAACATATTTGGGATCATCAGAAAGCGAAACATCAACATTCTCGCAAAAAAATTGAACACCATTGCCGTTTAAAGAAGCAAAGGGGAAAACATTTTTGCCCACTGCATCGCCCTCGTCTGTTTGCGCTGCTAAACCAATTTCTTTATTTCTTCCGTAACCTACCGCAATACCAATGGTATTTATCTGTGTGCCCGGTATAATAAGCGCCGGTAATGTAACCGACTGGCCATTAAACTTAACAGTTACCTGCCTTTTAGGAGGGTTAACTTCGTAATCATCAGCCTGCCCGTTATTGGTAACATCAACCCCTATTAATGATTTAGCCATTGTGGGCGAGATTACCACGTAGTTGTCCCAGGTGGCCTTTGATAAGGGATCAGGCATTTCCTGCAGCCATGGGTTTATTGCACCCTGGCCGGCGCCGATAGCCACTTTTTGATATAAAACAAGTTCAGTAGTACCGCCTTTTTTGCTGCCGTTGATTGCCGAAACCGCTGCAGGTACACCGCCGCCGTTAAAAGTTGCCCCAGCAGTGGCAGGTTCAGTTGCAGGGTTTATTACACCATCCTGTAAAGCCTTATCCCAACCTGTTTCACCACCAAGTTTTGCAAACCAGTAAGTTTTAAGAAAGGAGAGATAATCTGTAGCAGCACCACTCCATTTTAATAGGCTGGATTGCCACTGGCGGGTTTTAAATAAAGGGTTAATAGTGGGCTGCATTAAAGAAATATAGCCACTTTTAGGCTCAGCATCACCCCAGCTCTCTAAATAATGATTATCAGGAACTACATATTTGCAAAGCTTTGCAGTTTCGTCAATCCTGGGGCTGAAAGAAACAGTTAGTTTCACTTTACTTAAACCGCTCGCCACTTTAGCCGCATCAAACCAGGTATAAGCAGGGTTAGCGCCATGTATCAACACCGCGCCAACAGCACCGGCATTCATGTCCTGCACTAATTTGGCAAAATCAGCATCAACACCCTGTTTATAATTACTTGTAACAGACCAGTCTATTGTTTTACCGCCCGCCTGCAATGCATCATTTATAGCATTTACAACAACCTGCACATTTACATCGTTACTGCCGCATACTACTAATGCAGCGCCTTTGTTAGCAGCCAATTCTTTTGCAGCTTTTTCAATACCTGCTTTTAGTTTGGGATCTGAAATACCGGTTGCTCCCTGGCCATTAACGGCATTCATTAAAGCAACAGCAACAGCCCCGGTTTCTGAAGGGCGGTGTAAATATCTTTCATCGGCATTAGAACCTGTTAAGCTGGCAACAGTTTCAAAATGAAAGTGCCTGCTCATTGTTGGGTTCTTCTCGTCTATCTTTTTATTCTTTGAATATTGCCTTGCAAATTCAACCGGGCTTAACCACGTGCCCAGGAAATCAGCGCCAATCCCTACAACTACTTTTGCATTGTCAAAGCGATAAGAAGGGATGGCTCTTTTACCATAACTGGCCTCATTTGCCAGTATCATGCCTGTATGAGAAACCGCATCGTATTGTACGTGGCGGCTGCCGGGGTATTTTGCTAAAAATTGGCTGATAGCCTGTAAGGTAGTGGGAGAATTAATGGTTGAAGTAAGAATAACTACGGGTGCACCACCTATGCCTGCAAGTTCGGCAGCGATAGATTTATCGGCAGCCTCGAGTGTTAATTCTTTACCACCCATTGTTGGGAAACGCAACCTGGCTGAATCGTACAAATCAAGCACAGAAGCCTGTACTCTTGCTGAAGTACCACCCCCCGTTATGGGTGAAAGTTCATTGCCTTCAATTTTAATAGGGCGGCCATCGCGCACTTTAGCGAGAACACTCACCACATCGCCATCCTGCACGTAAGTGGTAGCATAATAATCTGCTACCCCTGGAACAATATCTTCGGGTTTATTGGCAAATGGTATACTTTTTCTTACCGGTATTTCACAACCGGCTGCTATTGCGGCAGCAGCAGTGCTAAAACCTAAATATTTAAGAAAATCCCTTCTTGGCGTAGGTGTTTTAAAAAAGCCTCCGCCTTCTTTACCCTCAAATGGCAGGTCTTCTTTAAATTCATCTTTACCGGCTTTTTGAAAGGCATCTGAATTATTCAGCTCTCCGAAACTTTGCCAATGTTTATTTTGCTCCATATTTACCCTGTCCGCTAAGAGGGACATTTATGTAATTAAAAAATATGTTTTGGTTGGCCTTCCTCCTGCTGCCCAAAAGGGCTCGAAGGACAATATTAATAATGACATTTCTGGCATTCTGTACCGCCAATATTCTCAACAGTTACACTATCCATTGCATGATTCTTTATCTTATCCTGGAATTTCTCGTAAATGCTGTAGAAACTATTGTCAGTAAAATGAACCTTGGTTGTGCGGTGGCAGTTTATACACCAGCCCATGCTTAAAGGCGCAAACTGGTACACTTCATCCATTTTAGTTATTTCGCCATGGCAGGTTTGGCACTGTACTTTACCTGCTACTACGTGCTGTGAGTGGTTAAAATATACATGGTCGGGCAGGTTGTGTATCCTAACCCATTCAATTGGCTTTGCTTTGGTTGCATCCCATGTTTGGCCGGCAGTATATCCTGCATAACTATATAATTTTTGTATTTCTGCGGTACCATTAACTTCTTCACCTTCCGCAGTGTATAATTTGGCTGTTCCGTTGTATTCTTTTATTGCCATATGGCAGTTCATACAAATATTCACGGATGGTATAGTAGCCTGTTTGCCCTGGTAAGTACCAATATGGCAATACATACAATTTACCTGGTTAACGCCTGCATGTACTTTGTGTGAGTAAAAAATAGGTTGTTTTGGCTGAAAGTGCTGGGTGCGGCCCAAACCAATGGCGCCCATAACAGTATAATAGCCGCCTACAAGAAATATAATTACGGTTCCGAAAGCTATATACGCCTTATTTTTCCAGAAAGAAACAGGCTCCTCTGCGGGAACGCCGCTTTTATCATCCGCCAGCTTTTTAAGATTAGCGTTTACCTGCAATAATACAAAGGTGATAATGGCAAGAACTAAAGTAAGAATACCAAAAAGTAGTGTGTTATCCCCCTCGGGCTGGCCAGGTTGTACCGGGTTTGTACCAGCAACAGGTGGTACGTAACTTCCTATATATGCAATAATATCATCAACATCCTGCGATTTTAATGTACCATTAAAATCAGTCATTGCACCCTTAGACTTATACTTTTCAACCACACCCATGGCATAAGGGTACTTGGCAGCAATAACGCCGGGATTATGCTGAATCCAGTTGTGCAGCATTTTTTTGTCGGGCCAACGTTCAACTGCTCCCATCAAAGCAGGCCCAAGTATCTCTTTCTCCATTGCATGGCACGAAGTACAATTGGCCTGGAACAAGGTTTTGCCATTTGCGGCATTACCTGTACCCTGCGCACATAAATGGCCGCTAAAAAGAAATAAAAAAGTAAATACAAGTCCAAAAGTCAGTTTCGCGGCGATACTTCTAAAGTGGGTCATATTCACAAAGCTGTTGGTTGGATGTGGAAAAATTATTCCCCGGACGGCGCAAAAATATGACACGATGTTGACAAACCATCATGCTGTTTAAATTTTTTTTAACCATTTACCTATGCTATATTCCGCGCTTTTATTAAGAGTTGCTGTAAAAAACATTTACCCTCAACTTCAATTTTTTCAACATTTTTGTGAACCAATAAGCATAACATGAGCGCTAATATAGCCATTTTCGCGTCAGGGGCGGGCAGCAATGCCCGCAGGATCATTGAGTACTTCACACCCCCACCCCCTGCCCCTCTCCATCCGATAATTGCGGGAGAGAAGGGGAAAAGTCACATCAGGCCGGAAAGCCTGCTAAAAAAAGAAATAAAAATTTCATTGATCGTTTCTAACAAGCCTGGTGCAGGGGTATTAAAAATTGCAGAAGAGTTTAATATTCCGTCTATTATATTAGATAAAGAAAAATTCTTCAGGGGCAATGCTTATGTTGATGAGTTAAAAAATGCCAATATCGGGCTTATTGTTCTTGCGGGTTTTTTGTGGAAAGTACCTTCAGCGTTAATTAATGCCTTTCCCGGCAAAATACTTAATATCCACCCGGCCTTGTTGCCCAAATATGGGGGTAAAGGCATGTATGGCAATTTTGTGCACGAAGCGGTTATTGCCGCAGGTGATAAAAAAAGCGGCATCACCATTCATGTGGTGGATGAGTTGTACGATCATGGAAAACACATTTTCCAGGCTATTTGCCCCGTTCTGCCCGGCGATACCCCCGAAACTTTGGCAAAACGCATTCACGAACTGGAACATAATAATTTCCCGCGGGTGATTGAGGAGTATATTAGAAATGTGGTGCTGAAGCAAGGTTGAGGATGTAAGGTTTAAAGGCAATGTCATTTAGTTAATGAACTATTGCCCCAGAGGGGCATCGTGTTTATAGAGTGTGCATAATGCTTTTTCATTGGCTCCGTATGGAGCCACGTAAGCCATATATAATTAACACGTGGCTCCATACGGAGCCCTAAGACAATACGACCCGCCTATTTCTATAAACACGAAACTCCTTTGGAGTTAAAAAAAACTTACATTAGTTTTACGCATTGCTCTTAACTAAACGACATTAGCTTTAAAGGTGCAAGGTATTTTATGGAGATGAACGAAAAAAGGGATTAAGGCAAACATTTAAATCTCTCGCAATAAGCTTTTTCAAGCGCTTCACGATGACCGGGGTGGGCTATATTAATTAACGCTTTTGCCCGTTGCTTTAAATTCCTGCCAAACAGGTTTACTAAACCGTATTCCGTAACCACCCAGTGCACATGCCCGCGTGTAGTAACTACTCCCGCGCCTTCTTTCAGGAACGGAACAATACGCGACACCCCTTTTGAAGTTACCGAAGGCAATGCAATAATGGGTTTACCGCCTTCTGATAATGAAGCCCCTCTTATAAAATCCATCTGGCCACCTATGCCGGAATACTGGTAAGTACCAATAGAATCGGCGCACACCTGGCCTGTAAGGTCAATCTCTATTGCACTGTTTATAGCTACTACTTTAGGATTTTGTTTTATAATGCTTGTATCATTTACATAACTTATTTCCATAACCCTTACGCTGGCGTTATCGTCCACAAAATCGTACAGCCTGCGGGTGCCTGCCAAAAAACCTGTTACCGAACGGCCGCGGTTTAGTTTTTTAAGCGTATTGTTAATTACGCCAGACTCTATCAGCGGTATCACACCGTCAGACATCATTTCAGTATGTAGCCCAAGATTTTTATGATTGGTAAGGTTTTTTACTACCTGGTCGGGAATGCTGCCAATACCCAGTTGCAGTGTTGCACCGTCGTCAATCAATGAGGCTACATTAACGCCGATCTTTTCAACTGTTTCGTTACAATCACCGGCATAATCCAGTACAGGCAGTTCTGCTTCATGCCACACAAACGCGTGTATTTTACTAACATGCAAAAAACCTTCGCCGTGTGTTCTTGGCATACGCGGGTTAACCTGCGCTACCACATAAGCCGCCACGTCCACAGCAGCCCTGGCCACATCAACAGATGTGCCGAGCGAGCAATAACCATGCACGTCTGGCGGCGATACCTGTATCAATGCCACATCGGGTGGTAAAATATTGTTCCTGAAAAGCTGCGGTATTTCGCTTAAAAATATAGGAACATAATCGCCATATTCACTGTTTGCCACCGCTCTTGTACCTGCTGATACAAACAGGGAATTGTAAAAAAAGCTTTCACGCAGATGTGGCTGATTAAAATCAACATCCCCAAGAATTGTTACACTAACCAGTTCCACATTGGTAAGTTCTGCATACCTGGCCTGCATTGCATTAACAAGAGGCATTGGGACGGCAGCACTGCCATGAATAAAAACTCTTTGCCCGCTCTTTATAGGCTTTACCGCTTCCGCCGCTGTTATATATTTTATATCCATAGATAAATTAACCAGGGGCAAAAATGAAAAAATACAGGCCATAAAGGCATGACGTTAATCATACAGTTAACTGATTATAACAGGAGGGTTTTTCTGAATTTTATCAAGGGGTTATTGGAATATTATGTTTCCCCGTTGTGCTAACCGGTAAGTTTACATGCTCCATAGGAGCATTTGGTGGGTAGAAAAAATATAAAAAGGTTAAGTTCGTTCCGTAGGAAAGATTGGTGCTGTTGAATTAAATTGCATACAATAATACTCGTATATGCCAAATACTTATACTCAAATACATATTCAATTTGTATTTGCAGTAAGATACGGAGCAGCTCTTATTGATGCAAAATGGCAGGAGGGGTATGGGGCTTTTTCATATGGCAGAAGCCAGGTTGATGACGTAATAAGATATTTTCAGAACCAGGAAATACATCATCGCAAAGAAACTTTTCTGGATGAATATAAAAAGATTCTGAATGCATTTGATATTCAATGGGAAGAGCCATATATTTTTAAGGAATTGGAATAGCACCATGCTCTCCTAAAGGAGTGTCGGAGAATGAACATACCTGTTTTACTACCCACCAAATGTTCCTAACGGAACACCATTGTTACAATTACTAAGATGCCCTTTCGCGCTATTTCCATATACTTATTTATCTTCCCCAAAAATTTGCTGTCATGAAAAAAGCATTTCATCCCCTTTTGCTGCTTTGTTCCTTTTTACTTTCAGTGGTAAGTTTTTCCCAAACCATTGATATATCAGGGAAACCCGATCCATCTGTTGATTACAGCAGGCTTAAAAGAATTGATACCGTTATTAATAGTTATATACAAAACGGTTGGATAAAAGGCATAGTAACCCTTGTAGTAAAAGATAATCAGATTGTGCAATACAAAGGCTATGGCTACTTAGATGCTGAAACTAAAAAGGCCATGCCCGGCGATGCTCTGTTCCGTCTTGCGTCACAATCAAAAGCAATCATAAGTGCGGGCGTAATGACCTTATATGAAGAAGGCAAATTTACCCTTGATGAGCCGATAGCAGATTTTATTCCCGAATTCCGTCACCCGCAGGTACTTGATAAATACAATAAAGCAGATACTACCTATACCACTGTTGCGGCAAAAAGGGAGATAACTTTCCGCGACCTTCTTACACATACCTCAGGGCTTGATTACGCAGACATTGGCAGCCCTAACATGGTAGCCATTTATGCAAAGGCAGGCATCCCGGTAGGGTTGGGTATAGTTGACGGGGACCTGAAAGAACGTATGAGGACGCTTGCCAAACTGCCCCTGGTGCACCAGCCTGGCGAACAATGGACGTACAGCCTTGGAATAGATGTTCTGGGTGCGCTTGTTGAAATAATAAGCGGCACCAACCTTGAAGATTATCTAATGCAGAAAATATTTAAGCCTTTGGGAATGAAGGATACCTATTTTAATGTACCTGCCTCCAAAGCCGGCCGCCTGGCAACCGTTTACTCGGAAGATTCATTGCAGCACGTTATAAAGTGGGGAAAGGCTTTCCGCAATATTGATCCTGATTATCCGCTTGCGAACAAACGCTATTTTTCGGGAGGGGCCGGGTTAACAGGCACTGCTTACGATTACGCAATCTTTTTGCAAATGATGCTGAACAAAGGCAAATACAATGGCGTTCAGGTATTGGCGCCACGTACCGTTGAGCTGATGACCAGCGGGCAGTTGGACTTTATGTTCAACGGTGCTGATAATTTTGGGTTGGGCTTTGACATTACCAGCGAAAAATCCGCAGCAAGGCAGCCAAGAAATGCCGGTTCATTTTCCTGGGGTGGGTATTTTGGCACTACCTACTGGGCCGACCCTAAAGCAAAACTAATATGCCTTATTATGACACAGCAAAACCCAAATAGCCACGGCGATATCGCCACAAAAGTTGAACAATTAGTTTACCAAAGCCTGAGATGATTGCAGATTGACGATTGCAGATTTCAGATTAACGGTTCGTAAACTAAAATTGGGATAGTACGTCTGCTGTCTTATATTTTCAGCTTGCCGTTTTTATTATATCCATCACACTGTTATAATAGTGCCCTTCAAATAAAAGCAGGTGTACCAGCAGCGGGTATAGCTGGTAAAGGCTAACCCTTTTTTGCCAGCCTGGTTGCAGGGCGTATGCTTCATTGTAGTAAGTGTAAAATTGACTGTCAAATCCCCCAAAAAGCAAAGTCATGGCTATATCCATTTCGCGGTGGCCATAATAAACAGCAGGATCATAAATAACAGCCTGCCCGTTTTCCGCAACCATAAAATTACCACCCCACAGGTCGCCGTGCACCAATGCAGGCGGTTCTTTCGGAAAAAGTGACTCAAATTTATTACAAAGTTTTTCCGCCGAACGCACATCACCAATTGCGCACTTACCCTGCTTTAGCGCTTGTTGCATTAAAGGCATAATACGTTTCTGTGCGTAAAATTCGGCCCATGTATCTGCATGTGTGTTTGATTGCGGGATTGAACCGATATAATTATTTTCACTTAACCCAAATTGTGGTTGTGTTACCTTATGCAATGCAGCAAGCCCATACCCAAACTGCTGCCAGAAATCTTTGGCTGGCTTGCCCTTTTCAATGTATTCCATCACAAGAAAAATAGTTCCTTCAAAACTGCCATAGACAATAGGCTTAGGTACCCTGATCGCATTTGTGGAGCCTAATAAACTAAGCCCATTACTCTCCTTTTCAAACATATCTCCCCGCATATCAGCATTTGTCTTAACGAAAAATTTACCCTTAGTAGTTTCCAATAAAAAGGTTTGGTTTATATCGCCGCCAAATACTTGCTGTACATTTTGAATACTTACATCTTTTTGTAAAACAGTTTGCAGGGAGAACGCGATATTTTGTCGCAGGCTTGCAGAAAGCATAAGTGATATTTCGCTTATAAATATAATAGTGAAATATCAAACTGTGAAAAGTGAAACTGCGGGATGTGAACCTCTCACGTTTGTCGTTTCACGGCTTTGACTTCCCGCCTTTCACTTTTCACTATTAACTTTTAACTTCTACCTCTCACCATTCCGTCCACAATCCTTATTTTTGGTTCATGGCGCAATTAGATGCAACAAAATGGGTGAACGACTATGGCGATATGCTGTACCGCTATGCTTACCCCCGCGTGAATGATAAAGAAGTTGCCAAAGACCTTGTGCAGGACACTTTTCTTGCCGCCTGGCGCAATCATGATAATTTTAAAGGGGAGATATCAGAGAAGAACTGGTTATTCACTATTCTTAAAAATAAGATCATTGACCATTACCGCAAAGCCTCCACCCGTTTAACAGAAGGGCTGCCGGATAATACTGACGATACTTATTTTGATGATGCCGGCCATTGGGCAAAACAGGCAGGCCCGAATGATTGGGGTACCGGTTTAAGCGAAACTGTTGAACGTAAAGAGTTTTATGAAATATTAGACAAGTGCAGAAAAAAGCTAAAAGACATACAAAGCGCGGTTTTTACGATGAAATACCTTGACGGGCTTGACAGTGAAGCGATATGTAAGGAACTAAATATAACTGCGTCTAACTTCTGGGTTTTGGTGCACCGCGCCAAGCTGCAGTTACGTGCATGCCTGGAAAGAAACTGGACAACAAAATAACGTGAGTATGAAAATGCGGATAACCTGCCGGGAGGCAACAGAATTTATAGTGAAAAGGGAGGAAGGAAAACTCACTTTTAAACAACGCGTCCAGTTATGGCTGCACATGGGCATTTGCGGCCTGTGTAAACTGTTTGCCAAACAAAGCAAATTCATCAGTAAGATGAGCAGCCACCTGGAAGGCCATCTCGAAGAATCTCTTACTATAGAAGAAAAGACCCAAATGATAGAAAGTTTGCAAAAACAATAATCCCCTGTTCGGCATATCTTAATCCATCATGCAATAGCTGCTTCCTGTAACTTTGCTATTACATAAGTTTTCTTTAATGGACAATATTTCAAATATTATTGCAGAATATAATTCGTTGAACCTTCACAGCATTATTGATTATGACAAGTTTAATGAATATGCTATTGTACATCATTCAACTGTTATTGAAGGCGCCACATTAACAGAGAATGAAACAAGGCTTTTGCTGGATGAAGGTTTAACGCCTAAAGGCAAACCTCTTGAACATTCTTTAATGATGAAAGATCATTATAATGCATTGCAGTTTATTATTTTTGAAGCAAAAAAAAATAGGCCTTTAACAATACAATTTATTCAGCAGGTTAACGCTGCCGTTATGAAAAATACCGGCGCTGTCTATAATACCTCCTTAGGGCAGGTTGATGCATCAAAAGGTGAATTTAGGAAAGGAAACGTAAGCGCAGGGGGATCTTATTTTATCAACTACGATAAAGTTATTCCTTACACAACAAAGCTTGTAAATGCTCTTAATGAAAAGCTGGCAGGCACTTTAAACGAGCAGGAAAAAATTGAACTTTCGTTTAGCGCACATTTTAATCTCGTAAGCATTCACCCTTTTTACGACGGCAATGGCAGAACAAGCAGGTTACTTATGAATTATCTGCAGGCTATATTTAATTTGCCTTTGGGCATTGTTTATAAGGAAGATAAAAATGAATACTTTACCGCGCTGCAGGAAGCACGAAAACAAGAAACCATTCAGCCATTTTATACGTTCATGTATGCACAATACCGGAAATACCTGGTTAATGAAATAAATATTTATAGGGAACATTTTCAAAAAGAAAGCGACGGCAAAAAGGGGAAAGGGTTTTCCTTATTTTTTTGATTGCATGGCTGCTTGAACTATTCTTGGAAATTATCTCGGCTAACCATTTCAATTCTTTGTCTGAAATATCTGACTGTTCCGATTTATCATATATAGCCGCGAGAAAAATAGTTTGTTTAATCACTTTTACAAAAGTAATTACTCTTGCACCACCTGATTTTCCTCTAGCCTTGCTTGTAATTGATAATCTTATATCATAAAAATTGTTACCCAGGGATATGCCCTGAACAGGGTTGATTTCGAGTGAATTTATTAGTTGAAGCAAATCATTTTTTAAAGATGGATATTTTCTTGCAAGTTTTTTAGCATCTTTTTCAAAAGGTGGCGTAGTTTGTACCTTATAATTCATTTAAAAAAGATTTAGCTGACCTGGTTTTAATCCCACCTTTGTCGGCAAGAATAGCAGCTTGCATGCCGGTAGCTATTTGTTTAAGAACTTGCTTTTTAGCAGTGCTTTCAGGGGTGACAGTTATAAAATCGAAATTCTTTATTAATTCCATAAAAAATTTATATTTCTTTTCATCAATATTTAAAACGACCTGCTTCATAAACTATAATTTACTAAGCAAAATTAGCAAAAATAAAATACTTTCTTTCCGCATAAAATTGCAGCCATCAAAATATTATCAAATTACTGCATTCCCATATTCTTTCCTTCTACACCTTCACCATTACACTTTCAATCGCCAGGTCATGTATGGCCTGCCTTTGCTGATTAAGGCCAATAGATAAAAAAGACAGCCACCCCAGCAATACTTTTATAATATAGCGGATGTAAGAATTTATAATGTGTATCCGCTTTGACGGGTCGCTTGCTTTTCTTACCCGTATATGCATGATATATTGGCCAATAGTGCAGCCATAAGCAATACAAATGGGCTCATACAAAAACCATATTCCCACAAAAAATACCACCTTTACCCAGTCGGGCGGGTCATTAAAATTATCAAGCACCGAAGAAAACAGAAACATGAGCAATATAATAAAACAGGTATCAATAAATATTGATTTTACGCGGTCGGAAAGGGTGGCATAATGATACTCCATTTTAAATTCTACACTTTATTTGAATTCAGCAGCTTCAGCTATTTAACCTCATCAACATTTCTTTGATATATAATTGTAAGATTTGTTGCGAACGCAGGATAGACAATTGTGCTGTCCCAGTTTTTAGCAATGAAAGGAAAAATCTCTTTAGTCTTTTCAACAAATTGATACCATCCCGGTGTTTCCTCTGTTATTGTAATTTGATATTCTCCGTAAACTACATCCAGGCAAATCTCGTCTATAGTCCCTAAATCCATTTTATAAGCAACCAACTTTTCAATTTCATTCCACAGTATTCTTTCAAAACTTTCTTTAAGCTTTATGGTAAATCCCTCATCGTCATAAGTAAAGATGCCCAAATCGTCATATTTTTCCTGGAACGGCCTGTTTCTTGTCCTTTCCCGATTCTCTTTTTCGCTGCGCTCCGTTCGTATAAAATTTACAATATCTTTTATTGACTTCATAAAGACAAAACTTTATTTCTTCAACATCAACTCGCTTATAAATTTCACGGGCGCACTGCCGTAGCTAAGGAATTTTTCATGAAACCCCTTTAAGGTATAGGCGCTGCCTTCCTGCTGTTTATATTTTTCCCTCAAGGCCATAATATCCGTTGCACCGCTAAAATAAGAGCACAACTGCACCTGCGATACTGTTGCCCTGTGGTACTTCTCCTCTATCTGCGCATCTTCCTGAAAGGCTTCGTTCTTCAGCAGTTTTACTACATCTTCTTTGCTGTAATTCAGGCAATGTATTCCATAATCCACTATAACATTGCAGCATTCACGCAACGCCCATTTATAGAACATCAGCCACATTTCAGGCGAGTTGTTTGACCACCCGTTATCAAGCATCATTCGTTCAACATATACCGCCCATCCTTCAACAGTGGCGCCATTACCAAAAACAGCCTGAATAATATCCGGCGATTTATTGCTGCTGTACACGCCCTGCAGGCAATGGCCCGGCATGGCTTCGTGAATGGAAAGTATCTGCAGTGTATAATTGTTATATTCTCTCAACGCGCTTTCTGCCTGTGCCGCCGGAACTTTTGTTAGGTCTTCAACATTATAATAGGTTGTTTCTCTTTTGCTGTACACAGGTGTTTGGCTCGCGGACGCAAGGGTTACACCCGCTGCAAAAGCAGGCATTATCCTTACCTGCAGGGGCGCCGTAGTATCGTAATTAAAAAGATCGTTTGCTATAATAAAATGCTCAAGGTCGTGTACTTGTTTTTTGGCAGTATCAAGCAAATGCTCTGGCGACGCATGGTGTAGCGAAATTTTATCTATCACTGTTTTTATCAACACTAAACTGTCAGCAGGCTTTGGTTGTGCGCCGCAATATTTTGCCCAAAGCGCGTTAGCCAGTTTATAGCTTTCATTATGATAATTGTTCTTTGCTTCTACCGCTTTATCAAAAAGGTATTTGGCGGAGTTGTCAGTAACAAGATCGTATTTATACTTTTGATTGAATAATTCTTCTCCTATCCTGAAACTCCTGAATTGCTGGTTTTTGTCAGCGAGCAACTTTTGCAGCCATGCAACATAGTTTTTTATTGCGGCAGTGGTTAATGCTATGTGAGCTTGCAGTGTGTCCTTTTCCGGCTGTGTTAGTGTTGATGCTTTAACAGAATCCATAAGCGAAGCGTCAAATACACCAAGCGAGCCTTCATTTTGTTTTATGGCCAGTTCTGTATGCTCCTTCGTTGGCTGTTTTATCATTTGCATGGCGGCACTGTAATAGGCATCTGCATGTTGCAAATGTTTTGAAAGGGTTTTAAGCCGTTCATTAAGCGGCGCATAATTCCTTGAAATGATCTCATAACATTCACCACCTATATTATAACCCGAGGGATCCCAGTGCTGTAACTTAAAAGTATCAATATACCACACTGTACTTAAAAACTGGTTCTCAAGAATTTTATAATCTATCTTGTTATTATCTGAAAGCCCTGTATAGTCGAACGAATGCAAAGAATCAATATAGTTTTTTGCAAAAGCAACATCACCTGCAAAGGCTGCACTATCCGGGATTTTTAAGGTGTCATAGTATTTGCCATATCCAATAAAAATGGCAGACGATGGGTTTGTCTTCCAATATTCATCCATAAAGCGGTCTTTGAATGCATTGAAAGAAGTATCGGCAAAAGCACTGTTTTCAGTTTGCTTGTTGTTGTTGCATGAAGAAAAGGCTATAAAAGCCAAAAAGCATAAAATTATATATTGTCGCATAAGAGGACAGGTTATTACACTATGGAATAATATTATTAATAATCCGCTACCCTTACCGGGTCTGCAGGCTGATGCACTTCTTTATAAGGCTTCAGGTCTTTTAAAATAAGTTCTACTGCTTTTTCAAGCTGTGTGTCATGCCCGTTCAATATATCTTTAGGATAATTCTCTACCTCAACATCAGGTGCAACACCCTGCTGCTCTATGATCCATTTTTCATCCGTGCTGAATATACCAATATTGGGCGACGTTATATAGCCGCCATCCATCAGGCCGGGGTTGCCTGAATTGCCCACCAATATACCAAACGTTGTTTCACCCACCAATCTTCCCACATTTTTATACCTGAACATATATGGCATAAGGTCGCCGCCGGAAAGAGAATGCGAATTGGTGAGCATTATTTTAGGGCCATTAATAACTGCATTGGGAATGGAGAATGGCTTGCCATCTCTTTTGTTTGAATACATTACAGTATTGCGTGCCAGCAGGTCAACAATATAATCCGCCGCGAAGCCACCCATATTATCACGGTCATCAGCAATAACAGCCTGCTTATCCAACTGCGAATAAAAATAACGGTTAAAAAAATTGTAGCCTTCATCAGCGGTATTGGGTAAATAGATATAAGCTATTCTACCCCCGCTTAAAGAATCTACTTTTTTACGGTTGTCTTCCACCCAGTTCATCCTGCGCAGCCCCATTTCGTCAGGTATGGGAACAACAATAAAGTCTTTGGCGCCTTTTAAGGAAGGCTCTGTATTGACTGATATGCGTGTTTGTTTACCTGCCGTATTTTGAAACAGGCTGTAAAGATTTGCCTTAGTATCAAGTGGCACGCCATTTACTGCAAGCAGGTATTCACCCTCTTTTACATCTATACCCGGTTGTGTCAACGGGGCAGTTAAACCGGCATTCCAGTTAAGCCCTGAGTATATTTTTTTAACCCGGTAATACCCGTTACTTACTTCATAATCTGCACCCAGCAAACCAACGCTTACATTTTTTGATTGGGGGTAATCGCCACCGCCTGCAAACACGTGCCCAAGCACCAATTCGGCAAGCATTTGTTTAAACACATAATTCAGGTCGCCCCTGTGCGCAACATAAGGAAGAAACACAGCATATTTTTTCTTTAAGGCTTCCAGGTTAGCACCGTTTGCATTTTTTACATAAAGAAAATCACGTTCAACGCGCCATACCTCATTATACATTTGTGCCCATTCTTTAGCAGGGTCAACATATATTTTTATACCGGCAGTGTTTAGTGCGCCATCGCCCACCGAAGGTTTTCCGGGCACAGCTACTATACCGTATGTGTTATTTGCCATGTACAACATCTTCTTGCCATCGCTGCTAATGATGTAACCAGTAATACCGCTCATAACAGCAGTGCTAACGCGTTTGTCAATATCATAATCATTCAGGCTAAAATTGTCTGCATGGTAATCCTGTGTCAAATAAAATAGCTGGCCATCTACACCCGCGTCAAGCCCTGATATTGTTTTTGAAGGAATCGGCAATGCAACAATACGCTGGTCTATCCCGTCAAAATCAATCACCATTGCTTTTTTATCTTCTTTTGCCTTATCATTCACAGATGCAGTTTTTTCTTTTTTAGCATCCTTTGCTTTTTCATCACTTGCCGGTTTTGTTGTATCTGCGGCTACCGTTTCTTCATCACTTTTAGGCTGCAATAAAGACGGTTCTTTTTTAGAGAGAACTACCGCATAAATATTGTTCTGCACGGTATAATTATAACTGCTCAGGTCAAGCCACGCCTCTGCAGGGCCATAGTTGATGCTTGCAGTGAAGAAAAGGTATTTTCCATCTTTACTGAATACAGGAAAATTGGCTTCACTGCGCGCATCGGTTACCTGGTGTTTTTGCTTATTTGCTACATCATATATAAAAATAGCGCCGAAATGATTATCTACACGATTGTTATAAGCAATCCATTTTGAATCGGAAGACCATGAATAATTTATTTGAGGCGGCCCCGGTGTGTACCAATCCCTGTCAACAGCAACCGGTTTTTTCTCTGCAATATCAATCATATATAACTGGCGCTGCTTATCCATATAAGCAATCATTTTACTGTCAGGGCTCCATACGGGATGGTAATAAAAACTGGCGCTGTCTAATTTTATCGTGATTGCATCCTTCTCTCCTTTCTGGTCACGCAGCTTCAAAGTATATTCGCCGCTTTCATCACTGAAATAGGCAATGTATTTTCCATCGGGGCTCCAGGCAGGGTCCCTTTCGTTCGCTGATGGCGTTTGCGTTATATTTCTTATATCGCCTTTGTCAGCAGGCACTGTAACTATTTCACCACGCACTTCCATTACCGCCCTTAAGCCTGTTGGAGAAATATTTACATTTTGAATATTGCCATCCGCCGGTGCATAGTAAGGCCTTTTTGAAATAAGGTCTTCGGTTATTATTACAGGCACATGTGTTGATTGGCCATTTGCGCTGTTCAGGGTGTATATTTTACCTGCTTGTTCATACGCCAGTTCTTTGCCATTTGAGTAAAGGGTTTTTACATCAAAATCTTTATAGTTCGTAACAGGGTTTACCTGTTTTGTTTGAAGATTGTATTTGTATATGTTGATGTAATGGTTATCCCTGTCGCTGAGAAAATATATGGTATTGTTATCTGTCCATACCGGCATAAGGTTGTTTGCATGCGGCCCCGGGATTTCTTCTATGTCATGCGTTTGATTATTAAATATCCAAACCCTGTCAACATCGCCACCACGGTATAAACGAAAATTAGCCCATTCATTTACATCAATGGTGCGCACATACGCAGTATATTTTCCGTCGGGGGAAACGCTGCCTTCTGTTGCTTCAGGAATTATCAAAGCTGTTTCCGCACCGGTGGTAACATCAACAGAAAAAAGCTTTTGTTTAAAAAAATGCCAGCTTTCCCTTGCGGATGAAAAAATGATCCTGTCATTTCCATCCCAGCTTCTTACATACTCTGAAGCAGGGTGAAACGTTAACCGCTTTGGCGACCCGCCGCCTACAGGTATTACATAAACATCTACATTGCCATCGTAGTTGCCACTAAAGGCAATCCACTTTCCGTCAGGGGACAGCATCGGGTTTGTTTCTATATCCTGGTTTACCGTTAAACGTTGCGGATGTGTACCATCACGGTCAGCAACCCAAATGTCGCCGCCATAAGCAAATGCAATATGCTCAGTACTTACCGATGGCGAACGAAGTAATAATGTTTCCTGTGCTGATGTGGTCATGCAAATCAGCAGTAAAGCAGCCAGTATTTTTTTCATTTGTGTTTTTTGTTGGTGAAGGGATGAGCAATTTAGGGATTATTGATGAAAGCTTACTGAAAATATATGGTGCATTTAATTGTCTCACTGATGCTGCCTACTGGTAATTCTTGGCATCATTCCTCAACACCATCCCATTCCTAACGCCTGTGTGTTGCCCATCCTGCCAGGTAATTTTACCATTTACCAAAACGTATTTAAAACCGGTGGAGTACTGGTGCGGCTTTTCAAACGTTGACATGTCTTTTACCGTGTTTGCATCAAACACCACAATATCAGCGGCGTACCCTTCGCGCAGTAAACCCCTGTTGGTAAAATGAAATTTTTGGGCAGGCAGCGAGGTCATTCTCCTTATCGCTTCTTCAAGCGTAATAACATGGTCTTCCCTTACGTACTTAGCCAATACCCTTGCATTGGTGCCATACCCGCGCGGGTGTGGCGAGCCCACATTAAACTGGCGTATGCTTGCATCGCTTACAAACATATCATAAGGGTATTGCATAATAAATTTTACATCTTCTTCACTCATGCCGTGAAACACCATGCCTGCGTCATCTTTCATCACCATATCAATCACCGTTTGCGCTTCTGATCTGTCGTTGTGTTTTCTTTTCCACACAAGGTTTATCTCTTCAATGCTTTTGCCATTTAGGGTTGTATCAGGTTTATAGTAGGCCACCACGGCATAGTTAAAGTGGTTGAGTTTCCTGTTGTGAAGATGTGCGAGCATATCATCTATCACTTTCTTTTTTATTTCGGGTTTATTCAAACGCGCTATCATCGAATCTTTGCTATCGGCCAACACCCAGTCAGGTAACAATGTGCTTAACGATGTGCTGCTGGCGGTGTAAGGGTATTGGTCAATCGTTACATCAAGCCCTTCTTCCCTTGCCTTTATAACCATGGGCAACGTTTCTTTGCTGCGGCCCCAGTTGTTTTGCCCGCCTACTTTAAAATGAGATATTTCTACGGGTATATTCGCCAGCCGGCCAATATTAATGGCTTCGGCAATAGCCTCTGTTACGCTATCACCTTCATTGCGCATGTGCGTGGTATAAACACCATTATATTTTGCTGCTTCTTTTGCAAGCGCTACAACTTCATCTGTTTTTGCATACGTACCGGGAATATAAATAAGCCCGGTTGATAGCCCCACGGCACCATCCTGCATTGCCTTATCAACAATGTCTTTCATTTTCTCCAGTTCGTCAGTTGTCGGTTCGCGGTCCGCTTTGCCCATCACTGCTTTTCGCACATCGTTATGGCCTATAAGTGATGCCGCATTTATTGAAAGATGCAAGCTATCCAACATCAAAAAATAGGCACCCAGGTCAACCCTCGATATGCCGCAATTGCCCGTTATAACGGTAGTTACACCATCTGCAATAAAATTGGTGGCGTAAGGGTTTTTTACTTCATCATCTTCAATATGCGTATGCACATCAATAAACCCGGGTGCTATAACAAGCCCTGTTGCATCAAGTATTTGTTTGGCCGGCAGGTAAAAAAGATTACCTGTTTTAAAAATCTTCCCGTCTTTAATGGCTACGTCTCCGTAAAACCACGGATTGCCTGTACCATCTATTATTTTGCCGTGCTTTATAAGTATGTCAGCGGTGTCCTGTGCTTTAGCCTTGAAGGAGAACAATAACAATAGACAAAAAAGATATTTCATTGGATTAAGGTAAGGAATGTTATTGTAAAGAAATGAGGAAGTTATTACGCACTCACAAATATAATTGCAAATTAAACAAACAGGTGTTTACATAAGAACCCGTAAAAGTTCTTACGTAAACACCTGTTATTGCGCTGTGGTAAACAGCGCAACTTTAATAAACTACAGTTATTATTTATGGTGCCGGCGGTGGCCTAACTCCTGACGGCGGCGCCGGATGCGGCGGCACCTTTACAAATACTTCGCAACTGGTTGTGGCCATTGCAAGCACTGTAATAAGAATCGCTATGTTAATTATCTTTTTCATGTATTATCAAATGCAAGAAACATACCAACACGGCCAGCTAAAAAACCTAAAAGCCAAAAGCCCATGCCAACACCTCACCTTTTATTGCAATAATACCTGCATACTTGCCCACTTTAATGGAACCCGTTTTATCTTTTAATCTAATAATGCAGGCAGCACCACCGTGCATG
Organism: Bacteroidota bacterium; assembly: GCA_013286305.1. Taxonomy (GTDB): domain Bacteria; phylum Bacteroidota; class Bacteroidia; order Chitinophagales; family Chitinophagaceae; genus JABDFW01. The sequence continues at coordinate 36,047 of JABDFW010000009.1, forward strand.
GCGCTATTATCACTGCATATAAAAAAATACTGTAGAAAACAATATGCAGTTATCTACAGTTATTTTTAAAGCCAGGCGCTTTTAAAACTTGCCTGGACTAACGATGATCCCCCATATGACCACGATCATCCCTGTCAGGGCCAGGCCCACGGCCGCGCCTAACGAAACAACTTGATGCCATCATTGCAATCAGCAATAAAATAATTCCGAAATTTAAAAATTTATTTTTCATACCTGTATAAGGCAACAAGCATACCAATACCTATATCACGATGTGTTCACTTGCCGATGGGAGGTTATAGAAGCGGCCATTTTTTTCGATCCGTTTCTTATTTTTCAATATCAATGTATCAGGGTTACTGCTTTATCCAACTGCGGGTCATCTACAAAATTATTCCGTAAAAAAACCTGGTTGAGTGCCACTTTTATATCATAGTCGGGAGGAAACCCTTTTCCTTCATAAATATTTCCATCTATATATTTAAACATGGTGGACGAAGTATAGGCGTTACCATAATAACTGGTTGCGCCTGTTTCAATATTGGTAGTTACATTACCAAAATTAAATGAGCCTGCATTAAAATCAGAATTAATAGTAAGCGGCCCATTAGCACCCCAGGTTGTATCGCCCACAATAGTTGTATTGGGTAATTGTTTTAATGCCATAGTAGTGATCTCTGCCATGCTCACTGATTCGCCATCGGCCAATACAACTATTGGTTTGGTATAAGCGGCAGAGCCCGCAACGGGTGTAACAATAGCTGGCGCCCATGGTGTATAATCAAGCCTTCCGTTGCCGTTTTTAGAGCGTGTGTATCCTATGTTCAACGGGCTTGAAATAAACCTTCCAACCAAAAAGTTCAGGTCGCTTATATCGCCACCGCCATTTCCGCGCAGGTCTATAATAATGCCGCTTACTGAAGTGCTGGTTAAACTGTTGAAAAAGGTATCCAATACTGCTTTTATTTTCCGCGACCCTCCCTGGTATTCTGCTACAAGTGCAAACTTGTTGAATGCAAAGTATTGAATATTGGTGTTGCTGATGGTACCCGTTATAGCATACACGTTTTGGCTGGCGCTTGTAGTATCTATGCCAACAACTTTGCTGCTGAGATATAAAGAATCAATGGCGTCGGTATAATAAAAACGGCCATCAACAGACGGGCTATATGGCGCAGTTTGAAATATATTTTCAATAAACTGTGGGTTCTTAAGCTTCCTGTCATGCGCAGGCTGAATAATGCCGCCACCGGGAAATAATGTGTAATGTGAATCAACCAGTCCGTCAACCATTGATTTAAAATAACTGATGGCGGTTATATTATCAGCAGAATCGTACAGGTTTAATTTGGTGAACAACGGCGAGTATATGCTGTGCATCCTGTCCCAGTTGGTGGTATCAATACTCCAGAACACGTAACTGTTGTTCATATTTGTCCAGAAATCTTCAAACACCTGGCTAAAATTTCCTGAAGCTGTGCTGCCTGTTTGGTTCGCAGTGCTTATTTCTTTGTGGCATGACGAAACAAGCGTTGTTAAAATAAAAGCTGCTGCACAAAGCAAATTGGTTGTTGATGTATAACCGGATGTTTTTCTCATTCTGCAATATTTTTAATGCTTGATAATCGGGTTCTATTTCTGTTATTAGTCATGTTTATGCCCTATTGTGTATAAAACGCCTAAGCTGAATATGTAGCTTTCATTATACCTCGGCACCTGTTGCGTTTCATAATTTTTCTGTTGGTCAGTAAGAGATTCATAATAGCTTGCTTCCCCAAAAATTTGGTACATATCATTCAACTGGTAACTTATACCTGCACCTGCCAGTACACCAAGTTCAATCCGGTTATCCTTAGTAGTATTATACTGGTATTTTTCGTTATAATTATAAGGAGTGTAAACATCAAATACATTATTAGGCTGGGTGTTACTAACATTATTGGTATAGGCTGGTTGGTTAAGTATGTTTGGCATGGTGCCCATTATATGTGACGAAAGCCAATAGCCCGCATATCCACCCAGGTCAACAAAACCCCTAACGGCATTACCGCCGAAAGAAAACTGCCCCATCAAAGGCAATTGCAAATATCCGTTTGTATTGTCCTGGTAAACACCCTGGTAAAACCCTGTTCGTGCATACTCATAATTCTTTTGCATGTAGCCGGGGTTAGTTTTTATCGAAAACCAGTCTGCCACTTTGTACAATACAGGTACGCTTACATTAAAACCAGGCAAAGGGTTATACTGTGTTGATACAAGGTTGGAAACATTTGTAATAAGATAATTTTTATTGTATCCGCCTTCTACACCTAATGAAAATTGTGCATGGCTTTGCGCCGAACACAATAGTGCTGCCACCGCAATTAACCCACAAACAGCTTTTTGTTTTAGTTGTTTTCTTTTCATGTGCCTGTTTTATATTTTTAAACTTTAGTACTTTCCCTCGCAGCATCTTAACTGAACTAAAACGTCAGGTACACCCTTCCGGATTACTCTGTAACAACAGTTTAAAAAAGTATTAACAATTTCAACTAAAAAAACCTGTACTTGCGTACAGGCTTTTCAATATATCGCTTGTAGAAAAAATCGTACCCGCAAAAGGCCCGCAAGTTTTTGTATAGATAAAGACTATTTATACTCAAAATCAAGCGGGAAATCCAGCTTGAATGAAATATTACGCCCCATATTATAAATACCATGAAAAGGCCTGGGGTCGTTTGGGTATGGTTCAAAATATTTTAAACGGCTTAAATGGTCCTGGTAGGCAACATTAAACAGGTTATTACCCATCACATATATGCTCACAATTTTTTTCCCGTTTTTGTTAGTGATACCTGCGCCAAAACCCGCATTAAATAAGGTATAGCCAGGCGTAGGCGTTTCGGTGTTATCAGTTAAATAAACCCTGTTTTGGGCGGCATAATAAACTACCTGCGCTTTAATGAAGCCATTGACAATATGATGCAATTTTGAATCAAAGTCATATCTTAATTCGGATACACCATGCAGGGGCGGAATAAACGGTACATATTTGTTACTGTCTGATTGCAGTTTTGGGTCAATCCCCTTGTTTACGCCATACACCACGGATACGCTGTTCTCAAAATGAAGCGCTTTGTAAGGATGAACATCCACACTTAATTCTCCGCCATATAAATTGGCTTTGCCCTGCTGGAATTTATAGGTTTGATTGCCTGCGACAATAACTGAATCGCCACCATTTACGCTCAGCAATCTCTGGTTAAAAATGTAATTGGAAATGGTATTATCAAAAACGCTAAAATTAATAGCCGCATACTTTGATGTGTAGGCAAATCCAATGTCTTCCTGCAAACTAAATTCAGGTTTAAAATCAGGGTTGCCGATTTGATATAAGTTTGTTCCGGGATGCACCCCATTTGCAGATATTTCTGATATATTGGGTGCGCGGTAGCCACGGGATATATTTGCTTTTACAGAAACTTTATCCGAAAAATTATAGGTTGCGCCTATGCTGCCGGAAGCGCCGGAAAATGTATGGCTATAATTACTGAAAGGGTGAGATGCGGCAACTGTATCTGTGCCATATACAGGCATATCAAAGCCTGTTACAGGGCTGGGTTTTGTATATAGCCCATCGTTGTTAAACACGCGGACATCATAGCGTATCCCACCCGAAATATCCAATTTATTAAATGTTTTTTTAGCCATGGCAAAAGGCCCGATGTCAAACTGGCGGTATGATGGAATAATAAAATCAGTTCCCTTAGTTACTGTATTATCCTGGTACATACCATTAACCCCAACCGTTATATCCCATCCGGCTAATTGCGGCAGGTAATATTTAATATCATATGAAAGCGTGTTTAGTTGTAAATACAACCCCGCAACATCCTGGTAAGGAACTTCCGGATGGTTGAATTCCCTTCGCACGCTTCTCTGGAACCCAATATTTATACCCAGCCGCCCTTGGCCTAAAGTGAAATTATTGGTAGAATACGCCCGGTAATTCTGCACATGCTGGTGCAAAGGAGTTATAGCATAAGAAGTTAACTCCGCGGGAGTAACGATAGGCCTGAATGTATCAGCTTCAGTAATTTGCTTAGTAAATTGCCTTGTAGTTGAATCCCTGCTTCCATCAGGTATTTCCTGCAGGTCGTCAAACAGGGAGAGGCTCAACCGGGAATAACCCCATGACCGGCGCAAGCCAAACAGCGCATTTGCGTCGGTTTCATTAAATGCCGTATTATATACCCTACCGTCAACGGGATCCTGGTAATTAGTAGCTTGCTTGTGCGATATTCTCCCCATCCATTCAAATCCATTCTTTGTTGCGCTTAGCATAGCTGAACCCCCAAACATGCCGTTGTTGGTTTGATACTCTGTGGTAACATCACCGATCATTTTCCCTTCCGGCGCCGGTGATGTTGGTATTAAATTTACTACGCCCGCCAATGCATCGGAGCCATAAGTTAAACTTGCGGGCCCTTTAATAACTTCAACCCTGTCAACCCCGTATTGATCTACCTCAATACCATGTTCATCGCCCCATTGCTGCCCTTCCTGCCTCACACCGTCGTACAGGGTTAATATCCTGTTGTAACCAAGCCCCCTGATAAATGGTTTTGACACATTGGGGCCTGTTGTAAGTGCAGTTACCCCCGGCACTTTGGCTATAGCGTCTATAATATTAGTGATCAGGTTGGTTGTTATATAATCATGATTTATGGCAACAATAGGCACCGGGCTGTGTTTTATTTGTGTGGCTTTTGATATACCTGTAACTACTACATCGCTCTCTTCTATAGCCTGGTCACTCAATGCAAAATCTAATTGTGTTACGCCTTTAACACTTACATCTTTTGTAACCGCTTTAAAGCCCACGTATTGTACCTGCACCAAATAGTTTCCCGCCGGTAACGACTTAAAGTGGTAATGCCCTGTTGTATCGGCTATTGTTCCTATTCTAAGATCGGGTATGTAAACACTTGCCTTGGCTAAGGGCATATTTGTTTTGCTTTCGTACACCGCTCCCGATAAAGAATTAGCTTGTGCAAAAGTTTGTTGAACAGAAAAGACTATTACCAGGAAAGATATAGTTGATATAATTGGCTTCATTCTAAAAAAATTTATTAGCACACCCCATTTACCGGCGATAACTATGATTGTTTATTATAACATTGTTATGTGTAAACAATACCTTATTAAAATGGTTAGTGGCACTTTATTACGATAACTAATAATTAATTCAAGGCCGGGGTAAACCTATATTTCACAGTTGCAGAAGGGTTTTAAACAACCGGTGGCGCTTTTAAAGAGCAAAAAAGCTTATTGTAGGAAGAAAAATAAACGTGGTAAATGTTTTCAAAAATTATCTTACTTTTTTCAGGGGCGACCAGATCAATATTTTGCGTTTCTGTCAAAGGCACTAATGCCTCATCCATACAATCGCATTGTGTTTTAAGGTTTTCGTGTGAAGATCTTGAATTACTCCCGTTAAAAACTGTGTGAAATTTATTATGCACCAATAACTGTAACCCTAACTTTTGGGTAAAAGCCAGCAGAAGGAAAAAAGCTATTATCCTTGTTGTTACACTGCGCATATTTCAGTGCAAACCTACTCTATTTGCAACGCTATTGCAAATGAAAGCCGACGGAGCAATTCCTCTTATGAAAATATTAACAGTTTGTAATACCGCACGGGTATTGCTCATACAACTTAAACGTTGCCGTATTGCTTACTAAAAAGGTGGTGGGCCGCCTGCTGCATTTCGGCCATCACCACCCGGTAGTGCCTGCCTTTGTACTCAAAGGAAACATGATACCATTGTTATTATTTAATACACTAAACTATTATTATGTAAAAACGCAGCATAAAATTATCGCTGAAACTATAAAATGTATCGAAGAATAGGCTTTAAGCTCAAGGTTATTAGCAGAAGTAAATGGGAGGAAATACACGAAATATGAATACACAAACACTCAATATTCAATATTCAATGTTCAATACCCAGTTAAAAACCTGCGAAGATTTGCAAACGACTTTTCTTCCATTGAAAATTGAGTGTTGAGTGTTGATTATTGAGTGTTTTGTTTTCCCCTGTCGCAAGTTATATATCATCTGCCAACTTCTTCCCCTTAGTGTCCGAAGCATCGGATCAATGACTATTTTATTATTTCATCCATTCATCAATAAAACCAAGATAGCTTTCACTAACAGGAAGCTCAACAGAAGATATTAATTGCACCTTTTTATTTAAAACAGATCTTACTTTATTAACTGAAACAATATAACTGCGGTGTATTCTTTTAAACTTTTCAGCAGGCAACTTTTCCAACACTTTTTTTAATGGCATTAAGGTTAAAATGGGTTTAGCGTTCATAATGTGTATTTTAATATAATCTTCCAGGCTTTCAATATAAACAATATCGTCCAGGTTTATTTTTATTACCCGGTATTCTGAACGCACAAATAGGTGTTCATTTGTGCCTTTGCCCGTGCTTTTTTTATAATTATAATACTCAATTATTTTATTAATGGCCTTTGAAAAGCGGTTAAAGTCAATTGGTTTTAATAAATAGTCAAGGGCATCAAGCTCAAACCCTTCGTAGGCGAATTTTTTATATGCTGTGGTAAAAATAACCATTGGCTTTTTATCCAACGACCTCACCAGGTCTATACCGTTTATATCGGGCATATTAATATCAATGAACAAAAGGTCAACCGGGTTATTGCGCAGGAATTCTGCCCCGCTTATAGCATCATCAAATGTTTGCAGCAACTGCAGCTCCGGAAATCTTGAAACATATTCCTTTATTAGTTCAATTGCCGGTGGCTCATCATCAATAGCAATGCATTTTATCTGCATATTATAAAATTAAAAACGCCGAATCAAAAAATCAAATTCCAAATTAAAGCCAAACCCCAAATAAAATCTCAAATAAAAGCCAAATTCCAAAGTCCAACTCAAAACCAAAAGCCCAAAATCAAATCAAAAAAAAAGCTCCAGATTCCAAAGTCACTCAAGCATGCTGCTGCATTTCGATATTCGCTTTCCTTACTATGGACTATTGACCATGGACTATGGACTTTCTGTCTTCCCGACTTCCGGACTTTCCGACTTCCTATGGACTATCGGCCATGGACTATGGGCCATGGACTATGGGCCTTCTTTCTGTCTTTCCGACTTTCGGACTTTCCCGACTTTCCCGACTTCTTCCCTACACCTGTATCGTCAACTGCACCGTATAAAATCCATTTTCACTTGTTATATTTAACAGGTGCCTGTTTGGATATACATGTTCCAGCCGCTGCCTGGTGTTGGTTATGCCTATACCCGTACGTTCAACCCGTCGCTGTGTTGAGAAAAGCTTATTCTGGCAGAAAAAAGTGATACTTTTTTCTTCGGCAAACAGCTTAATGGTAATGGTTGATTCTTCATGGCTGCTGATGCCATACTTAAAAACATTTTCAATAAAGGTCATCAATACCAATGGCGGTATTTTTTTGCCTTCGGTGTTGCCGGTAACGGAAAAATCAACAAATACTTTTTTGTTCAGCCTCAGCCGTTGCAGGTCAATATAATCAGTAATACATTCCACCTCGCTTTGCAGCGAAACAAAATCCTGGTTCACATCATCGGTAACATACCGCATAATGTTCGACAATTTCATTATGCTTGCCGCTGTTGCCTCATTTTGTTTTACTGCTAATGAATAAATGTTATTAAGGGTATTAAATAAAAAATGAGGATTTATCTGCGCCTTTAAAAAAGACAGCTCGGCGTTTGCTTTGTCTGCCTCGGCTTTTATAGCCCGCTTTTCTGTTTCCCTCCATTGCTGCGTTATCCTTATTGCAGTACTCAATGCCCAGATAGTGCTTATTAAAAAAATAGTATAAAGGTCAACGGGTTGCCTCCGCGGGAAAGACGCCCTGCCTCCGGCAAAAGGCCCGGCCCCCTGCGGCCTTGCACCCGGAAACAAACTATCCCGGAAATGGTGCAGGCTATCGTGAAAAAAATGGCGCAGGCTATCATGAAAATGACGCAGGCTGTCATGCAAAGGCAACCGCGATGGACGGCCGCCAAATGGCATTCTTCCGGGAGGCTCGCCGGGCAAACTCATCATAGGAGAATCTATCCAGTGTTTAAAGAAATATATTCCGGCAAGTATCGCCAACACTACCGCAGTATAAATGATGTATTTTTTATTGAGATATAGTTTGGGTATTAAAAAATAGGCATTGAAATAGAAAAGGAAAATGTATAGTGAGTAAGTTGCCCAATAGGAATATGAACCTAAAATAGCGGTAATTTTCTTAGCATCTGCAGGGCCACCGGGCATTAAAATAAAAGGCAGCATAAAAAAAATAAGCCACGCTACTATATGAATGATAACAGAAGGCCTTAACCGGAACATAAGCAAAGGAATATTATTTTCCAATACTATATGCTAAATGTGTCGGTCATTATCCTTTATCTATAGATAAAACCTGTTGTTAGCGCAGGTTTAATGCCCTGTCGTAAACATAGTTGGGGTAGGGGTATCTGGCAATTAAAAAATTCATTGACACCATGGGTGAAATTAACACGGGTGTGCTATAAAACATAAAAAGCTTATTGAACGATGTTAATAAGCTTCTTTGAAAAACTCTTTACTTCTAACCAAATTGGCCGTCTAACAATTATCAAGCCATTTAACGGTCTTTGGCTTCTGTAATAACTGAAGTCCCTCCTTCCGGTTTTTGTGAATTTTCGCGGATCAGGTAAGGCTTTGAAGCAATTACCAGGGTATTATCAATACCAGGAAGTTGGGTAGAAACCGTAATTGTAGTAGAACTGGAGGTCTTATTACTCAACCCACTATTATTATTGTTATTTTTAGAAGGCATAATATAAATTTCAAATTAAATGCAATTTACGTTTTTTTCAAATTAACTATTTCAATTTTTTGAATTTTATCATCTTTTTTGCTTATGTGAAAACCCAAACATACTATATATGGTACAGTAGCCAATAATCCAAACAATAACGCATTGTAATAAAACGAACTTTTTCTACTAAACACACGACGGTTATTTTCTTGTGATCTTGCTAATTCATCAATATAGGATGCTTTTAATAGCAAGTTAATCTTTTCTTCAATTGCCTTTTTTTCTTCTTGCGTCATATTTTCTTTAATCATATTCTGTTCATACTGTAGCCGTAAATCCTGATAATAATTCTTTGTAACATCCAGGTACGCTACTTTTTCAGGGATAAGTAACCTAATGGTGAAATAAAGTGAAGCTATAAATAATAAACTAAAAATAATAAGGCTTATAACAAAAATCCAATTTATCATTCCTGCACCAAAAACATCCTGAATAATAGGAACTAAATATATGGTTATTGCTGAATAAATAATTATGATATTAGTTAACCGCTGTAATACAGTTTGATAAGCTGAAGTATATTGTTCCAGTCGTTTTTCACTCAAATCTATTATAAAGTCAAAATCATAGAAAGATTTAGGGTCTGGCATAGTCTATTCAAATTTAGCTTATCTAAGATATAACATTTTTGATTTTCATTTAAAACAATAAATAAAAATAGCGCTAATTGATAAAGCTTTTTAATATTGCAGCATGGAAAACATGCAACCGTCTTCCCAAACTCATTTTCTTGACAAGCTTAGCCCATTTGCAAAAAAGTTGCTTTTAGTTTTTGCCGGTATGGTATCCATAATTCTTTTCTTCTTTTTGCCGCCAAACCAGGATTGGTTTAAAAACAAAATACTCGCTTACTACCGTGATCTTAGAACAGAGAAGGCCAATTTGGATTTAGAGCACCGGAAGAGATACAGGTTTGGCTCCGATTATACCTACTCAAAACAAATAGCCTCATTTTTTGAAAAGAAAAACAATAAAACCAGCGCCCTGGTGCTGCTGCCATCTACAAGTTATTTTAAAGCTTACGGTCTGGAGTACCATGTACCCGAACCTGCTGTTTTTTATTATTTCACGGGCCTTAAAACACTATGGCCAAACAGCACTAACGCTGCAGATGCCAAATGGTATGTGCATGCCAGCAAGGGAAAGATCGTTGTTGACAGCGTACAAAGCCGCAATGTTTTATTGGATACAATTGCAGCATTCAAAAAATTTGATATATCGCTGTGATTAGCGTACTCACGATATTACTCTTCACGTTATTGCAGTTAATAGCAGGGTTTGGCATATTAACATTGTTTAATATACAATTGAAGCCCGGTTTATTTTTATCCTTATCAATGTTATTGGGTGTTGCTGTTTTTTCATTAGTTCCTTTTATACTTCAATTGTTTTATATACCGCTTACTTCATTGAATATTTTTTTATCGCTGGTAATTGCCTGTATTACACTTAACATTAAATTTCGCAATGGGCTGCACCATCTGAAAATAATATTTCAAAACACGCACTTTAAAATAAGGTTGTATGAAATACCTTTTTTAACATTGATCACTATTATCGTTTTAATTAGTGTATGGCGGTGCTTTTACATGCCGCCAACGCCGCGGGACCTTAACTCCGGCGCAGAAGTGATAGCCGAATACGCTGTTCACGAAGGGACAATGATCAACTCCGTATTTGCTGTAAACCTTGAAACCACAAACAATGTTTTTAAACCGCCCTTCATCATCTGCCTGCAAATAATTTATAAACTGGCGGGCTTCCCTTTCGGTCAGCTATGGCTAAGTACCGTGTTTATAAGCTTTGTTATTTTTTTATATCACGCTGTCAGCGCCACTGTTCACAGGCTGGTCACAGGCCTTCTTATTATATGTTTTCTCGCCATTCCTGAAATGTATGCTTATACTTTTATGGTGCTGTTTGATTACAGTAATGCCGTTTTCTTCTTCCTCTCTTTGTATTTTCTTTTTATCTTTTTTGCGAATAAGCAAACCGGCTATCTCACTTTTGCGGGCTTATTAATGGGTATTGCAACCTATATCCGTTCCGAAACACTTGTTCTTGCCTGCCTGGTTATACCCGCAATTACATGGAACAATCTTAAAAGCAGCGATGGCTTTAAAAAATGGGTGATAATATGTTTAATTTTTCTTGCCCCAACGCTAATTTGTTACTTTATCTGCGTGCCCGTTTATGTCAATCATTACCTGCCCATAAAATACAACATACAAAACCAGGTTAACCCGCACTTGTTAAACCTTAAGCCGTTGTTAACGCGCTTTATAGATGTTAACAGGGAGCTTATTTTCAGCAAAGACGGTATCACCTATTACGGGTATTTTATTTTCATTTTCGTATTCGCGCTGGCGCTTGAAATTATATTCAGCCGAAGGTTTACGCGCGCAGGCAAAAACTGGCTGTACGCCGTATTGGTTATATACATTGGGCTGCCCATTTTAGGATATTTATTGCCTTTGCTTGACCTGGATAACTCTACCAAAAGGGGCTTGTTCAAAGTATTTCCATTAATGCTTTTGTATATGGCCAACAATGGTCTGCTTATTAAGTTATCCGAAAGGATAACGAAGTGGGAAATGGCAAACTCGAATTAACGCTTATCCCCGAAGGGGATAAATTTTAATAGCCCCGCGTTTCACGCGGGGACATAATGCATAATTTTCGTTGAACCCTGACAGGGTTCAATAAATAATATTTTTTAGGCATGTATTAGCAAACTCATATTAGATTATAAATTTTTATTCTCTTCCCATTTCTTTTTCACAATATTTTTAAAAATCCCAAACTTTCCCATCCCTGATTTTTGAAGTGCATATTGAAAGCTAACCCTTAGTACCCCCAGGCCGTAGGTCATGCTTCGTTTAAAGTTAATGGAAGAAGCATCCTCAAAATATTTTGTCGGGCAGGTTATCTCCGCTATCTCGTATCCTGCATAAAATATTTGAGCTACCAATTCATTATCAAAAACAAAATCGTCTGAATTATCCATGAATGGAATTGACATCAGCACCTCCTTATGATATGCCCTGTAGCCCGTATGATACTCAGATAATTTCTGGTCCATTAAAATGTTCTGTATAACAGTAAGCACCCGGTTAAAAAAATATTTGTATGCAGGCATGCCGCCTGTAATCGCTTTTCCGCCCAATATTCTTGATCCCAATACAACAGGATAAACTTTATTGGCAATTAATGAAGCCATGGGGCCTATCAAAGCAGGGGTGTATTGGTAGTCAGGATGAAGCATTACAATAATATCCGCACCGATTTCAAGCGCTTTTACATAGCATGATTTTTGGTTGCCCCCATATCCTTTATTCTGCTCATGTTTAATAACATGCGTAATGCCTATTTCTTTGGCCACTTCCGATGTTTCGTCTTTGCTTGCATCATCCACCAAAATAATTTCATCTACAATACACATGTCTATTTCGGCATACGTTTGCCGCAATGTTTTTGCCGCATTATAAGCGGGTAGTACCACAACAACCTTTTGTCCGTTCACCATATTGCAATTATAGGATATTATTTAGTCCTGTCGGGACTTTTGGTGGGTAGAATTAATAGCGGGAATAGCACTCCCGCGCTTGCGGCATTCCTACCGGAGCGCCTCGTGCTCATTAAGACACATGCTCTACCCACCAAATGTGCCTATGGCACATTGAAATAACATGGAAAATTTTAATGTATACATCCGCGCTAATCCAATAATATTTCCTCACTGTAATCATTTTAAATATATTTACTTAAATACTTTAGTACCGGTGCTTCCATATACCTTTTCAAAACCATTTATGAAACATATCTTTTTTTGCTTTTTCGTGCTGCTTTCTTTACAGGCAATGGCACAGGAAAAAAACTCAATAGCGGTAACCATGAACAGGGTTACGCTGCAATTTGCATTAGACGACGAAGGCGCACCGGGCTACGCGGTTTACTTTGACAAAAAACCTTTTATTACGCCCAGCCGCCTTGGGTTTGTTTTAAAAGACGCTGCCCCTCTTGAAAACGGCTTTGAAATAACGGGCTCTGATAAAAGGGCTGTTGATGAAACCTGGAAACCGGTATTGGGGGAAGTAAGCACCATACGCAACCACTACGAAGAACTTACCGTGCACCTCAGGCAAAAGAACAGCCCCAACATCTTGCTTAACATCATTTTCAGGGTATTTGAAGATGGGGTGGGTTTTCGTTATGAGTTTCCCAAACAACCCAATCTTAAATATTTTATTATATCTGATGAGTTAACACAATTCAATTTTGGCGGCGACCATAAAGTGTTTTGGATACCCGGCGATTATGATTCCAATGAGTATCTCTATACGGTTTCCAAGATCAGCGAAATAGACAACACCGCAATGGTAAAGTCTTCCACAGATATAGCTGTTCGCGACGCCCCTGATAAATACGCGGTGCAAACACCTTTGATGCTTAAAACCGCCGATGGCCTGTACATCAACATACACGAGGCCGGGCTGGTTAATTACTCGTCCATGCAACTGCACGTCAATACGGCTACTTACTCAATGTCTGCCAGTTTGGTCCCCGATGCCGTGGGTAATAAGGGGTACCTGCACGCACCGGCAAAAACGCCGTGGAGGACTATTATTGTAAGCGACAAGGCCACAGATATACTTGCTTCAAAAATGATCCTTAACCTTAACGACCCATCCGTTATTACAAACACATCCTGGATACACCCCATGAAGTTTGTGGGTGTTTGGTGGGAGATGCAAACAGGCAAAAGCACCTGGAATTATTCTGATTTCGCTGACAGCCTTTCTGCTGAAGGCAAGCCCATACCCAATGGCAAACACGGGGCTAACACAGCCAATGTAAAACGCTATATTGACTTCGCCGCAAAAAATGGCATTCAGGGTGTTTTGGTGGAAGGATGGAATACCGGTTGGGAAGATTGGTTTGGCAACTGGAAAGAACCTGTTTTTGATTTTGTTACACCTTACCCCGATTTTGACATCAGTGAAATTACACGTTATGCGGCATCAAAAGGGGTTAAGATGATCATGCACAACGAAACCTCTGGCTCCGCTACCAATTACGAAAGGCAGATGGATACCGCATTTCGTTTTATGAATAACCATGGTTACACCTCAGTAAAAACCGGTTATGTGGGCAAGATAATCCCCCGCGGCGAGCACCACGACGGGCAGTGGATGGTTGAACATTATCTACGTGTTGCGGAGAAAGCCGCGCAATACCATGTAATGCTTGATGCGCATGAACCTGTAAGGCCAACAGGCCTGCAACGGACCTATCCCAACTGGCTGGCCTGCGAGGCAGGGCGTGGCAACGAGTACAATGCTTTTAGCACCGGCAGCCCGCCTGCACATGAAACCATTATGCCGTTTACCCGCTTTATGGGCGGCCCGATGGATTATACACCCGGCATATTCAAGCTGCGCAATTATGTTGGCTATGCGCCCACAAGGCAAATGCATACCACGCTTGCAAAGCAACTGGCATTGTATGTAACCATATACAGCCCTTTACAAATGGCGGCAGACCTGCCGGAAAATTATGAGGCACACATGGATGCTTTCCAGTTTATAAAAGATGTGCCCGTTGACTGGGACAATACAAAAATTATTGAGGCCGAGCCCGGCGAATATATTACCATAGCAAGGGAAGAAAAAGGTGCACCCAACTGGTTTGTAGGCGCCATAACAAATGAGAACAGCCGCACCGGTAATGTACCACTCAGCTTTCTTGACAACGGTAAAAAATATGTGGCAACCATTTACAGCGATGCCGCAAATGCCGATTGGAAAACCAATCCCGAAGCATATATTATCCAGCAGTTTATTGTGTACAGTAATACAACGCTTAAACTAATATTAGCACCCGGCGGTGGTGCAGCGGTTAGTATAAAACCTGCTACGGAGAGTAATAGCAAAGGATTGCAGGGGTATAAATAAGAAGGGTAATATTACGGAAAAATTTCTGTCCCAGTTGAGTTTGGGCCCAAGCAAAAATAATGGGCCTTTACCCCCAATAATCCCCTCTTTTTATTTTCAGCCTTGAACATTATCATCCGCCGGATTGTAATAAAAAGGTAATGGAAACACCTGCTAAAAAAGCCATAGGGCAGCCACTCAGCCGTGTAGAGGCTGCTGCCAAAGTTACCGGCAGCGCCCGGTATGCCGCTGATTATCACTTTACCAATATGGCGCATGGTATTGCAGTTACCAGCGCCGTTACAAAAGGCCATATCTTATCTATTGACAGCAAAGCAGCCGAAGCTGTGCCAGGCGTATTGTGCGTATTGAGCCACCTGAATGCGCCCCCTGTGCCCGGTTACATGTCCAACCCCGGTTCGGCAATACCCGTATTCGCGGGCAAGGAGTTTAAACCTTTCTTAGACAATGAAATTCATTTTAATTCCCAGCCGGTAGCGCTTGTTATCGCGGAAACACTTGAGCAAGCAGAATATGCCGCCTCGTTGGTGAGTATTCAATACCAGCGGGAAGAGCATCATACCGAAATGCGGGAAAATTTAAGCAATGCTTTTACCCCGGAAAAAGGTACTGATTATACAAGAGGCGAACCGGATGCCTGGAAAAATGCGCCCGTTACCATTGAACAGGAATACCAAACACCGCTGCAGGTACACAACCCTATGGAGCCGCATGCCACCACTGCTTATTGGGAGGGTGATGACAAGCTATTCATCTTTAATAAATCACAGGGTGTAAAAACCACCCGGCAGCAGTTTGCCAAATATTTTAACCTTAAAGAAGAAAATGTAAAGGTGTTCGCGCCGTACGTAGGCGGCGCCTTCGGCAGTTCGTCCAGGATGTGGCCGCAGGAAATGATGGCGGTACTAGGCGCTAAAAAAACAGGGCGCCCGGTGCAGGTTGCTCTGCAAAGGGGCCAGGTTTTTAACATGGTGGGTTACAGGCCTTACTCCATTCAAAAATATGCAATTGGCGCGCAGGCGGATGGTACCCTGGTTGGTATCGGCCACCAGGCTTATGGTTCAACATCACAGTACGAACAGTTTATGGAACGCATCCTCGATCCAACCAAATCAATGTACGCTTGCCCCAATGTACATACGCAATATAAATTAGTACCGCTTGACATGAGCACGCCCTGCCCGGCGCGTGGGCCCGGGGAAACCAGTGGCTCCTTTGCAATGGAATCAGCCATGGATGAACTGGCGTATGCGCTGGAGATGGATCCGTTGGAGTTAAGGCTTAAAAATTTTGCAGAGCAAGACCCGTTGAAAAACCTGCCATGGTCAAGTAATTATGTAAAAGAATGCTATGAAAAAGGAGCGGAAAAATTTGGTTGGAAAAACCGCAACCCGGTACCGCGGTCAATGCGCAACGGTGATATGCTGGTGGGATGGGGAATGAGCACAGGGATATACAAAGCGGAGCGCGCGCCTGCATCTGCCAGCGTTATGATGAAGGCAAACGGGGATGTGCTTATCCGTTGCTCTGTGGCCGATACGGGGCCCGGCTCTATTACAATTATGACACAAATTGCGGCCGATGTTTTGGGTATTCCGGTTGAACGGGTGAACATAGCCTGGGCAGATGCCGATTTTCCCATGGCGCCTCCGCAATATGGCTCGCATACAACCGCATCAACTGGGTCCGCCGTGTATGATGCTGCAATGGCGCTTAAAAAGAAGTTCATAGATATCTCCGGCAGCGGAGACGAAGTACCCAACTATGTGGCCATCCTGCAAAAACAACAGTTGCCTCAACTGGAAGCAACCGCCGAATCAAAGCCCGGCCCTGAAATAGAAAAATATTCCGGCAAATCATTTTCGGTACATTTTGTTGAAGTGCAGGTTCACCCCCTTACCTGCGAAGCCAGGGTAATCCGCGTGGTATCGGCTATTGATGCAGGCCGCGTGATGAATATTAAAACGGCCCGAAGCCAGGTACTGGGTGCGGTTACCTGGGGCATTGGTATTGCCTTAATGGAGGAAGGTATAGTTGACCACCGTTATGGGCGTTATGTAAACCATAACCTGGCAGATTACCATGTGCCCGTGCATGCAGATACACCGGTAATTGATGCGCTGTTTATTGACAAACCAGACCCGGTACTTGACCCAATGGGCGCCAAGGGCCTCGGCGAGGTGGGGTTGATAGGTTTAACGGCCGCTATCGCCAATGCAGTGTATCATGCTACAGGCAAGCGGGTGCGCAGCCTGCCCATTACACCCGATAAATTATTATAAATGGCCTCCCTCAAAAAAACTTAATACTGATTTCAATTTATCATCCTCATTCCTGATCTTTCCGGTAATAAAATAAACTGTTCCTTTTTGCAATGAATTATTCTGCAGGCCTGTCATTAATCAAACAACTTTTATGAGATCTTTCTTTTTTATCCTTTTCGCCTGCATAATATTTTTGTCATCCTGCAAAAAAACAATCGGTGCTTTAACACCCGATAATAGTCCTGCTGGTGGATGGTTGCTGCAGCAAAAAGCCTCGTCTATTGCTTCGCCGTATGCCACTATAACAAAACCTCAGCGTGATTCGGCAGTATTGTTGCAACTCAATACCAATAATACCTACACCTGCGAGCTTAACAGGCAGAAGATTTCACAAGGCTCTTATTCCATTACTACAGATTCATCATATAATAATGCCCGGGTATTACAGTTAAACAATTTTGTCACTACCGGCATATTCAACCTGTTTACCATTGATGAAGTAACAAGGGACGGCCGCATACTTTCCTCCTCCAGCGGATTTTTCATGACCATCAGTAACGATACATTAACCCTAAGAACTCCATATACCCCGGGCGGCTATATTGAATATACATTTTTGAAAAATTGAAGTAATTGAACCAGGCTTATTTCCGCTTATGCCAATTATCAAACCCCGCAATTTTTCCCAAAAAAGGTGTCCCACTTGGCTTAAAAAACCAATAATATTTGGTACGTAACATCCAAATGCAGGATTAGGTAAAATATTGAGTGTTAAATATTTTTCTTTAAAATAAGTTCTCATTTAAATAACCTGCATTTACGCTAATACTTTTTTATTAAGTGTTAGCCATAACAGGTCCTTCAGTTCCGCAAGCCCTTTGTGTGTAACGGAGGATATAAATATGTGCGGAATATTGGCAGGCAACTCTTTTTCAATAGCTGCCTTTAATTCATCATCCAGCATATCGCTTTTGCTGATGGCTATTACAAATTCTTTCTGCAGCATTTCAGGATTATATTGCTCCAGTTCACTCAGCAATACTTCAAATTCTTTTTTGTGGTCGGTACTGTCGGCGGGGATGAGAAAAAGCAACACGGCGTTGCGTTCAATATGGCGTAAAAAACGGTGCCCAAGCCCTTTGCCTTCCGCAGCGCCTTCAATAATACCCGGCAGGTCGGCAATACAAAATGATTTTCCGTCCCTGTATTCAACAATACCTAACTGCGGCGTCAGAGTGGTAAAGGCATAATCAGCTATTTTAGGCTTTGCTGCGGTTATAACAGATAATAAGGTTGATTTACCTGCGTTGGGAAAACCAACTAATCCCACATCAGCCAATACTTTAAGCTCAAGTGTTTTCCAGCCCTCAACACCCTCTTCACCCGGTTGAGCATATTCAGGCACCTGGTTGGTAGGTGTCGCAAAGTTGCCATTGCCTAACCCGCCACGGCCACCGGGCATTAAAATAACTTCCTGCCCGTCTTCCAGTATCTCTGCTTGCAGCTTGCCTGTTTCTTCATCTCTTGCAATAGTGCCAAGCGGCACATCAATAATAATGTCTTTGCCCATTCGTCCGCTGCTGTTGTTTTTACTGCCATTCTCCCCATCTTCGGCCAGCACATTTTTATAATACCGCAAATGCAGCAATGTCCAGGTTTGTGTATTGCCCCTTAGAATGATATGCCCACCCCGGCCACCGTCGCCACCATCCGGGCCGGCCTGTGCATTGTACTTTGTACGCATAAAATGCTTACTGCCTGCACCCCCATGCCCGCTTTTGCAGAATATGCGTATATAATCAATAAAATTCGATTTTTCCATAATTAGCCGGCAAATATACGCTTGTTGTTGGAGGAGAGGTGCGATTAAACGTTAAGAAGAAAAACAAAACCGGGACGATGCCCGGCTATAATTTTATTAAAACAACTGTATTTTACAACTTCTCATACAAAGCCCTTAACTTCTCTCTTGTCATTATTTTATCCCAGTCTTTGCCAAGCGCATTTTCCCATAATGGTTTTAAGCTAAGGGCCACATTCATCATAATGTCAAATTGCTCATCATTAAGGCCTTTGCAAATGCCCTGGGGTATTTCAATGTTATGTTTTTCAACCATGCGCTTAAATTCAGCAACGCCCGCAGGGTAATATTCGTCCAAATGGTTCATCACAATACAATTGCCAATACCATGTTTTGTACCCAGCAAGTAAGCAAGCCCATAGCTTACCGCATGCGCAACACCAACCTGGGAGTAAGCAATGCTCATGCCCCCCGCATAAGATGCCATCATCAATTTATCATCACATTCTTCATCCCAAACATCTTTATCTAAAAATACCTGGCGGCAAAGCTGCAGGGCCTTCTCTCCGTAACTTTTACTAAACTCATTAAGGTAGGTTCCTTCCAGGCTTTCAATACAATGTATATAGCAATCCATGCCCGTATAAAAACGTTGGTTTACAGGTGCATTGGCTGTAAGCTCAGGATCTAAAACTATTTGGTCAAACGGGGTATAATCAGAGTTCATCCCCAGCTTTCTTGTTGGGCCTGTTAAAACGGTTGTCCTGCTTACTTCAGCACCGGTACCGCTAAGTGTGGGAATACCTGCCTTATAAACGCCGGGATTTTTAACCAGGTCCCATCCCTGGTAATCAGCGGATGAGCCCGGATTATTCATCATTAGCGAAACTGCTTTAGCTAAATCCATTACAGAACCGCCGCCAATGCCAATGATGCCGCTTACCATACCAAACTCTTCCTTCAATTGTTGCGCAAGCTTATCTACCTGCGATGTTTTTGGCTCATAGGTAACGTCGGTAATTATTATTTTATCTTTTCCACGTAAGGGGATGCGGTTTATAAGTGGTTTACCATCAAACACAAAATCAACCAAAAATATCATAGGGGCATCACCCCTTCTTTGGGGCGCTAATATTTCATCCAGTTGATTAAAAGAACCTCTGCCATACACTACATAACTTACCATTCTGAAATTGCGGAACTGGGCCATAGAAAAAATTTCGGCAAAGGTAATTAATAGTCGGTTAGTCTTTAACAGCTAATCATTGCAGATTGGCGATTGCAGATTTCAGATTGTAGATTTTTTGGAGAGGATATATGTGTTATTAATTAGAAACCATATAGTTAGAATAATATAAACATTTTAAAAAGATGCGGCCTTTCATCAATCAGAAATCTGCAATCGCCAATCTGCAATGATCATATCTTAACAATCCCATTTCGTATCGCATACATTACCAGGCCCACTCTTGATAATGTTTCAAGTTTTTCAAATAAATTGCTTCTAAGTGCTTCAACTGCGCGGGGTGTAATATGCATGGCGTCGGCAATTTCTTTATAAGATTTTTCAGTGCAGCATAATTTTAAGAACTCAGTTTCTTTTTCGTTCAGCATGACGTTCCTGCCTTTCTCATCTGCGGCCTGGTTGGCCAGGTGAACCAGCCTGCCGCTTACCAGCTCGTTAAAGAAAAAGCCTTTTTCGGCAATCTCGCGCAAAGCAGTTCTAAGCACATCGGGCTTACTGTCTTTAAGTATATAACCTTTTGCACCGTATTTAAGCATCCGTATGATGGATGTGTCATTATCCATCATTGACAGCACCAATATCTTTATACCCGGCTCATTTGCTTTTATCCACTGGGCTGTCTCAAAGCCATCCATTTCAGGCATGGTAATATCCAGCAGCACAATATCCGGCTTCGGGTTTTTCTTCAAAAGTTCTATAAAATGTTTTCCATTATCCGCTTCAAAAACAACCTGGTAGCCTTCGGAATTATTAATTACAGAAGCAAGGCCGTTCCTTAGTAAAGCATGATCATCCACGAGGGCTACTTTTGTCATATGCTTTTGTTATGTGGTTCTTAATTACAATCTGTATGCCCGTTCCTTTTCCGGGCGCCGTATTAATGGTGCAGGCTGCATTAATAAGTTTGCAGCGCTGCTGAATGCTTTTAAGGCCTATACCCGTTTCTGAACTTTTTAATTTATCGCTGTCGAAACCAATACCGTTATCAGCAATATTTATTGTAATGGTTTCATCCCCTGTTGCCATATCAACTGTTATTTCTGTTGCCTTTGCATGTTTTAGAATATTATTGAGTATTTCCTGCATCATCCTGAATGCAATGATCGTTTGCTCATTACTCAATAATATTTCTTCATCATCACAAAAAAAGGTTGTTTTAATGCGTGCAACCTTCCCAATAATATTCAATTCATGTTTTATGGCTTCGCAAATACCTATATCCGTTATTTTTTCGGTGTTAAGGCTGCGGCTAAGGTCACGCAGGTCCGATATAGCTTTTCCCAATAACTCTTCTGTAAGCATTATTGTCTCAGCATTCCCGCCGTGTGGTGTTATTGTATTAAGGTTAAGCTTTGCAAGGCTAAGCACCTGCCCGATGTTGTCATGAATTTCCTGGCTAATATTCCTGAATGTTTGCTCCTGTATCTCCAGCTGCGATTGTAAAATAGTTTGTTCGTACTGCCCTTTAAGTTCAATTACTTCTTTCTGGTGTATAATTCTGCGCCGGTGAAGCTGAATGATAAAAAGATAAAAAAAGATTACGAAAAACAATATCACCACTATGCCTACAATAAGAAAGGTAAATGTATAGTTGGCCATCGCTTGTAACATAGCAGTCCTGTTGAAATTAGGGCGAATTTAACGATAATTGCAACAGACAGAACAAACCATAAATGGTCAGCCTCATTATTAGTGCTTACATAAGTAAAGTATTTATATGACAGTAACACCAGCAGGCTTACAGCATTATAAATAAGAAAGCCGCTGATTATCCAGAAAGAAGGTAACTTTTGAAAATAAAGTATCTCGTCACTTTTAGACAGCTTCAGCAAATAATACATGCAAAGAAACAAAATTACAATGCTGGTAACCCCGGCAGAATTACTGTTGAAGACGGTGAGGTCTTCCCAAAATATAATATTGCAAATAAAAAAACCGGTATAAATTATATTCACTATAAAAAAAGCAGGTGAAAAGTTTTTACCGGTTATCTTTTTTAATATGTAAAACGAAATGATCCATATTTCCGCCAGGCTGCTGATATGATACAAAGGCATATTGTGAATGTGTTTTTCTGCCAGTATATTACTCAACGCAAAAACAATAACATTAAAAATGCAATAGATCAATATCACTAATTCCTGCCGGTTAATGCTTTTCCATATACCTGCATAAATAAACAGGGTTATAAGGGGCATATATGTATCGCTGTACAATAAAAGATTTATCATAAAAAATTAACTTGTAAGGATATTTGTGCCGCTGCAGAAGGTGGGGCATGGTTTTAAATCTGCTGTTGAGCCGCTTGTAGCAGTGGCGTCTGTTAACGGCACGATCCCTGTTTCTGCGGCCATGGCAACATGCGGCATAGATTCGGGTACATTGTAATCATTGTATTGGTGGCCATCTTTTTCGCATGCAACTACATGCACGGTAGGTACAAGATGGCCTTCTATTGTTTCGCCACCAAGGTAAATACGAACACCGTCTAAAGAAGTTCCTGCTCCCTTTAAGGCAAGCAGCCTGTCAATTTCGTCTTTTGTAAGTAAATAACAAAAGGAAGCTTTTGCCTCTGCCGCCGGTGGCAGCTTTTTTACATAATCTCTGAAAGTGGCAATTTCGCTTTTAATGACGCTCCAGTTTTGTGACATGATCATTTTGGTTTTTTTGGGGTTAATTAATAGTACGGTTATTTAATGTTACAAAATAACTAATATGTTTTGGTTTATTGTTTGTGAAAAATCACAATTGTATTTTGTGATTTTTCACCGCCGGGATAACTGGCCTTAAAGCGCTTATTTGCAGTTGGTAAAAAATGCTCCTGTTTTACGGCATATTAAAATTACTTTTGCAGGCAAATTTTTTTGAATATGAGTAAGCTGAGCAGGATGGCAGAGTCGCTGGTAGGATCGGAGATCGTGCGGCTGGGCAACGAGATCAATGACCGTATAAGACAGGGAGAGCATATTTATAATTTTACTATTGGTGATTTTGACCCTTCTATTTTCCCCATCCCAAAGGAACTGGAGGATTTGATTGTAGAAGCGTACCGTAACCATTATACCAACTATCCGCCCGGTGATGGGCTGCTTGAACTGCGTAGCGCCGTATCGCAGTTTTTAAAAGAATGGGAAGGGCTGGAATATGCTACTAACGAAATACTTATTGCAAGCGGTGGCAGGCCATTGATATACACCGTATTTAAAACAATAGTTGATAAGGGAGATAAGGTGATTTATGCGGTGCCATCATGGAATAATAACCACTACGTTCACTTGCATGAAGGGCAGCATTGTGTAATTGAAGCGACGGTTGAGAATCATTTTATGCCGACCGCTGCAGATATAGCGCCGCACATAGTGGGTGCATCGCTTATTTGTTTATGTACACCGCAAAACCCAACCGGCACCACGCTGCCAAAAGCAGAACTGGAGAAAATTTGCGACCTGGTACTGGAAGAAAATAAAAGGCGTGGCGATGGAAAAAAGCTTTACATGATGTTTGACCAGATGTACTGGATACTAACCTATGGCGATACAAAACATTACAATCCCATTACCTTAAGGCCGGCAATGAAACCATATACCATTTTTATAGATGGCATCTCAAAGGCGCTGGCTTCTACAGGCTTGCGCATCGGGTGGGCATTTGGCCCCGCAGAGCCTATTGCAAAAATGAAAGCGGTGCTAAGCCATCTTGGGGCATGGGGGCCTATGAGCGAGCAAAAAGCAACCGCTAAATTCTTGCCCAATAAAAAAGCGCTGGAATCATATTTTGTTACTTTTAAAGCCGGGCTTGAAGAAAGATTAACAAGAATATACGGGGGCTTTATCGCTTTAAAAAATAAAGGGTATTCAGTGGACGCGGTTGTGCCGCAGGCAGCCATTTACCTTACCATTAAACTTGACCTTGCGGGAAAAACACACGGCGAAAGTAAATTAACCACCCAGGCAGATGTTACCGCGTATATTTTAAGCGAAGCAAAACTGGCGGTCGTGCCGTTCTATGCCTTTGGTGCCAAAAATAATTCGCCCTGGTACAGGCTTAGTGTAGGCACCTGCCATTTAGAGGATATTGATGCAATGTTTAACCAGCTTGAGGCGGCGCTTGAGAAATTAAAATAAAAAACTCCGGGTTTTTCCGGAGTTAAATTTTTTCGCGCTTGCAATCGTTCTTTGCTTTTTAATTTTTGTTGCTGATAAATACGAAAGGGCTTGATCCTTTTTCCCGTATAGCCTGTTGGATCAAGTGTGGTTTTTGAATGATCTTGTACCGGTTTATGTCAACTACTTCGTTGGCGGTACAAAACGAATTCAAATTTTCCACATTATACAACAATTCGTTTAGCAGCTCTACTTCGTGTTTTAGCTGTTTAGCGTTCATTGCTGTTTTTTTTGTAAGCACCAGCAAGTCTCTGTTTTGGGGGCTCATAACACGACTTGTTTACATCATATATATTGAAAAAAACTGTTAACCTACCATTCCTCTATGCGAGGGGCATCCGCACTTTTGACGGCCCCTCCCGTAGAGGCCTTCGCTGCACGAACTCATTATCGAACTGATCAATAACAGTAAAACAATTGTTTGAATTACTTTTCTTTTCATAATATCAGTATTTAAAATTAGATGAATTTTACATATTAATAATACTGGATTTGAATTTTGAGCAAAATTTAAGGTCAAAGAATATCCTGTTAGCCCCATTGGACTGGGGTTTAGGCCACGCTACGCGCTGTATTCCCTTAATAAAGCAACTGTTAGTTAACGGGTGCACTGTAACAATAGCAGCTTCAGGCAATACAAAAGCGCTGCTTGAGAAAGAGTTCCCGTCCATTTCAATGATTGATTTATTTGGGTATAACATCAAATACTCTACCGGAAAACGCTGGTTAGCCCTAAAAATTTTATTCCAGTCGCCCAAAATTCTGTTAACCATCAGGAA
This sequence comes from Bacteroidota bacterium, assembly GCA_013286305.1. GTDB lineage: Bacteria > Bacteroidota > Bacteroidia > Chitinophagales > Chitinophagaceae > JABDFW01. Next base: position 61,165 of record JABDFW010000009.1, read on the forward strand.
AGAGCATAAATGGTTGCAAAAAAATAATTGCAGAAAACCAATTTGACTTAATAATTTCAGATAATCGTTTTGGGCTATATACCACTAAAATTCCCTGTATTTTTATAACGCACCAGCTGCTTATAAAAGCCCGTTACAGATGGCTGGAAAAAATAATACAGAACATCAATTACAGATTTATAAACCATTTTACAGAATGCTGGGTGCCTGATGTAGCAAATGGTGATACAATAGCAGGGCAACTCTCCCACCCAAAAAAACTACCTTTAATTCCTTTGAAGTATATCGGGCCATTATGCAGGTTTGACGCGATAACCCTGCGCACAAAAAAATATACCTGGCTGATTATATTATCAGGCCCTGAACCGCAACGTACGCTCCTGGAAAAGAAAATATTGGACATTATCGCCAAAATGGATGGACATATTTTACTGGTAAGAGGTAAACCAGGCAACGGAGGGGAAATAAGCGCTCCATCTCCTAACTGTACAGTTGTAAATCATCTCCCTACCGGCCACATGCAGCAGGCTTTTGAAGAAAGCGAATTTGTGATAAGCCGTTGCGGTTACACCACTGTTATGGAAGTGTTATGCATGCAAAAAAAATCCATTCTTATACCTACTCCAGGGCAAACCGAACAGGAATATCTCGCTGAACATCT
>JABDFW010000010.1:0-61211 GCA_013286305.1 Bacteroidota bacterium
ACGCCACCGGAAACAGCAAACTTCATAGCATCGGCAGAACTGATATTATTTAGCGGCCTGATATTTTTTTTAGGAACTATATAAATTACACCGGTTATAGCGTACGAAAGCGGCACATAAACAACAGCATGGTCAAGCAGCTCAAAATCCACCGCATCTTCTTTTGTAATAAAGCCAATGCGCCAAACATCCGCTGCATCCACGTTAACCAATACGGGCTTATCAAATTTTTTCTTGTTGCCAGCAAAAGCTTCCAAAAAATCTTTGACTGATGAATAAATAAATTTAACACCAGGGGTGCGCTCAAGCACTGCGTCAAAAAAATCAATTATTTTACTTACAATGAATGAGGATGAGATACTGCCCACCAATATAACTATGATCAGCACTATTATAAAACCAACGCCGGGAATATGCCTTATCTGCCCGGTTTCTGAGTTAAGAAAACCCGGGAAAAAATAGTTAATGATGTTGGGTAAAATGCTGTCAACAGCATTAAAAAGCCAGAGTACGGCGTAAATGCTTATGCCTACCGGTACAATAACCACAAGCCCCTGGAAAAAAAATTGAAGTAGCCTTCTAATGCGTAAATTAACTAATAAGCGGCGTCTCCAGTTAGTCATGATGAGATATTTTACTATAAAGTAAGCAATAAAAAATTTATGCATGCATAAACAATCGTTAGCCCCTCATTCACAATCATTTGTTAGCCTTTTTGCAGGCATACATCTTACCGCTCATCAAGAAAAAATGAAAATTTTTGCTTGGAAACTCAAATTCCAAAAAAAGTTTCCATAGTTTTGTGCCCTGATTTTTATGTTATGGAAGTGAAGGAAAGAATTATATTAAAAGCTGCAGATCTTTTTATGCGGTATGGCATACGCTCAGTTACCATGGATGAAATAGCCGGCCAACTGGGGATGTCAAAAAAAACCATTTACCAGTTTTTTGCTGATAAAGACGAGATAGTAGAGGGTGTTGTTGACAAAGAAATATTGCAGAATGAAGGAAAATGCTGCCGCTACCAGGAATCGTCTGAAAATGCGATACATGAAGTGTTCATTTCACTTGAGGGCATGGAAGAAATGTTTAAAGCGATGAACCCGCTGATAATGAGCGACCTGGAAAAACATCATTTCAAGTCACACAAAAAATTCATGGACCACGCAAATAAGTTTATGTACCGTGTGATAAGAGAAAATCTTGAAAGGGGCATAAAAGAAGAACTGTACAGGCCTGATATTAATATGGACATTGTAACAAAATACAGGATAGGTTCGTCGTTTATGACGTTTAACCAGGATATTTTTCCGCACAACCGGTACCTCATTTCTGAAGTGGGCCGCGAGCTGGGCATCCTGTTCTTATACAGTATCGCAACATCAAAGGGCGCTAAGCTTATTCAAAAATATTATCAGCAACAAAAAGAAATTAAAAACTAACTGTATGCAGAAAAAAAGGATCATTGGAATAATTGTGATATGCATAACGGCATTTATAAACAATGGAATAAAGGCCCAGCAAAAACAACAATTGCCGGCAACACATGAGTTTTCCGTTCAGCAATGCCTTGACTATGCACATAAAAACAATATAAAAGTAAAAAATGCATTACTTGATTATCAAATACAGCAACAGACAAACCGTAACATTACATCGCAGGCATTGCCGCAGGTAACAGGCGCCGCTGGCCTTACAGATTATATAGATATTCCTACAACCCTGCTCCCCGGTATTTTTCTTAACCCACCGCAGCCGGGTACTTATTTTCCGGTTCAGTTTGGTACAAAGTACAATGCCAATGGCAGCGTAACACTTCAGCAAACGCTGTTTGACGGCCAGGTATTTGTAGGCCTGAAGGCCAGGAAAACCTCGCTCGACTACGCAATGAAAGGTGTTGAGGTAACGGAACAGGCCATTAAAATAAACATATACAAGATCTATTACCAGCTTGCCGCCAGTAAGATACAAATGAACATTATTGATGCTAACATTACAAAAGCAGGGCAGCTTGTACACGATACCAAAATAATGCATGATAATGGCTTTGCGGAGCAGATCGATGTTGACAAAAGCAATGTTCAGCTAGCCAACCTGCAAACAGAAAAACTAAAAACACAAAGCGCCATTGATAATGGTTACCTGGGTTTAAAATACCTGCTGGGGATGCCTGTAAATGACGAATTGGTGCTGACCGATAGTGTTAATGAAGACCAGGTAAAACAGGATATTATAGACACCGGGTATCAATATACAGACCGGAAGGATTACCAGCTGTTGCAGGAAACTAAAAAATTAGGGGAATTTAATATCAAGCGTTATCAATTAAGCTATCTGCCTGTATTAAGTTTAACAGGCGTGTACAGCAAATTAGCGCAGCGCACCCAGTTTGATGTTTTCGGCGGCGGGGCATGGTATACCACATCATACATTGGTGTAAACATCAGCATACCCATATTTGATGGATTTGCTAAAGCGTCAAACATATCAAAAGCAAGGCTTCAGCTTATGCAGACCGAGAATATGATCGAAGACACAAAGCTGGCCATAGATACTGCTGTTGCTGCATCAAAGAGAAATTTTACCACGGCAATACTCACGCTTGACAACCAGAAGAAAAATATGGCCCTGGCCGAACAGGTATATGAGCAAACCAGGAAAAAATACGGGGCAGGTGTAGGATCAACTACTGATATCAATAATGCAGAGGCAGACCTTAAAACAGCACAAAGCAATTATATAAGCGCCATGTACGATGCTATTATTGCCAAAATAGATTATAACAATGCAATAGGAAAATTGTAACACCAAATAATTTGAAAACCATCAAGACCAAAATTTATTATATGCAAAAGATAATTATTGTTCTCTTCATTTTTACAAGCTTGCTTATCGTGTCATGCGGCGGTGATAAAACGGGCGGCGGCACACTGGCACAAAAGAAAGCAACATTAGACAGTTTGAAAAAAGAACAGGTAAAAATAAACGATGCTATTGTTAAGCTGCAGGATGATATTGCTAAAATAGATACCAGCGCCGCGTTGCAAAATACAACGCTTGTTTCAGTTAAGGCATTGGCGCCTGAAACCTTTGTACATTATATTGACCTGCAGGGCAAAGTTGAAGCAGTTAATATTTCGTATGTAACACCCCGCAACGGCACCGGCGGCCAGGTAAAAGCATTGTATGTTCAAAAAGGGCAACAGGTTAAAAAGGGGCAACTGCTGCTGCAACTGGATGATGTAATTGCCAAACAAAATTTAAGAGCCGCACAACAGGGGTTGGTAACCCTGCAAACACAGTTAGACTATGCCAAAGATGTTTACAGGAGGCAAAAAAATTTATGGGACCAGGGCATTGGAACGGAGATACAGGTAATAACCGATAAAAATAATGTTGATAACCTGGAAAGCCAGCTAAAAACAACACAGGAGCAGATAAACATGGCGCAGGAACAGGTAAATTTCACATCTGTTTACAGCGATGTGGCTGGTGTTGCCGAAGACGTAAACGTGAGAGTGGGCGAAATATTTGCGCCTGCAGCACAGCAAATAAAAATTGTAAACACGTACGATCTTAAAGTTACCACGCAGGTGCCTGAAAATTATGTTAGCAAAGTAAATGTAGGTGACAATGTGCTGATAAACTTTCCTGACCTTAATAAAACCATTACAGCAAAAATTTCTGTAGCGGGCAAGGTAATAGACCCCAACTCACGCTCATTTTATGTAGAGATACATTTGCCGTCTGACAGAGACCTTAAGCCAAACCTGATAGCCAATGTTAAAATACAGGATTACAGTGCGGCCAATGTTATATCAGTGCCGGTGAATACTGTACAAACTGACGATAAAGGAAAATATGTATTTGTTGCAGTAACCGATAAAGATAAAATTGTTGCAAAAAAGAAGCCGGTTGTTGTTGGCCAATCTTACGGTAATAACGCGGAAATATTCAGCGGCCTGCTGGCCGGTGATAAAATAATTACAGAAGGGTTCCAGTCTTTATACGATGGGCAGCCTGTAACCATGGCGCAATAAAAAAAGCAAGTGTGCAGTGTTCGCGGAAAAAATATTAAGCTGAGTGTTATTGTACATGATAGTACATCATAATTCAAACTAATTGTATGAGTGCATTAGAGAATTTTACGGGCAAGTTTAAACATTTCAGGCCAACCACCTGGGCAGTAACAAATAAAACTTCAATCTATCTCGTAATGCTTTTTTTAAGCATAATAGGGGTAACTGAATTTGTAACGCTGCCTAAGGAACAGTTTCCTGATATTGTTATCCCCTATATATATGTGCAAACGCCTTATGTAGGCAACTCGCCAAAGGACATTGAAAACCTTGTTACCAAACCGATTGAAAAACAAATAAAGGGCATTACAGGCGCTAAAATAAACAAGGTTACCAGCACATCGCAGCAGGATTATTCAGCCATTATTGTAGAATTTGATACTAAGGTTGACAAGGATGTGGCCCTGCAAAAAGTGAAGGATGCAATAGATAAAGCAAAGCAAGACCTGCCCACAGACCTTACTACACAGCCGACCGCACTTGAAGTGAACCTAAGCGACCAGCCTATTATGTATGTGAATGTTAGCGGCGATTATGATGTAGTGAGGCTGAAAAAATTTGCAGACGACCTTAAGGACAAACTGGAAGACTTAAGCCAGCTGAACCGGGTTGATGAGGTTGGCGCACCGGAAAGAGAGTTCCAGATAAACGTAGATAATAACCGGATGCAGAGTGCCAACCTTACATTTGGCGATATTGAGAATGCAGTAAGGGGAGAAAACCTTGACATATCGGGTGGATTGCTGCAGGTGGGCGATATGAAGCGTACCGTTCAGTTAAAAGGGCAGTTTAAAACAGCGGATGATATTTCAAAAGTTGTTTTACGTAATCCTTCCGGTGGTATTGTTTATTTAAAAGATATTGCCACCATAAAGGACACTGCAAAGGAAAAAGAAAGCTATGCCAGGCTTGATGGTAAAAATGTAATTACCCTAAACATCATTAAACGTTCGGGTGAAAACCTTATTGAGACATCCGATACTGTTCGCGGGCTTGTTGCGGAAATGAAGCGGCTAAATTTTCCTCCCGACCTTAATGTGGTTGTAACAGGTGATATGAGCACCAGGACACGCAGTTCGTTTAACGATCTTGTAAACTCCATCGTAATTGGTTTTGTGCTGGTGCTTATCATCCTCATGTTTTTCATGGGGGTTGTAAATGCATTCTTTGTAGCGCTCAGCGTTCCGCTGAGTATGTTTGTCGCGTTTATATTTTTGCCGGTCGGAGACCTTATTGTGGGCACGCATATAACGTTAAACTTTATTGTACTTTTTGCACTGCTTTTTGGCCTGGGTATTATTGTTGATGACGCTATTGTGGTTATAGAAAATACGCACCGCATTTTTGCACAGGGTAAAGGAAAAATAACTTCAACTACGTCAGCCCAAATGGCGGCAGGCGAAATATTTGTGCCGGTGTTTGTGGGCACGGTTACAACACTTGCACCGTTTTTCCCGCTATTATTCTGGCCGGGCCTTATTGGTAAGTTTATGATATACCTGCCTGCCATGCTGATATTTACTTTAACAGCATCGCTTATAGTGGCATTTATTATGAACCCGGTTTTTGCGGTTGATTTTATGACACACAGCGGGGAAGACAAGGCTCAGCCAAAGAGTGCAATATTTAAAAAGCCGGGTTTTTGGATAGCCATTGCGTTGGGTATTTTGCTCGACCTAGCGCACATTTCATTCCTGGGCAACATACTTATATTCATCACACTGCTTGTCATATTAAACAAGTATGTGATACAGGATGTGATCGACAGTTTTCAGCATCGCGCCCTGCCCTGGATAATGAGCCATTACGAAAACCTGCTGCGCTGGGCATTGAAAGGTTACAGGCCGGTTGGTTTGCTTATTGGTACCATTGCCCTGCTGATCTTTTCATTTATCGCATTTGGTGTTTCTATTGCCACAGGAAGAACACAGGTAGAGTTTTTTCCCAAGGGCGATCCTAACCAGGTATTTGTTTATCTAAAGCTGCCTGTTGGTACTGCTGTTGATTATACCGATTCTGTTACCCATGTACTGGAAAACCGCGTGTATAAAGTACTGGGAATGGACAACGGAAAAAAGAATGACATTGTTGAAAGTGTTATTGCCAACGTTGCGATAGGCGCCAATGACCCGCAAAGTGGCGACCAAAGCACCCATCCCGAATTGGGAAGGATACAGGTATCGTTTGTTGAATTTGCTAAACGGCATGGCATAGCCACCACGCCAATAATGGACAGCATACGTGTGATTGCAAAAGGTATTCCCGGAGCAGAGATATCTGTTGACCAGGAAGCAAACGGCCCGCAAACTGACCCGCCCGTTAACATTGAAGTATCTACCAATACAGATGATTTCGACGGTTTGATAAAAACGGCAGTAGCACTTAAGAACTATCTCGATTCGGCACAGGTGCCGGGCGTTGAACAACTGAAAATGGATATTGACCTTACCAACCCGGAAGTATCGCTAACCGTTGACAGGGAACGCGCAAATATTGAAGGTATTTCTTCCGCACAAATTGGGCAGGAAATTAAGACAGCATTGTTTGGAAAAGAAGTAAGCAAGATAAAAGAGGGCAAGGATGAATATAAGATACAACTGCGCAATGATGTGTTACAGCGCAAAAGCCTTGATGACCTGCTGAACATGAAGATCACCTACAGGGATATGGCAATGAATGGCGCTATACGAAGCGTGCCTATTATTAATATGGTTAAAGTTGATTATACCAATACGCTGGGCAGCGTAAAACATAAAAATCAAAAGCGGGTCATCACGTTAAGGTCTAACCTGCTGAGTGGCTTTACGCCACCTGCGGTTAACCAGGTGATAGCGCACGATATTGAAGGCTTTAAAAGCAAAGCTTCGGATGTTAGCATAGAACAAACGGGCGAGGACGCGCAGCAGGCCGAAACACTGGCTTTTCTTGGCAAGGCATTGTTAATAGCGCTGGGATTAATATTAATATCACTTGTATTACAGTTTAACTCAGTAAGCAAGGCGGTAATTATTTTAACCGAGATCATCTTCAGTGTAATAGGCGTTCTGCTTGGCTTTACCCTTACCGGTATGACTGTTTCGGGTGTTATGACAGGGCTTGGCGTGGTTGGCCTTGCGGGCATAGTGGTAAAGAACGGAATATTAGTAATAGAGTTTGCGGACGAACTTCGCAGCAGGGGATTAAAAACACGGGAAGCAGTTATACAGGCGGGTAAAACGCGTATCATCCCGGTATTGTTGACTGCTATGGCAGCCATACTTGGCCTGATACCTTTGGCCATCGGTTTTAATATTGATTTTGTTAGCTTGTTCAGCAACCTTAACCCGCATATTTTCTTTGGCGGCGATAATGCAGTATTCTGGAAACCGCTTTCGTGGACCATTATTTTCGGGCTCGCATTTGCGTTCTTTATGACGCTGATAATTGTACCAAGCATGTACTTAATTGCAGAGCGTTTAAGAAGGCCTATGCGCAGGCATTTTGGCGGCAAATGGGTATCGTTTATGGGCATACCGCCGCTTACATTTATTTTCCTTGTACTAATGTTACCCTATACTTTAATATGGCGCAGGATAGAGAAAGCACGCAGGAGAAAAAAGCTGGCAAACAGTGATAAAGTGAATGATGCATTTATAGGAAGCTGGTTTTAACCGGTTAAGAATATAAAAAATGTTTACAGTTGGTTTTGGTTAAACGTTCCGTTGGTGACGGAACAACAAGCCGCCCCGATTCTTCGAAGCGGCTTTTTTATTAGAAATCCGAAAGTCAGTAAAGTCCGGAAGTCGGAAAGAAAGAGGGCTTCGTAATTACTTCATGTATTTTCTTCCTGACTTCCGGACTTTCCGTCTTCCTGACTTTCGGACTCTTACCAAAATTAATTTTGCTGGTCAAGTATTAATCGTAATATTGCGATAGAATTGATCAGCATGGGTGCGACAAAAAATGAATTATTTACCAAAGAGCAAAACGATATAGCAGCAATGGCTAAAGCTATTGCGCACCCGGCGCGTATAGCCATCTTACAATACCTCGTGAAAAAGAACGCTTGTGTATGCGGCGACCTTGTTGAAGAACTCGGTTTGGCACAGGCAACTACATCGCAGCACCTGAAGGAACTTAAAAATGCAGGGATTATACAGGGTACCATTGAAGGCGTAAGTGTATGCTATTGCATAGAGCCAAAAGTATGGAAACGGTACAAGGCATTGTTTGAATCATTTTTTAAAGAGGTTGACCTAAAGCAGAATTGTTGCTGATTTTTTTTGAGAAGATCAATCGCAATATTACAATAAATAACTAAACATAAATAACCATTTAAAACTTTTAATATGTCTATCAAACACAAAGTTTTATTTGTATGCATACACAACTCTGCAAGAAGCCAAATGGCAGAAGCCTTTCTTAATAAATATGGAAGTGAAAATTTCGAGGCAGAAAGTGCAGGTTTAGAGCCTGGTGACCTCAATCCCAACGTAGTGGAAGTAATGAAAGAAGTCGGGATCGATATAAGTCAAAAAATTACGCAAAGTGTTTTTGACCTGTTTAAGAAAGGCAGGATGTTCAACGCGGTTATTACAGTTTGTGATGAAGCAAGCGCAGAAAGATGCCCCATTTTTCCGGGTGTGACGAGAAGAATGGGTTGGTCGTTTCCAGATCCTTCGGCTGCTAAAGGCACAAGAGAAGAAATACTGGAACAAACAAGAAAAGTACGCGACGAAATAAAAGAAAAAATAACAGGTTTTATTGCGGAGGGCAAAGAACTTAAGTATTGGATTTAATGATGCTTTGATAAACGCGAATACTTTTATCATTATCAAATAAATAAAATGTTCAAAACATGGAAAGAGCAGAACAAATAAAAGAAACGGTAAGAAACAAATACGCTGAAATAGCATTGCAAAGCAGGGAAACAAACCAATCATCCTGCTGTGGCTCGGGTTGCTGCAGTACCGATGTGTATAATATTATGAGTGATGATTATACTGCTTTGGAAGGCTATAATTCAGATGCAGACCTTGGTTTAGGCTGCGGCCTGCCAACACAATTTGCGAAAATTAAAAAAGGCGATACCGTTATTGACCTTGGCAGCGGGGCAGGCAACGATTGTTTTGTTGCGAGGGCGGAAACGGGTGATGCTGGTAAAGTGATTGGTATTGACTTTACGCCCGCGATGGTAAACAAGGCCAGGGCCAACGCTGAAAAGTTAGGGTTTAATAACGTAGAGTTCCGGCAAGGTGATATTGATGATATGCCGGTTACAAGTAACAAAGCTGATGTGATTGTAAGCAATTGCGTATTAAACCTGGTGCCCAATAAGCATAAGGTGTTCAGCGAAGTTTACCGGGTGCTTAAACCAGGTGGCCATTTTTCTATTTCCGACATTGTATTGCACGGAAATTTACCTGAAAAATGGAAACAGGTTGCAGAACTTTATGCGGGCTGTGTTACAGGCGCCATACAAAAAGATGAGTATTTTGGCATAATTGAAGAAGCGGGTTTCGCCAATATCACCTTGCAAAAAGAAAAAGAGATCACGTTGCCGGATGATATATTGAGCAGCTATTTATCGGCAGAAGAAATAGCTGAATATAAAAACAGTGATACGCGAATAAAAAGCATCACGGTATATGCAGACAAACCCTCAAAGGATGAAAGAAAATGTTGTGAGCCAGAGAATGGATGTTGTTGAGAAACCAATAGGCTGTTGACCGTCATACCTGCGAAGGCAGGTATCTCATAAGTATAAGCGAGCCAAAATAATATTGTAATTATGTGTAAATCTATACCTGTTTAATTTGATGAGATACCTGCCTTCGCAGGCATGTCGGCCGCGTTTGAGTTCTTCGTTCTAAACAATACAACTGTTAATTGATTAAAACATTTACATGCCAAACGAAATTTTTATAACCCCTGCTACAAATGAAACAAGACAAGACATTGTTTCATTACTACAATCGGAAAAGCTGCCGGTTGAAGACCTGCCTGTTTCGTTAGCCAATTTTTTTATCGCCCACAACAATGGTGAAATAATTGCAGCAATAGGATTGGAGCGGTATGAAAACTACGGACTGCTTCGCTCGCTGGTGGTGCATAAAGATTTTCGCAACAATAACATAGCAGGCAAATTGATAACAGCACTTGAGGGTAAGGCAAAGAAGGACGGGGTAGAAATATTATACCTATTAACTGAAACAGCCCCGGATTATTTTGCAAAGAAAGGGTATGAAAAAATCAGCAGGGAGGATGTACCAGAAGCATTAAAACAGTCAAGCGAATTTAGCCATGTGTGCCCGGTAAGTGCCGTAGTAATGAAAAAACAATTATTATAAGGTTCTATGAAAAAACTTACCGCCGAATTTATTGGAACTTTCGCATTGGTGTTTTGCGGCACCGGTGCTATTATTATTGACCAGCAAACCGGCGGTGCAGTTACGCATGTAGGCGTCGCTATAACATTTGGTTTTATTGTAATGAGCATGATATATGCCCTGGGCGATATTTCGGGGGCGCATTTAAACCCGGCGGTGAGTATTGCCTTTACAGTAGCGGGCAGGTTTCCTTTGAAGGAGTTGTTACCTTACGTAATCAGCCAGCTTGCGGGTGCAATGGTGGCAAGCATTACTTTAAAATTTCTTTTTCCGGCAAATGAATTGTTAGGCACAACGCTGCCCTCTGGCTCTGCCATGCAATCATTTGTATTGGAATTTATACTTACTTTTTTTCTTATGCTTGTTATCATTAAAGTTGCATCGGGCAGTAAGGAGCAGGGTATGTTTGCTGGTTTGGCCATTGGTTCTGTAGTGTTACTGGAAGCCATGTTTGCCGGGCCAATCTGCGGCGCTTCTATGAACCCCGCACGCTCATTAGCGCCTGCACTTGTTTCAGGGCATACTCAATATATTTGGATCTATTTAACGGCCACAACATTGGGCGCGGTTGCAGCAGTACCGGTATGGAAATACTTAGCCGGCAAACCAAAGAACAATATCAATGTTATTATAAAATAAATTTTATCATTTTAAACACCCTTTAGGTCCGCCCGTTCCGGTACGGACGGGGGTAGGGGAAGCAACACCATGAAACTACTTTTTGTTTGTATAGAGAACAGTAACCGCAGCCAGATGAGCGAGGCATTTGCAAAAATGTACGGCGGTGATGGTATTGAGGCCTATAGCTCGGGCTCTAAACCATCGGGTGTAATTAACCCCAAAGCCATTGCGGCGATGAAGGAGCTGGGTTACGACCTTACCAAACATCATTCAAAATCATTGGATGAAGTAAAAGCGTATGCGCCGTTTGATGTGGTAGTTACCATGGGTTGCGGCGATGCCTGCCCCTGGATGCCCGCCAAAAAGTTTATTGACTGGCAAATACCTGACCCAAAAAACATGGAGCCGGCAGAGTTTAATAAAGTAAGGGACATGATTGGAGAGAAAGTGAAGGAGCTAGTGGGGACATTGAAAAGGGAAAAAAATGAGGTGAAAAAATAATTCGCGGGGTAATATCCCGGTTCGCGGGGCATCTCATCAAAATGAACCATCTAACTAAAAAAAGCATTTACGTTAAACCCCGAGGGTCTTCAAGACCCTCGGGGTTTGCTTTTCTCTCTTCTCCCTTTATGGCCGGGGCTTCTTAAATCGTCCTTATCCTAATATTCGGCCCACCCTTAGTATTCAACCCCGATTTATTTAAACTATACGTAAAGCTTAGCAAAAAATAGCGCTGCAGCACGTTGTATTTTTCGTCAACAATATAACCCTGGTTGCTGCTGCGGTTTATGCCTGTGTTCATATTAAGCATATCAAATACACTCAGCTTTAATTCCCCCCGCTGGTTCTTCATAAACGCTTTTGCCAGCGATGTATTCCATAAAGGTATATTGGTATTGTACCCTCCTGTTCTGCCGGTGTTAAGTATGTAATTAAATTCGTTGTGCAGGGATAATCCAAAAGGCAGGTAATTGTTGATATCAATACCATAATTCTGTTTCATGTAATTGGTATTGAATGCAGGTTGTAAAGAATATTTTGAGGCGTTGATTGAAATACTTGCAGTTACCTGTAGATCCAGTTTGTTGTCCTTGCTAAAATTATAAGTAAGGTTTGGGCCAACAATAGTAGTAGCTATATTATTTCGCACCCCATTCACAAAGGCCACATTGTTGCCATAACTAACGCTGCTGCCAATTTCAATTTGCGATTTTAGTTTTCTTAAGGGAAAACCATATTCAAGATTGGCAAAAATATTATCCACGCCATTGGTATTAACAGGCTTACTTACCCTTGTACCAAAAGATGTTATTGAATCGCTTTGTACAATAGCATTTGCGGTGGATGTAAAAGAAACAAAACCGAACAGGTTTGTTCTGCGGGAAGGATTCGCTGCAAACACATTAAGGGCGATGCTGTGGTTATATGCGCGCCTTAATGCCGGGTTGCCGATACTTACATTCAGCGGGTCGCTTATATCTGCAACCGGCTGTAGTTGTGTGACAGACGGCTGAGTTGTGTAGGTGTTATATTCTAAGCGTATAGTTTTTGTTTGGCTTACCTGATATTGCAAAATCGCGTTGGGCAAAATATCCGTAAATGGCTGCCGTATATTTTCACTTGTGGTGTTATCAGTTGTGTTTAGCACCGCCGCCTGCAAAGATGCGCCGGCAGTAAGGCTTAATTTCTTCTGGTTACTTCTAAAACTTATGCCGCCACCTGAATAGGTATAATTGCTTTTGAAGTCGTTGCTCAGCAGTGAATCATATACATCGTGCTTACCGGATGAATTATTGTAGCTATATGTTTGTTTATTGCTTTGCCCGGTATTTACATTATAAAAACCGCTGAACGCAAGCAATGACCTTTTGCCAACCGGCTCGGTATAAGTGATGTTTGCACCAAAGTCGCGCGTAATGGCATCGCGCTTATTCATTTGGTTAATGTTTGAATCAATACTGCTGCCCGGCCCATTATAAAATGTATTGTTTGATAGCTGGCTGCCGTTTAATGAGCTGTGGTTATAAGTAACCGTAAGATCAGCAGAAATTGTTCTGCCTTTTTTTCGAAATTTTTTGCGCAACAACATATCAGTAGTAAAGTTGAATGCATCTGCATTGGACGATGTATTACTGTATCCATCATTCAGTTTTACATTGCCTGGTGTTTGGCTGTTATACATTTCGTTCTCTGTTTTGTTTGATTGCTGCCAGGTTAGTGACGGCGTTAATTTAAATGAAAACGAGCTGTCAATTTTTTGGTCGAGCACAAGGTTAAGCCGGTGCTGGGTCGCGTTGTTAATGGTATGGCTTGTGTCAAGCCTGTTATAACTGTTGCCGGGCAAAAGGTTTTGCGTGTTTGATTCTTTATCAGTAAGCAAATGAATATTACTTGCTGTATAGTTGGTGCTTAAATCAGTTTGCCCTTTATTCCAGGTATTGTTGTAGTTAACACCACCCACAACAGTTGTAGCAATACCCTGCTGGTTTTGCCCGAGGCCTGTTACGGGCAAACCATTATTGTTATTACCGTTATCATTTGTTTGTATCCTTATATTGCCGCCCCCATTACGCATACCACGGGATAGTTCGCCCGTGAAGTTCAATATATCCATCAGTGAAAACCCCTGCCTGTTGGTATTATTCGCCATACCCAGAAATGATGCCTGCTCATTGCCGTTGAATTTATTTACATTGGCCTGCCCGTCATACTTTTCGTTCGTGCCGCCCCCCCGGCTGTAACTTTTCCAAACAATGCATGGTTCTTATCTTTCTTCAATTTCAGGTTGATGGTTTTTTCGCTGTTGCCATCATCAACTCCGGTAAAAGCAGCCTGGTCGCTTTTTTTTATCAAACACCTGTACTTTATCTACTGCATCGGCATTCAGGTTTTTGGTAGCCATTTTAACATCGCCTGTAAAAAATTCTTTGCCGTTTACCAATACCCGTTTTACTGTTTGCCCATTTACTTTAACAGTGCCATCATTATCAACCGTAATGCCCGGCATTTTCTTCAGCATATCTTCCACAACTGCATTTGGCTGTGTTTTAAAATTTTCGGTATTGAATTCTATGGTATCGTTATTTATTTCAACGGGCGGCCGTTTCGCCAAAACATTAACATCTTGTAGTTTGCTCTTGTTTGTCATGAAAACATCCCCTGCATCATATACCGTTTGTGTTGTTGAAACAGGCAGCGGTTTCCAAACAGGTGCATAGCCTACATACGAAGTGGATAAAAGATAGCTGCCTTTTTCTATACTGTTCAAAGTGAATTTGCCCGATGAATCAGCCCTTGCAAAAGTAACCAGTGTGGAATCCTGCGCCTTAACAAGCGAAACAGTTGCATAAGCCAGGCCTTTATTCTCAGTCGAATCAAACACCCGTCCTTTGACAGTTATCCTTTGCGTAAAGCTTTGTACACTTATTATTTCCAGCACTAACAGCAGTATAGTTTTTTGCATTCCCAAATCATTTACGCCAAAAATAGAGAGACGCAAATTCAAATAGGGTTAATGAAGATGGAGGAAAGGTTAATGAAGGTTAAAGAATATCGAACAAGGAACAAGGAATCCTGAATTTTGAAGGGAAGATTTGAATATCGAACAAGGAACAAGGAATCCTGAATTTTGAAGGGAAGATTTGAATATCGAACAAGGAACAAGGAATCCTGAATTTTGAAGGGAAGATTTGAATATCGAACAAGGAACAAAGAATCCTGAATTTTGAAGGGAAGATTTGAATATCGAACAAGGAACAAGGAATCCTGAATTTTGAAGGGAAGAATTGAATATCGAACAAGGAACAAGGAATACCGAATTTTGAAGGGAAGATTTGAATATCGAACAAGGAACGATGGATTGAAAGAGTATTACTTTTTCTCTTTCTTTGTCTGACTATTTATTTCTAAATTCTTTTTTGCTGTTTCAATACTTTTAACGAAAATTGATATTAGTTGGTTATTTTCATTGATACATGCCGTAAGCTTAGTTTCATCGAACCAATTCTTACACCTGATAATTCGCAAACAGTTAAAAGTTTCCCTTAATTCTTTTAAAGCAATTTTCATTTTATGAATGAAGTCATTTCTTGATTCAGCCTCTTGAGCTTCTCCGTAATGCAGGGCGGGCGCGGTTTCGCTTCTTACGATTTGCCCCGAAATATGAGTTCCTGCTATTGTCCGGGGTAATGCTTCAGAAATGTCAATAATTATCGATGCAAATTCAATCAGTCTTTCATCCAGATCAAATTTCTTTTCCATATCTTTCATTGGGTATAAAAAATTGACAAATAATTTATTTTAACCAATTGCATTAATTTTTTAGTATACTATTCTTTCTGATTCATTTTTAAAATTCCTTGCTCAATTCTTCCCCTTCGACATTGGAAATTCCTTGTTCCTTGTTCGATATTTACCCCCCCTACTTCAAAAGCGTTCCTTTTAGCAAAACCGCCGCAATACTAAAATAAATGATAAGCCCGGTTACATCAACAAGCGTTGCTACAAAAGGGGCGGATGAAGTGGCGGGATCGAGCTTAAATTTTTGAAGTATTATAGGTATCATTGACCCGCTTAAGGTTCCCCACATAATAATGCCTATTAGTGAAAGGAAGATAGTAAAGGATAGTAAAAGCCAGTCAGTACCGTAGTCAAATATGTGAAGCTTTTGCCAGAGGAGTATGCGGATAAACCCTATCGCACCAAGAATAGTACCCAGTACGAAGCCGGAAAACAATTCCCTGCGCATCACGTACCACCATCTTTGCAGTGTTAGTTCTTTCAAAGCCAGGGCTCTTATGATAAGGGTTGCTGCCTGCGACCCGCTGTTACCGCCGCTGGATATTACCAGCGGAATAAATATTGCCAGTACAACTGCCTTTGATAATTCGTCGCTGAAATGGCCCATCGCGGTTGTTGTAAGCATTTCACTGAGGAAAAGTATAATAAGCCAGCCTGCTCTTTTCTTTATAAGTGAGAATATGGGCGTTTTTACGTACGGGTAATCCAGGCTTTCCATACCACCGAATTTTTGAATGTCTTCGGTATCTTTTTGTTCTGCTACATCCAGTACATCGTCAATTGTTATAACGCCCAGCAGAATATTTTCATCATTTACAACAGGCAGCACTATACGGTCGTATTCTTTAAATTTATCTATGGCCGTTTCCGTCTTGTCTTTAATGTTCAGCGCATCGCAATATCCGTCCAGTATCTCCTCAATTTTTTTTTTGTTGGGGTCATTCAATACAAATCTTCTAACCGGAATATCATCAATCAGTCTTCCTTCATCATCAATTACATAGATAACGTTTGCGGCTTCTGTATCCTTATGAAATTGCCGAAGATGCTCCATAGCCTCAGCAATGGTCATATCCTTTTTAATGGTAGCAAAATCGGTGTTTATCAATCTCGCTACACTATTGTCCGGGTAGCCCAGCATGTTATGCGCATCCTGCTTGTTTTTTTTCATCAAGGAGTTCAATAAAATGGGATAATTCAACACCTTTAAATTCCGATAAAAATATTAGCCTGTCATCCGAACTAAGGCTGTTGAGCACCGTGCTCGCAAGAGCAGCGGGCATTTTTTTTACAAGAAATTTTTGCTGCTGTATATCTAAGTAGGCAAAAACGCTCACTTTTATAGGCTGCGGCAATTGCCCGTATGCTTTAAGAGCTGCATCATTGGGCAGGGTTGCCAAAACTTTTGCAAGTTCAGCGGGATGCAAAGACTGATCTTTGTTAGTAGTTTTAAAAAGAGACAAAAAGCTGAAATCGCCCTGTAATATTCTCTTGCTAATTTCTTTTATTTTTACAGCCCTTATTTTCATAGCCCGTTTTTATAGATTTAGCGCTAATTTTTTTGGTTCGGCAATTTAATACAAAAAAACTCACACGAAAGCCGCATAAACAGGGTAAAACGGAATTTGGAAGATTTAATTATCGGGTATTGAGCAGGTATAAATTTTTGATGTGCCTGGTAATGATTTTATCCTTGTCCCAAGGCTCGGGCAGAAGGGTCATCGGCTAAAATCCTTCTTTTTACTGCAAAATCTCCGTTTTAAAAAAGAACAATTCAATAAAATTATTTTCTTATTAATTATTTTTATTTACCTTTGCTAACGCTGTTAGAAAATATACGGTATGTTAAATGGGAATTACTGAACGCAAGGAAAGGCAAAAGAAAGAGATGCGGGCGAATATACTTACCGCCGCCTGGCAGGTAGTAAATGAGGCTGGCTGGCAATCGCTTTCCATCAGGAAAATAGCGGATGTTATTGAGTATAGTGTGCCAGTTGTATATGAACATTTTGAAAACAAAGAGGCTATCCTGTTTGAATTTAATAAACAGGGTTATAAGCTGTTAGGCGCCAAGCTTGCAGAGGCAAAAGCAGCACATAGGAATCCATCAAAAAAATTGGAAGCTATTGCCTATGCCTATTGGGATTTTGCGTTTGAGCACAAAGAATATTACCAGGTAATGTTCGGCTTAGGCATGCCAAGTTGTGATGTGGTAAAAACAATGCCCGAATTAATGGCTTTTACCGAAGTAATTAAAACAACTATAGAAGAGATAATTGCGCATGCCAATAATGCAGAAGCTAACTCGTTTTTAAAGCTTCACTCTTTTTGGTCAATGCTGCATGGGCTGGTATCTATAAACCTTATGACGCCGCAGGCGCCACATGGAGGCCATAGCCCGGAAGAGCTTAATAGAATGGTACTTAATGACTTTATTACCGGTTTTTTAAAGGGATTAACAGGGTAGAATTTTTTTTGCTCTATTAGTTAACGGTGTTAGATTAATTATATAGATAAGTATTTATAACAACTAAAAAATATACATTATGAAATTTACATTATTGTTCGGAAGGATCTTGTTCTCTCTCATTTTTTTAATGGCAGGACTTGCTCACTTTTCAAGCGCGGAGATAGGATATGCGGCATCCCTGGGTTTGCCTGCAGCCTCATTCCTGGTTCCGGCATCAGGGGTCATCTCATTTTTGGGCGCTTTAAGTATTACACTTGGCTACAAGGCAAAATGGGGTGCATGGCTTATTGTTATTTTCCTTATCCCTGTAACACTCATGTTCCATAATTTCTGGGCGGTAACAGACCCTATAGCAAAGCAACTTCAAATGTCCATTTTCATGAAGAACATATCCATGATGGGGGCAGCATTAATGATAGCTTATTTAGGCACAGGGCCATTAAGCCTTGATGCAAGGCCAAAGTTAAAGACAGCAAGCTAATTCACCCATCATCGTACAAGAGCCGTTACTTTCTTAAACAAAACACCACTCTAAAAATCAAAGACAATGTATAAGCTAAAAATAATTATCGGCAGTACAAGGCCTGGAAGAAAAGGCGCCGCTATTGCTAACTGGATATTTGATATTGCAAAACAGCACAGAGAATTTGAAACCGAACTGGTTGACCTGGCTGAAATAAACCTGCCATTTTTAGACGAGCCACACCATCCCATCCTTCAGAAATATGAACACCAGCATACAAAGGACTGGAGCAGTTTAATAAACGGAGCGGATGCATTTATTTTTGTTTCGCCGGAATACAATTATGGCTATTCTGCCCCGCTGAAAAATGCCATTGATTACCTGTTTAAAGAATGGCAGTACAAACCGGTTGCGTTTGTTAGCTATGGCGGTGTTGCAGCCGGTACAAGGGCTGTACAGGCTATTAAGCAAGTGGTAACAGCCTTAAAGATGGTGCCCGTAACAGAGGCAGTGAACATACCCTTTTTTACTAAATACATTAATGAGGACGAAATTTTTACCGGCGATGCCGCTATGGAAGCAACAGCCAACAGCATGATGACAGAATTGCTAAAATGGGCTGAAGCATTAAAGCCGTTGAGGGCAAATAATATGACAAAGATCAAGAAAGAGGCAGCCTGAAAAGCCCTTGCTTCTTCTTAAAAAATATATAAATCAACAAAAAAATAAATATTATGTCAACAACAAAATGGGCACTTGATGCCACACACTCCGAAGTACAATTTAAGGTTAGGCACCTGATGGTTTCAAATGTATCAGGCCAATTCAAAAAATTTAATGCTACCGTTGAAACACAAGGCGATGACATTAGCACAGCCAAAGTTCATTTTACCGCAGACCTGGATTCCATCTCTACCAATAATGACCAGCGCGACGCACATTTGAAGACGAACGATTTTTTTGATGCAGAGAATCACCCGCAATTAATTTTTGAAGGCGGTAAGCTTGAGAAAATTGACGAAGAAAATTATAAGCTGCATGGTACGCTTACCATGCGCGGGAATAGTAAAAAGATAACACTGAATGTTGAATTTGGCGGCATTACACAAGACCCGTGGGGCAATACACGTGTTGGCTTTTCAGTAAGGGGTAAAATAAACCGCAAAGATTTTGGTGTAAGCTTTGGCATGGTAACTGAAACAGGTGGCCTTTTGTTGGGAGATGATGTAACGATAAACGCTGAAACAGAATTTGTAAAGGAAGCGGCGTTGCAGCTGGCGTAGGCTGAAAAGTTTGAATGTTTGAGTGTTTGAATGGTTTGATTGTTAAGAGAAGCCACGCTTTTGAAGCGTGGCTTCTCTTAACAATCAATACTCCTTTTTTGCTTTTACTTGTGTGGTGTCGGTAACAAGTGTAGGCACGGTATAACCACCGGTGTCAATGGCTGTTTTGGGGAATGCGTTTTTAAGTGTTGCGTACTCAGCTTTATTCACGTTGGTTTGATACAGGAAGAGCGATTGCAGCTTTTTTAACCCTTTTAATTGCATTATCCCCTGTGCGGTAACTTTTGTATTTACAAGGTTTAAGTATTCAAGGTTTTGCAACGGTTGCAATTGTTGCAGGCTTGCATCGGTAATATGGGTACTGGAAATATCCAGCCTGGTTAAAGCAGCCATTTGGGCAATGGATGATAATGCATTGTCGCTAATATTGGTTCCGTTCAATTTAAGCCAGATAAGCTGTTTCTTTAATTGGAGCATTAATTGCAAAACATCGCTGCCAACAACGGTATCTGTTACAAAATTCATCAACAGGTAATTGCTGTTTTGTGCAACCGGTATTATAATAATGCCTTTTGCTGCCAACTGTTGCATAACTTTTTCATCTGCCTTTTCCACTGGCCTGGCAGGCACGTCGCTTACATCATTTTTTGGCGCGGCTGTTTTTTGCAACGCAAGCAAAGCAGTTTTAATGTTAGCAGGCTGGCTTAATTGTTTTACTTTTTTAGTAAAGTCCGCGCCATTATCTATCCACCAGTATAACAAGGCTATTTGCTCCGCTGACGGCTGCGATTTTTCTTTTGGCGGCATGTGGTCATCATCATTCAAAGGCAACAGCATGCGTTTTACCATTTCGCTTGCATCGCCTTTGCCTGGTTTTATTACAACACCGTCCTTCCCTCCCTTCATAAGCCTCACCGTATCGTCCATCCGCAAACTGCCTTTTTGCTTATTAGAGCCATGGCAACTATAGCATTTTGTTTGCAGCACAGGCTTTACTATATCGTTATAAGCAAAAGCTTCCTGTACGTTGGCAATGGGCTTTATTTGAACGGATGAAGAAGTATCGTTTGAAAAAATATCTGCCAGTGGTTTTGTAAAATAATCCGAGCCATGCGTAAGTGAACCGCCAAGATGGCCTGTTATAAAAATGAGGATCAGCAGTATTACTGATAACAGCGTTTTATTTACTCCAAACTGCGGGTTTTTTTCTTTGGCATACAGCATAAAAGAAACTAAAGCGGTAGAGAGGCCCATCCACATGTGCCAGCTTACAAGGGTTTTATCATAATCGTCGCTGATAGATAGCAGGTAACCTGTAATGCAGGATATCAAAGCCGAAACAGCACCGATAAGTAAAACGAGCGGCACCGCCTGTTGCATCGCTTTATACTTTTCTTTTCGTGCAAGCCATTGCAGCAATAAAGCAATAAGCAAAATGCCTATTGGCAGGTGAATAATTGCGGGGTGCAGGTGGCCAAAAAATTCTGATATGGAAAGTAACACGTTGTAAATAATAATTAGGTACAATAATAACAGTTATAAACATTGGCTGCAAATGAAGTTTTTAAACACAAATATTAGCTGAGGCGCGCGAAAAAAATTCGTCCAAAAAAAATATCATTTTACCGCTTTTATTGTGCTGTTTAAATATGCTGAATTAATTTTATGGCGCAACAAAAAATATCGGTTATGAAAAAAATCCTATTACTAACGGCACTTGTTGCGTTTATAAGCGCACCATCTTTTGCCCACCCAAGACACCACCATCACAGGCATCATAAGCACCATAACCAGGTGCAGTAAGCTGTGGCTCTAGTGCTTCAGGCTCACGTGCCGGAATATCTTGCCTTAAGCAAATGCAACATGTGTACATTAATGGCCCATTGGTCGCCGAGGGGTTGCCTTGTATAAGGCAATGTTGGCATATAATCGGGTGGGCCAAACTCGGTAAGTATTGTTAAGCGGTCGCCCTTTTGTTTTTTCATCTCAACTACTTTATCCCACCATCCAAAATGCGCGTTAAGCGCATCCTGCCATTCAGGCGCCCGCGGGTCATTTACCTGAGGCCCTTCGGGGTGGCCAATTCGCGCATGAATATGGTCAACCCTTTGCAAAGCAATGTCCACTGTTTCCTGCTGGTCGTGAAGTAGTGTCTCGCTTACGTTACACCAATGCGATACGTCAAATGTTATACGCAGTTCCGGCATGGTATCAAAATAATGCCTTGCCACGGGCGCAGCAAATAAAATGCGCGAACGGTGTGTTTCATGGCAGATCTTTAAGCCGGTTTGTTTTGCCAGTTGCAGGGTATGGTCAATAAATGTTTTGTTCTGCTCATAGGTAAAATAATCCCTTCCTGAATGGCAGTTAATATATAAAGGCCTTTGAACAGTATTTGTTGCGGCGGCGTCAATCATTTTTGTAAATGTGGCAAAATGATCGGTGTAATTGCTTTCCTGCCCGGCAGTAAGAAAACCCACTTCAAGGCTATGTTTTTTTAAGGCGGCAAAAAGTTCATCCTGCGCTTTTTGTTCTGTAGGCCACCAAATTTCTATTCCGTCATAGCCTTCCTGTTTTACTTTGGCGCAGTATTCATCAATAGTGCCATTAAAGCCCCAGTTGGTAGCGAGCACTTTTAGCTCAAAATTATTATTCATAGTAAAGTTTGGTTTATTGGATGAAGCAAATGTGTGTAAGGAAGCGAGCATTAATGCCGTAGTGGAGGAAGTGGTGAGCCCAATAAAATTTCTGCGGTTCATATTTGCAAGCTTAAGCAATCAAAAGGATTGTCTCAAATATATTGCTTAAAAGTTACATGCAGTTTAAAAAATAAAATAGAAACAGCCTTCAGTATTAAATTGATTTAACTTACCGCCTTTGCCAAAAAATATGCTGCAGCAGCGGCTACAACGCCTGTTACTGTTACCTTAATGGTTCCTTTTATAACCGGCTGCCCTGTTACTTTACTTTTGAAATATCCAAATATGAGCAAAGCAAATAATGTAACGATGCACGAAACATAAAAACCTGATTTGCTGTTGCTGATAATGATGTAAGGAAATAAGGGTATAAACCCTCCCACTAAATAGGAGAGCGCTATGGTGCCTGCGCTTTTCGCTGCCCGGTTCTTTGCAGGCCTTTCCATCTCTAATTCAAGCTTCATCATTAAATCCGCCCAGCGGTCTTTATCCTTGCTTATTTGTAATGCCACCTGTTTGCTTAGGGTTTCTTCTACTCCCATATCGGTAAAAATATCTTCAACTTCTTTTAATTCAAGATTTGGAACGCTTTCAATCTCGCTATATTCTCTTTTCAATTCCGTATCGTAATGCTCCACCTCTGACTGGCCTGCAAGATAGCCGCCAAGCCCCATTGAAATACATCCTGCAGCTATTTCAGATAAACCCGAAACAATAATCAGGTGGTTAGTGTCAAGTATTCCGCTTAAGCCCGCTGTCAGTGCAAAGGGAACAGTTAACCCGTCAGACATGCCTATTATAATATCTTTAACCAGGCCAGAATTTTTATTGTGAGGTTCTTTGTTCATCATAACCTGAATTTTACGATGTAAAAATAAAGGGAAATCTTATTTGGGAATAAGACATATAAAAGTTCAAATATCATCATTTAAAACTCAACATGACCCGGAAGCCAAATACAATTACAGGCGCTCTGTCTTTATCATAACCGGGGTTTCGTACAAACTGGTAATCACAGGAACAGTTTCATTTCCTTTTTGCACAGTTCTCCACAACAGCGTTTAATAATAAACAACTCACTTGCTTTTCGCACTTTGTGCATAACAAATAAATATGTTACAGCTTAATTAACAATGGCTTAAATAGTGTTTATAACAGATGATTATATCACAATTCCTTCACATGTGCATAATGTGCAGGTAACATATACGATTGACCTTTGCTAAACCCATCGAACTATGGAACGACGAAAGGTTGATGTTGTTGTGATGAGTGACCTGCATTTAGGCACCTATGGATGCCATGCCAAAGAAATTGTAAATTACCTTAAGAGTATTCAGCCCCAGGTACTTGTTTTAAACGGTGATATTATTGACGGCTGGCAGTTTAGCAAACGTTATTTTCCGGTAGCGCACATGCAGGTGATAAAAGAAATAATGAGCCTGCTAAGCAAAGGCAGCCGCGTAATTTATATTACCGGCAACCATGATGAAATGCTACGCCGCTACAGCGATATAGAGATAGGCAATTTTCAGTTAACAGATAAAATGGTGATGGAGATAAACGGCAAGATGACGTGGATATTTCATGGTGATGTATTTGACGCTACCACCAAAGGGAGTGCGAAAATGCTGGCAAAGCTTGGAGGGCATGGATACGACCTGCTGATACTGATAAACAGTTTTATTAACTGGTGCCTGAAAGCAATAGGCAGGGAAAAAATGAGTTTTAGCAAAAAAGTAAAGAACAGCGTTAAAAAAGCAGTGGCATGGATCGGAGATTTTGAACAAACCGCCGCAGAGCTGGCGATAGAAAAGAAATACGACTACGTTATATGCGGACATATTCACCAGCCCCAAAAAAGAGTTATTGAAACTAAGAATGGCAGTGTTGTTTATTTAAACAGCGGCGACTGGATAGAAAACCTTACCTGCTTAGAGTATCATCAAAATGAATGGAGCATTTATCATTATGATGAAAAACAGTTTGCAGCCGCTCCCGTGGCGGATATGGAAAAAAAGCTGCCGCTGTTAAATGTGGTAACAGATGAAGTAGTGATGTTTACTTCTGCTTTAAAAGGCGCCAAAGTGGCGAATGGTTTGCAATTGTACAATCTATTAACAAAGCTGCCTTAATAGGGCAGTAACGGCATGAAAATTTTTTACGCGATACAGGCAACAGGCAACGGGCATATAGCACGCGCTATTGAATTAATGCCTTACCTGCAGCAGTATGGCGATGTAGATGTTTTTTTAAGCGGCAGCAATAACAACCTGCAATTTAACCTGCCCGTAAAATACCGCAGCAAAGGGGTAAGCCTGTTTTATGGTAACAGGGGCTCGCTTGATTACAAAAAGATATACAGGGAGTTCAGTATATTCAGAATGTGGAAAGAAGCAAAAGCATTACCCGTTGAAGAGTATGATATTGTGTTTAACGATTTTGAAAGCATCACCTCTTTGGCCTGCAGACTAAAAGGAGTGCCTTCTGTAGGTTTTGGCCACCAGGCAAGTTTTTATTCATCCAAGACACCTTTATCTGCAAAAAGGGACCGGCTTGGTGAAACAATATTAAGAAATTATGCCCGGGCCACTAAATATGTGGGCTTGCACTTTGAAAGCTACGATGATTTTATTTTCAACCCCGTAATTAAACAGGATATCCTGGATGCAAACCCAACTGATGAAGGGCATATAACCGTCTATCTTTCGCATTATGCAGATGAAGTAGTTGCTGCACAATTAAAAAAAATAAAAGGTGTACGTTTTGAAATATTCTCAAAAAAAGCAAAAGCAATTTCTGTTGACAGCAATGTTACATTCATCCCCATAAGCAATAATGCGTTTAATGAAAGCATGATACACTGTAACGGAATGATCACCGGCGCAGGCTTTGAAACGCCGGCAGAAGCATTGTATATGGGTAAAAAGCTTTTGTGCCTTCCCATAAAAGGGCAGTATGAACAGTTGTGCAATGCTGAGGCGCTTAAACGGTTTAATGTACCAATTATTCCCGCGATAGATGATAATTTTAATAGCGCTGTGGAACAATGGCTGAATAGCCCTAACCCAAAACAGTTGCACTTAACACACTGCACTTACGATATTGTACAGCATGCAGTTTCTGTTGGAAAATCCTTAATAAAAAGTGGGATTGAGATTGGTTCGTTGAAGGATCAAGGAGTTTATGCATAGCGGAAAGAAGTAAATATTGATGTTCTCTAATACCTTGATTTCATCCATGTATTTCTAACGGATATTATTATAACTCTATCCTCTTCAACCTCATATATTATGATATAGGGGAAACGGGCAACTTTTATCCTCCGAAACTCTTTACGGTTGTCTGCAAAGCTATAATGTTGTGGATTTAAACTAATTTTTTGATAACAGTCTTCTAACTCCTCAATTAATTCATCCCCTAAACCTACCCGCTTTTTTTCATACCATTCATACGCCTCCTGTATTTCTATTAAGGCTTCGTGCTGAACTTTTAAATCATAGGTCATTAATGCTTATTTACCGGTAATTATTTTTTTAGCATGCTGCCACTCAAAAGTTTTGCTAATCCCGCTTAACCTTTTTTCCCTTCTTTTTTCAAATTCTTTTATATCGGCATCTGTAAAAATAAAGTCATCTTCTTCTGAATATTCACTCGCAACGGCATACAACATTTTAAGCAGCTTTTCATCTGCGTGTTCTACAAACTGTAATAGCTTTTCTTTTATAATAGTTGTTTCCATAATGCTATTTTTACCCTTTTAAAGCAAAATTACGATTTTTTCATTCCACGCACTTGGTTACTATAAACCGCACTGCCGGTTTAATATAAAGCCCGCGCCCGCGGCTGTTATATTTTCTTATAGAAAAATTATTTACCTGGTAAAACCCTGTTTGATTGGCATCGTTTGTGGTTTGTATGCCGATTGACCAGCGGTTGTTCATATTCATCAGCCATTGCGATTTTTGGTCAATGGTAGTAAGCGATTTGTATTGCTTTACATATTCAACCGGGTAAATAAATTCCAGCCCAATAACAATATCCCCATCTGAAAAATAAATGCTATTCGCGGGCAGTACAAAACTATTCCACCCTTGCCGGTATGGATATACAATAATATTACTGGTTGTTAATTCTTTTCCAGGAACATTGTTTACGCTATCCCAGTCATACCATCGCAACCGAACGGGCACGTGTATGTCTGCACTAAAATTACCTGAGTATATTTCAAACTGTTTTATATATCCATTTGCATCACGGCTGGCCAAGAACCGGCCAAGTATCACAAATTTTGTTTCAGGCCCGGGGCCCAGGTACTCCTTTATTTTGCCCACCCTCCTGTTTATTGAAAAATCTTTATAACGCCTGCAATTGCTTACAACAACCGGCTCCAGGTTCTGTGATTCTTCTGCCATTCTAAATACATTTTCTGTACTTAGCCTTGCTACCGCGATACCCAGCTTTTTATAGCCCAGGAAAGTTATATAAATGCTGTCTTTAGGGTCAAGCGTATCTTTATTCAATGAAAAATTGCCGAGGGAATCTGTGTATAATACCTTTCTTGCAAAATCATACAATACGGTTGCGTAAGGCAAAGCCTTATTGGTGGTAGCATCTTCCACTTTGCCATTTATTTGCTGAGCAGTTGCATGAACACTTGCAAATAACAAAAACAGGATCACTAATTTGTTCATGTAAAGCAAGTTACAACATTTAGGTGTGTTTAGCCTCATCCTCACCCGAATGCTTTTCCTTCCCTCTACGCTCATTTATTATCTCTCAACTTTGCCTGAATGACCTATGACCAACTGACCAATGACTTTCTTCCTATCATCTGTCAACTTTACCTCAATAACTAAATTACTTTTAAAACTACATTTGCACCTTATGGCACAAAAGAAACTTGTACGATTTGCTGAAATAAAAACATTTCCCAATGTATTACAATACCCAAAGGATATAAAAGGAAACTGGAAAGGCTTTTTTAAAAATACAAACCCTGTAACACTTGAACTCGCTTGTGGCAAAGGTGAATATGCATTGGGGCTTGGCAGGATGCATACACAAAGGAATTTTATTGGCGTTGATGTAAAAGGTAACCGTATTTGGAAAGGCGCGAAAACTGCCTTGTTGGAAGGATTGCAAAATGTTGCTTTTCTCCGAACGCAAATGGATAAAATAACAGATTATTTTGCGGGTGGAGAAGTGGAAGAGATATGGATAACTTTTCCTGACCCGCAATTGCGGTTTTCTAAAATGAAAAAGCGGTTGACACACCCAAAGTTCCTGCGGTTATATAAAAAGTTTTTGAAACCCGGCGGCATTATTCACTTAAAAACAGACAGCCCCAACCTGTACGATTTTACAAAAGCGGTTATCAGTTTATATAACCTTGAACTGATCACCGATAATGATAATATTTACAGGTCAACCATAGTAAGCCCTGAATTGGCAATAAAAACGCATTATGAAATGCTGGATATAGCGGGCAGCAATAAAGTGCACTACCTGCAGTTTAGGCTGAGCAATGAATTGCCTGAAGGAAATGACGATATACTAAAAACAATGTTTCGTGAGCAAGCCGTTGATTGAGCATATTGATTTTTATTTTAATCAAGATGGTTTGATGGTGCTAACCGAAAAATACCTTGAGGAACGGGGGTATTGTTGCGGTAACGGGTGCCTGCATTGCCCTTATAAGGAGCCCCCAGCCCCCGTCCGAACGGACACGGGCGGGCCTAAAGGGGAGGAAGAAAAAAAGACACCGAAAACAGTAAATGATGAATAAGAAAAGATAGGGGACATTCAATACTCAAAAAACTAAACAATATTTTATCTTCATTATATGAAGAAAGCCAAATCGCCAAACAAAGAAGAAACTGCAAAGGATAATTTAAACAAACACAGTTTTTTTGAAGACGTGTGGGATGTTGCGCGGCAAATACCCAAAGGGCGGGTTACTTCTTACGGTGCTGTGGCAAATTATCTTGGCACCAAATTATCAGCACGCATGGTTGGCTGGGCAATGAATGGGGCATTTCATGCAAGACCAAAAGTGCCGGCACACCGCGTGGTAAACCGCAATGGTATGCTAAGCGGAAAACCACATTTTTCGCCCCCGTCACGCATGCAGGAATTATTAGAAAAAGAAAAAATAAAGGTGGTGAATGATAAGATCGTTGACTTTGAAAAACATTTTTGGGATCCTGCAAAGGAGCTGGGGTTGTGATAATAGTAGATTTTTACAAATTGTTCCAATTTAAATTATATTATTATGCCATTACTATATTTAGTGGATGCCGAAGGTAATCGCGCTGCTGTTTTAATACCAATCGCTGAATGGAATCTTATTACCCAAAAACATGAAGATTTAAAAAAATTGGAACTGCATGCCAATACTAAACAACCAATAAGACCTTCTGATCTTGCCGGTTCTATGCCGGCGGATATAGCGGATGATTTTCATAAACATGTTGAAGAAAGCCGTTAATCAAAAGACTTCTCTTTATCTACCTTATGTCCTAAATAATTTTACTATTAAAAATCCCTTCCTACTTTTATCGTCAATACCAATTTATGAAAAGATCAGCCGGCTTGCTTTTATTGCTTGTTATTACCTGTTCGCTTTATGCGCAAAGGTCAAATACCGATATCAAAAATAATTACACAAAGATCGAACGGACGATAACCATGCGCGATGGTGTAAAACTGTTCACCGCTATATATATCCCAAAAGATTCTTCGGGGGAAAAATACCCTATCCTGATGGAACGCACACCCTACTCCTGTGCGCCTTATGGTGAAAATAGTTATCCCGGCAGGCTTGGCCCAAATAAACTATTCCCGGCGGAAAAATACATTTTTGTTTACCAGGATGTTCGCGGCAGGCACATGAGCGAAGGCCAGTTCCAGGAAATGACGCCGGCTATTGATCATAAAAAGTCAAAAAAGGATGTGGATGAAAGCAGTGACACCTACGATACCATTGACTGGCTGCTGCAAAATATTGCTAACAATAACGGTAAAGTAGGCATCTATGGCATTTCGTATCCTGGTTTTTATGCCTCGGCATCTTTGCCGGATGCGCACCCTGCCATTAAAGCCGTTTCGCCGCAAGCGCCTGTTACAGATGAGTTTGAGGGGGATGATGCCTACCACCGCGGGGCTTTTTATGAGATGGATAATTTTTCCTTCGACAATTTTTTTGATGCGCCAAGAACAGGGCCGCGCCAGCAGGACCCGCCTGTTAGTTCAGCTGTTAGTATAAAAGATGTGTATGATTTTTATCTTAACATCGGGCCGATAAAAAACCTTGACAGCATATACTTTCATCATACCGGCAAAATATGGAATGAATACCTGCAGCATGATACTTACGACTATTACTGGCAGGCACGTAATATTCGCCCGCATTTAAAAAATGTAAAACCCGCCACGCTTGAAGTTGGAGGATGGTTTGATGCCGAGGATATGTTTGGCTCATTAAAAACCTACGAAGCCATTGAAAAGCAAAACCCAAACAACGGCACCAACAACAGGCTTATCATGGGCCCCTGGACACACGGCGGATGGGAAAGCGGCAACTGGGTGAAATTTGCGGGTTACAGCTTTGGCAGCAATACCAGCGCTTATTTACAGCAAATGGAGTTTGACTTTTTTAACTATTATCTTAAAGGCAAAGGCAGTTTTGATGCAGGTAAAGCAACGGTGTTTATTACGGGCAGTAATCAATGGAAAACATTTACCCAATGGCCGCCGCAGGAGGCTGTTGCTGCGACCTGGTGGCTTAATGATGGTCACAAACTGTTGCTGCAACCGGGCGCGCAAACAGGTGCTGATGAATATGTTTCAGACCCGGCTGACCCAATACCTTACCTCAACAAAAAGTCTGACGACCGCCTTAATGAATATATGGCGGCTGACCAAACTTTTGCATCAGACAGAAAAGATGTTGTTTATTATGAAAGCGATGAGTTGAATAGCGATATAACCATAACCGGCCCAATATCGGCTGACCTGTTTGTAAGTACCAGTGGCTCAGACGCCGATTTTATTGTAAAGGTAATTGACGTATTGCCCGATGAAAAGCACACCCAGCAATTAGTTCGTGCGGAAGTGTTAAGGGGAAAATTCCGGAATAGTTTTGAAAAACCCGAGCCATTTGTACCTAACCAGCCAACACCACTAAAACTGGTGCTTAATTCTACCGCTCATACCTTTTTAAAAGGCCACAAAATTATGATACAAATTCAAAGCAGTTGGTTTCCGCTTGTTGACCGTAATCCACAAAAATTCATGGATATACCTTCAGCAAATGAAAGCGATTTTCAAAAAGCAACTATTAAAATTTATCACGATACAAAGCATCCTTCAAAAATAGAAGTGAAGGAATTGAATTAAGAGACCCGCTATATGCTATACGCTGTATGCTGTACGCCGAACGCAGTATGCTATATGCCTTACGCTGAAAGCTATAAGCGTTTAAATCCTCATAGACCTATAAGGTTTTAAAAACCTTATAGGTCTTTTCATAATTAAAAACCAGAAGGCCTTTTAGAAATTGTAAGGTGTTCTCACGTTTGTCGTTTCACGTTTCACGCCTTTCACTCTTAACTCCCTCCCTCAACATGGCATGATTTTTACAAGTCAAAGGCTATTAGCTTTCCTTTTAAAAACATCACCATGAACACAAACAGGCTTTCTTCCACTCTTGTCGCGGCTTTAAACGACCAGATGACCAAAGAAGCGCATGCTTCACAAATATATATTTCATATGCCGCCTGGGCATCCGCCCGGGGATATGATGGTATCGCTAACTTTCTTTTTCGCCATGCCGAGGAAGAACGCAATCACATGATGAAATTTCTTGAATATATTCTTGAAAGAGGGGCAGAAGTTACGGTTACTGCCATCCCTGAGCCGGGGCCAAACCCTGCCAGCGTACAGGATTGTTTTGAAAAGTGTTTCAACAGGAAATAGGCAACACCGCTGAAATATATAAGATAGTGAAAATGAGCTTTACAGAGGAAGACTGGGCTACCTGGCATTTTATGCAATGGTTTGTAAAAGAACAAACAGAGGAAGAAACACTGGCACTGAACCTGCTTGATAAAATTAAAATAGCCGGCGGCGAAAAAGCATCCGGCAGCGCCCTATACGAAATTGACCGCGACCTTGCCAAAGCCCCCGATGATGCAAAACTTGCAGAAGAGGCCACCGCGGCGAAGCCGGTGTAAGGGGGAGGAGGTGGTTACGAGTAAAAAGTTTCAGTAAAAGGTCCATTTGGAAACTGCTAAATTGCCTTACGGGATCTTTTATTCATCTTCTTCACCCATTACAAATTTTTTCTTTGCCAACGGCTCTTGTTTTTCGGCCATTTCATTTATCAGTTCGGCTATCAGGGATGTCCAGCCGCACTGGTGACTTGAGCCAAGCCCGCGGCCTGTATCGCCATGAAAATATTCATAAAACAATACCAGGTGGCGGTTCTCCGGCCGGCTGTAAAACCAGTTTTGATCGCCATGCAAACGACGGTGGTTATCTTCATCTTTTACAAACAGCGTGGTAACCCTTTTTATAAGCTCGGAAGCTACCTCTTCCAGCTCCATAAATTTTCCTGAACCCGTGGGGTATTCAACTGTGAGAGAGCCATCATAAAACTCCCCATACTTTTTAATACTCTGTATAATTAAATAGTTAATGGGCATCCACACAGGCCCGCGCCAGTTGCTGTTACCACCAAAAAAGTCAGACGTGCTGTCGCCGGGGTCATATTGAATATAATAATTTACCCCTTCAATTGTAACAGAGTAGGGGTTCTCCGCATGGTGTTTGCTTAATGCCCTAATGCCGCCTTCAGATAAAAATTCCGTTTCATTCAACAACCTTTCCAACAAAGCGGTAAGCCGTTCCCTTGGTATAAGTGATAGCAATGTTTTCTCCCCTTCAGCCCTTTCTTCATTAGGCCAGTATTTATTATTTTTTATACGGTAATTTTCAAACCAGCTTATACGCTTTTTAAAATCTTCTAACTTATGCAGCACATTTTTTTCAATAATTGAAACTGCAAACAAAGAAGTTAGCCCTACGATGGATTGTATGCGCAACTGCATAGGCGCGCCCGAAGCAGGCATCAGCATATCGTAATAAAATTTATCCTCATCGTTCCAAAGGCCAAGCTCATTTAATGCTTCTGCTATCAATACAAAATGCTCAAAAAATTTAGTGGCGGTGTCTTCAAAAGCGTTATCATGCATGGCGATCTCTATCGCCATGTCCATCAGGTTAAGGGCATACATCCCCATCCAGCTTGTACCGTCTGCCTGCTCAAGCTCCATTTCGCTGTGCAGTTGTATGCTGCGGTTAAATACGCCAATATTATCAAGGCCCAGAAAACCTCCTTCAAAAATATTATTGCCATTAGGGTCTTTACGGTTTATCCACCAGGTAAAATTTATGATGAGCTTTTGAAATATCCTTTTAAGAAAACTGATATCGCCCTTGCCGGTTTTTTTCTTCTCAATATTATATACCTGCAGTGACGCCCATGCATGCACGGGAGGGTTTACATCGCTGAAGTTCCATTCGTAGGCAGGCAACTGTCCATCTGGTTTCATATACCATTCGCGCATAACCAAAACAAGCTGGTGTTTTGCGAATGTCGGGTCAATCATTGCCATAGGTATGCAGTGAAAAGCGAGGTCCCACGCGGCATACCACGGATATTCCCATTTATCGGGCATCAATACAATATCCTGGTTTTTAAGGTGCTGCCATTCATGGTTACGCCCATGTTTGCGATGCCCGTTTTGGTGCGCAATACCATCGCTTCCGCTTATCCATCTTTCTATATCATAATGATAATATTGTTTGCTCCATAACAACCCGCTTAATGCCTGGCGCTGTATATTTCTAAGGTCATCAGAAATATTGTGCGGCAATACGTCTTCATAAAATTCATCGGCCTCTTTTTTCCTTTGGGTAAAAATATTATCAAACCCTTTGGCAAACGGGGAGTCGGTTAATGTATCAGAAAGGCGCAGGTAAAGTATTTTGGTAGCGCCACCGGCAATTTTATAATTGTAAACAGGGGCAAACTTAGTACCGCTTTTTTTGGTGCGAAGCCTTTCAACATTTTTTTCTTCAATCACCGCCTCATTAAAAGCATCTTTTACAAAAGGCGTAGTATTGGGTTTGCCAAACAGTTTTTCAAAATTGGTTTCATTCTCAGTAAAAAACCTGTCGCCTGTTTTTTGAAAATAGAGATAATAGGAACCCAGCCTTTCATGGCTTGCTTTTACAGTACAATCGTTTATCTCCTTAATAACAGGTTTTTTATCAACGCCTTTAAATTGCCAGCGGTTATAAAACCACAAGGTTGGCAGTACTGTTATGGGTGCTGTAGTTTTACCGCGGTTGGTTATTTCTATCTTAATGCCAATATCGCGTTTACCATATTTAGCGTAAGTGATAAGCACATCAAAATAACGGTTATCATCAAATATGCCGGTATCTAAAATTTCAAATTCAGGCTCTAATTTGCTTCGTTTGCCGTTCTCGTCTAATAATTGCTGGTATGGAAATTTTTGCTGCGGGTATTTATACAGCATTTGCATATAATAATGCGATGGAAGGTTATCGAGATAATAATATAATTCCTTTACATCCTCGCCATGGTTGCCCTGGTAGTTACCCAACCCAAACAGGCGCTCTTTTAATATGTCATCCTTTCCATTCCATAAAGCAACAGAAAAGCACAGGTTTTGAAAAAAATCTGATATTCCTGCCAAACCGTCTTCGCCCCAGCGGTATGCACGCGCATGTGAGTGGCTGAAAGGGAAATAATTCCAGGCATCCCCATTTTCACTGTAATCTTCCCTTACTGTTCCCCACTGGCGTTCAGATATATACGGCCCCCATTGTTCAAGGGGGATTTTCTTTGCATTATTTACTTTTAAACGTTGTTGTTCTGCTGTCATACTTAGTACAATTGATCTCACATTTCTTTCACAAGCAAAGCAAATCTTTCGCTCCTAAAAATTGAAATTATACCAAACCCAACAGGCGCCGGTATAAAATAGCATTAAAACATTAAACGCACCTAAAACATTTGTATAACCATTTTATAATTATTATCTTGGTGCGCTTTCATCAGAATTCTTCAATATAAACAATTTTTCATCCAATCCTATAAATATGCAAACCTATACCTGTTTTTTTAATGAAAACAAGTGGCAAAATCTCTTAACCGTACCTCCTTCATCCTCTGATTACCAATTGTTGCTTGTATTTGCAGACCGGTATCTTTTGGAAGATAAAAGCCATATTGCCACACTTAAAGAGTGTTTTCCAAAAGCAACTATTGTAAGCTGTTCCACTTCGGGGGAAATTTACGGCAGGCAGGTATTTGATAACTCCATTGTGGCTGTGGCTATTCATTTTGAAAAAACAACCCTTCAGTTTGCAATGGCAAACATTGCGTCATTTGAAAACTCTCACCTGTTAGGCAAAAATATTGCCGGGCAATTGCACAAGGAGGGTTTAAAATACGCTCTTATTATTTCAAATGGTGGTAAAGTAAATGGCTCAGAACTTGTAAACGCCATAAATGAAACGCTTGGCGAAAATGTAATTGTTACAGGTGGCCTGGCCGGTGACGGGGCACGGTTTGAAAAAACGCTGGTGGGAATGAACGAAAATATTAATGAAGGTAAGGTAGTATTGATTGGATTTTATGGAGATAATATTAAAATAGGCTATGGCATTAATGGCGGATGGGAAGTATTTGGCCCTGAAAGGGTAATTACTAAATCGAGCCAGAATGTTTTATATGAAATTGACCACCAGAATGCGCTGGAACTATATAAAAAATATCTCGGCAAATACGCATCGGAATTACCGGGGGCGGCATTGCTTTTTCCGCTGGCGATAAAAACAAATGAAGAGGACAATTCAACAGTTGTGAGAACAATACTTACCATTGATGAAGAAAAGCAAACCATGACATTTGCAGGCAACGTACCTGAAGGTGCGGGCGTACGCTTAATGAAATCTAATTTTGACAAACTTATTTTTAGCGCCGGCGAGGCAGCAGGGCTTGCGAACGGCCTGATGAATAATATACCGCCCCAGTTTGTATTACTTATAAGCTGTGTTGGAAGAAAACTTGTTTTAAGCAAAAGGACAGAGGAAGAAGTTGAAGCTGCCGCGGATATTTTTTCGTCAAACCCTGCCATTGCCGGATTTTATTCGTATGGTGAAATTTCGCCCATGCGAAAAGACTCCTCTTGCGAGTTGCACAACCAAACTATGACCATAACCACCTTTGCAGAATATTAGCGCCTATGTACCATCCGTTATTAAAAAAGCAGGTAAAAAAATTATTAGGCGATAGCTTGCCTTTAAATGAAGATATTCAAAAACTGCTTAACGCGGTAAATGAATCGTATCAAAATTTTGAAAGGGATAAGGAGCTGAGCGAGCACGCTTTTGCCATAAGTGAAACCGAATATTCAGATATTACCGATAAGCTGCGCAATGAAATTAACCGAAGGAAGCGTTCTGTTGCAGCATTGATAGATACGATACGTTCCCTGGAAAACGAGGCTGATTTTAAAGAACTGGGCGACCATAACCTTGAAGAGATCATCGGGTATTTAAAAGTACAAATTGATAAAAGAAAGCAGGCAGAGATAGAAATGATAAAAGCCAAAGAAGTAGCGGAAAAGGCTGCACTGGCACGCTCTGAATTTCTGTCAATGATGAGCCATGAAATAAGAACACCTCTTAACGCCGTGGTTGGCTTTACTTATTTATTATTACAAGGCAATTATTTGCCTGAGCAGGATGAACAGTTACACCTGCTTAAATTTTCAGCGGAAAATCTTTTGGCATTAATAAACGATATTCTTGATTTTAATAAAATAGAATCGGGCAAGGTTGCTCTTGAAAAAACATCTTTCAATTTGCTTAAGCTTATCAACCAGGTTAAAAATACCAATTTTACAAAAGCGCAGGATAATGGCAATACTATACGCGTGATGTTTGATACACAAATTCCTTCTATTATTATTGGCGACCCGCTGCGTTTAGGCCAGGTAATTAATAACCTGGTATCCAATGCCGTAAAATTTACACACAACGGTGTTGTTATTATTGAAGCGATGATGCTTAAGCAAAGTATTGATACAGTGCAAATACAATTCAGCATTAAAGACAATGGCATAGGCATAGAACCCGAAAACCAGCAACGCATATTTGAAATTTTTACACAAGCATCAGATTCTACAACAAGGCAATACGGTGGCTCGGGGCTTGGGCTTGCTATTTGCAATGGGCTACTGGAAATTATGCAAAGCCATATTTCGCTGGAAAGTACGCCGGGCAAAGGTTCTACATTCAGCTTTATACTCGGTATGCCTTTTTCGCAAGATGAAGGCGTGATCTTAAATGACGGGAGCAAGATAGTTGTTTCAGACCCCGATCTTTCAGGAACAAGAGTGCTGCTGGTAGAAGATAACCATGTTAATACGCTTGTAGCTACTACCTTTTTGGAAAGATGGAATACAAAAGTTGATACAGCAGAGAATGGCCATGAAGCCATTGAAAAAGTAATGGCCAATAAATACCATGTTATATTAATGGATCTTCACATGCCTGAAATGGATGGCTACGATGCCTGCGAGCAAATAGTTAAGCTAAAACCTACATTACCAATTATTGCGTTAACTGCCTCTGCCATGCTTAATATAAGGGACAAGGCTTTTGAGGTTGGGATGATTGATTATGTTACCAAACCCTTTGAGCCAAACGAGCTGTACGAAAAAATAAGAAAGAACAGGCTCCCGTTGGATAGCCCTCTATAGATGTTTATTGTTTTGTTTATCTACGAATACGAATCAATACGAATGTACGAATAAGAAAGCCCCACTTACTATTCAATTTTCAACTGTCAATCTTACAGTTTTACGCCAATGAAAACGTTTTTGTAAGACTATTTTGTCTGAACCATGATTTGGGTTGATTTATGGGATTGTGAGGATTGAAATGCCCCAAGCTTTATGCTATAAACGCCGGCTTTACACTGCATACAGCATGCAGCGTAAAGCTTAGAGCGGCTTGCTCCCAAGCCGTACAAATAGGCACTATTTTTTTGTTTTTTTCTGTCTTTCGAAAAGGGATGACATCTTTTGAAAAGATGTCATCCCTTACATTTGCTGCATCTAAAACAACCTTGGATCACCGCCCTCAAACTTTGGTTTTATTAAATTAAGGCTGCACTCTTTGTTCATTTTATCAACCATATATACGGTGAGTTCGGGTGAAGTAGCTTCATCATGCATGTGCATAAAAAAATACACTTCCTGTATACCATTGTCAAGCCAATATTTCATTCGCTGTATCCAGGTATCGGTTCTGGTATAATCTGTTTTATGCAGGCTGTTGCCCACATAACGTATAAACACTTTGGCAATGGTTAAATGCATGTGCGCACAATCCCTTCTTCCGGCAGTATCGGTAATTACAAAACCAATATTATTTTTTTCCAGTGTTTGCAGCAACTCTTTCAAAATTGCTTTGTCTGCAAACCAGTCGGGGTGCCGCACTTCCAGGAAAAACTGCACATCGGTGGGCAGCGATGCAAGGTAGCTATATAAAATATCGCGCCGGTTAGGGGCATATTTATCGCTTACCTGTAAAAATATTGGCCCAAGATGATCGCCAAAGGCAAGCACACCTTCTAAAAAAGAAGTGGTAAGCTGGTCTGTGTTTTTAAACTGGCTGTAATGGCTTATAAGCTGCGGCACCTTTGGGCAAAATTTAAAATGACGGCCCTTTGCCTTGTCAGCCCATTTTTTTATTTCGGCAGGCGTGTTTACTTTATAATGGGTGGCGTTTAATTCTATTGAATTATAGTGGTGTACATAATGATCTAAGAAATCGGCCTCTTTTGTTCCTTTTGGATATATCTTTCCAACCCATTCTTTTCGCCCCCACTTGGCACAGCCAAAATAAACCCCTTGTTTATGGTTAGCTTTTTTACCTGCCTTTAATATGGCAGCATTACCCGGCGGCTCTGCCGGCAGCGAAAAATCAATCTTGTCTAATTCGTTTTCCGGTACACGTCCAAATTCCATGGTATAAAAGTTAAGAATTGAAGTTAAATAAAGAAAGTGAGGCAAATAAGTTGTTTGGGTATGGTACAAAAAAAATAACGACCCTTTCAAGTCGTTAAAAATAAGAAAACCTTATTTAAAATAAGGTTTTAGGGTCTTACTCACCGAGTAAAGACATGCTGACCACGCTAAATTAATTAAAGCAAATGAAATTACAATGCAGTGCGGTAAATTTATTATTCCCACATTTACCACTGAGAAAAATTACAAAAATCCGTCCCCAATATTTCGCCTTACTTCTGCCACATATTCTTTTATCTGTTGTTCTTTATCTTTTTTACATATCAGCAATGCATCCTTTGTGTCAACTACTATAAAATCGTCAAGGCCCTGCAGAACAAGCAGCTTATTATCAGGCGCTGAAACCATGCATTTAACTGCATCTATCACCAATACATTTTTACCGGTAACTGCATTACCGAGGTAATCTTTTTCAAGGTTGTCATAAGCGCTGTTCCAGGTGCCCAGGTCGCTCCACCCAAAAGAAGAAGGAATAACATATACATTATTCGCTTTTTCCATTATGGCATAATCAATGGATATATTGGTACAAAGCGGGTAAATGCCATCTATAGCAGCCTTTTCGCCGGGTGTATTAAATTTTTCTCTTTCAGCTGCAAAAAGGTCAAACATTTCGGGCTCGTATTTTTCAAAAGCGTTTATAACGTCCTGTACGCGCCAAATAAAAATGCCGGCATTCCACAAAAAATCCCCGCTGGCAAGAAAGGTTTTAGCCAGTTCGAGGTTTGGCTTTTCAGTAAAAGTTTTTACTTTATAAATATTGTCGGCAACAGCCATTGTTTCGTATTGAATATAACCGTAACCGGTATTGGGATAGCCCGGTTTTATACCCAGCGTTACAAGTGATTTAGTATGATTGGCAAAATCAAGCGCCTGCAGCGATACTTTTTCAAAAGCTTTTGTATCCATTACAATGTGATCGCTTGGCGCTACAATTAAAGAAGCTTTCGGGTCTTTTTGCTGTAGTTTAAATGAAATATAAGCAACACAGGGAGCGGTGTTTTTGCGGCTTGGCTCAGCGATAATATTTTCCTCGCTTACTGATCTTAGCTGTTTTTTTACAATAGGTACATATTCTTCTGATGTAACTATATAAATATTTTCTGCCGGAATAAAATCAAGGTATCGTTCGTAGGTCCACTGTATAAGTGTTTTGCCTGTATTAAGAATATCGAGAAATTGTTTGGGAAAAGATGTCCTGCTTTTTGGCCAAAACCTGCTTCCTATTCCTCCCGCCATTATCGCAACGTAGTAATGTTTATTCATGTACGATTTTTGTAATTGTTTAGCCTGTCAAAATAACCCCGTAGTTTTCAAATACAAACATTAGTGCACAAAGTTGGGTAAATTCAGCTCAGGAATAACTATTTCACACAGAATAGTTATTTTATTCGGCTAATTTGGGCTAAGAGAGTAAAAGAGTTGAAAAAGAGAAAGAGTTAACGCTAAGTTTAATGCTGGGCTAAGAGTTGAAAGAGTTAAAAAAGAAAAAGAGGCAAGAATACCAAGTGTTTGTTCCCCCTGTGGCTTATTTGCCAATGTCTGAGGCTACGCACTTAATGACTCTCTTTCCTTCTGCCAACTGTCATCTATCATCTGTCAACTTCTCTACACAATTCCTTCCCTTATCAGGTCGTGCAAATGCACCATGCCAAGATAATTTTCCTGCTCATCTGTTATTAAAAGCTGGCTTATATCGTGTTGTTTTATAAGTTCAAAAGCGGTAATGGCGAGCGCGCCTGGTTCTATCGTTTTTGCATTTACGGCTACGATATCTGACGCGGTAATTTTAGGCAGGTCGTCCGTACGCTCCAGCAAACGCCTTATATCGCCATCGGTAATTATGCCGATTATTTTATTATACTCATCAACCACTGCCGTGGCCCCCAGCCTGCCTTTGCTTATTTCGAGTATCACATTTTTAAGCGATGCTTCTTTTATTACTTTGGGTTTTTCGTTGTGTACGTAAATATCTTCTACCCTCAGGTAAAGCTTTTTGCCGAGGTTGCCCCCCGGGTGGAATTTTGCAAAATCCTGCCCTGTAAAACCGTTTAATTCCATCAGGCTCACTGCCAGGGCGTCCCCCATTACCATTTGGGCGGTTGTACTGCTGGTTGGGGCAAGGTTATTGGGGCAGGCTTCTTTTTCAACAGTGGTATTTAAAACAATTTCACTTTGTTTGGCAAGGTATGAAGCTGTATTGCCCACAATGCTTATAAGCACATTCTTAAGCCCTTTAATAAGCGGCACCAGTACCTTTATTTCGGGGCTTTCGCCGCTTTTACTTATTACAATCACAATATCATCTTCCTGCACCATTCCCAGGTCGCCATGAATGGCGTCGCCTGCATGCATAAACAGCGCCGGGGTGCCCGTTGAATTAAGCGTCGCTACAATTTTTTGGCCAACAATGGCGCTTTTGCCAATACCGGTAACCACCACCCTGCCTTTGGAGGCGTAGATAGCTTTTACAGCCTGCTCAAAGCTTTCATCTATATATGCCGTTAGCCCGCTAATAGATTGAGCTTCAAGCATAATAGTTCTTCTCCCTGTTTCCTGTATTCCTTTTGTCATTGGCGCAAAGGTAAACTTTAACAACAAAGTGCCTTAAATTATGCTATTATTTGATTAACTTCGCTACCCTTGAAAAAATAGCTTTTGCATAAAAGCAAGTGTTAGCATTACAAGTTTTATCCATATACCTTGATTAATACCCTTTTTTAGGAATAATAAGGATAAAGCAGTAACTTTTACAAATATTATTTATTATATGTACCATAGGCGTGGTAAGGAAATTATGTGAACAATGGCAACTACTACAAAAAAAACAACTGCTGCTACCAAAGCGGCAACACCAAAAAAAACTGTAACACCCGGAATTCAGCCAAAATTAAATGGCAGCA
This sequence comes from Bacteroidota bacterium, assembly GCA_013286305.1. Classification (GTDB taxonomy): domain Bacteria; phylum Bacteroidota; class Bacteroidia; order Chitinophagales; family Chitinophagaceae; genus JABDFW01. Next base: position 41,382 of record JABDFW010000010.1, read on the forward strand.
TCAGGCACAGGCACAGCTACGATATTCATAAGGGACTTCACGAATTTTTTGGCTTTAAACAATTTAAAGGGCGCCAGGAAGAGGCAATAAACAGTTTGCTTAACGGCAACGACACGTTTGTAATTATGCCTACCGGCGGAGGTAAAAGCTTATGTTACCAATTACCCGCTTTACTAATGGATGGCTGCGCAATAATTGTTAGCCCGCTGATAGCTTTAATGAAAAACCAGGTTGACCTTGTAAGAGGGTATAGTGAGAAAGATGATGTAGCGCATTTTTTAAACTCATCACTCAACAAAACCCAGATACGGGAAGTTAAGGACGACCTTACAACGGGCAAAACCAAATTATTATATGTTGCCCCTGAAACACTTACCAAACAGGATAACCTTGAATTTTTCAGCGACCTGCCTATTTCTTTTTTTGCGGTGGATGAGGCGCATTGTATTTCTGAATGGGGGCACGATTTCAGGCCTGAATACCGCCGCCTGCGCGAAATGATGAACCAGATAAGCCCAGAAGCTGCTGTGGTTGCCCTTACAGCTACCGCGACGCCTAAGGTGCAGAGCGATATTGTAAAAAACCTGGTTTTACACAACCCCAATATTTATATTTCTTCTTTTAACCGCCCAAACCTGTATTACGAAATACAGCCAAAGGTTAAAAAAGAACAGACCATAAAAAGCATGGTGCGCTTTATATCCCAAAACATGGGTAAGAGCGGCATTATTTATACTTTAAACAGGAAAACGACAGAAGAGCTTGCTGAAATACTTGTTGCAAACAATATTAAAGCGGTAGCTTATCATGCAGGGCTTGATTCAAAATTAAGGGCAGAGAGACAGGACCTGTTTTTGAATGAGGATGTGCAGGTTATTGTAGCCACCATTGCCTTTGGAATGGGTATTGATAAACCGGATATACGTTTTGTAATACATTATAACATTCCAAAATCAATAGAAAATTATTACCAGGAAACCGGGCGCGGCGGCCGTGACGGTCTGGAAGGGAAATGTTTATTGTATTACTCGCATAAAGATGTTGCCAAGCTGGAGCATTTAATGCGCGACAAACCTTTAAGCGAGCGCGAGGTAGGTGCACAACTAATAACCGAAACCGTTTCGTATGCTGAAAGCGCTGTATGCCGCAGAAAAATACTGCTGCATTATTTTGGGGAAGATGCAGAAGATAAAAATTGTGGAAGCTGCGATAACTGCTTAAACCCTAAAGAAAAAATTGAAGCAAAAGAGGATGCCGTAAAGGTGCTTAAGGTAACCAAGGCGCTGGATGAGCGTTTTACCATAGATTATTCAGTAAATATTATTATAGGCAAGCTTACGCCACAAACAACCATGTTCAGGCATGAGGGGCTTGATGTTTTTGGAACCGGAAAAGATAAGGATGAACATTTTTGGAACAGTCTTATACGCCAAATGCTGCTTGCAAACCTGCTGAAGAAAGATATTGAAGAATACGGCCTGCTTAAGCTTACTGAAAATGGCCAAAAGTTTTTAAAGAAACCTACATCTTTTAAGATCGTTCTTAATAATAAGTTTGAGGATGCGAATGAAGATGATGAAGAAACAGAGACCGGAGGATCAGGTGCTGCGGCCGATGAAAAACTGTTTGAATTGTTGAGGGATATGCGCCACCGCGAAGCAAAGAAAAAGGCATTGCCGCCCTTTGTAATATTCCTTGAATCGTCGCTGCAGGATATGGCTACGATGTACCCTACATCTTTGCAGGACCTTGAAAAATGCCAGGGTGTAAGCAAAGGCAAAGCCATCCGCTATGGCAAGCCTTTTATTGAGCTTATTGCACAGTACGTTGAAGAAAATGATATTGTAAAACCTGATGATTTTGTAATGAAGAGCGTTGCCAATAAAAGCAACAATAAAATTTACATTATTCAGAATGTTGATAAAAAAATACCGCTGGAAACCATTGCCCGCAATAAGGACATGAAAATTGAGAACCTGCTGGAAGAAATGGAAACCATTGTAGCAAGCGGTACCAAACTAAACCTTAATTATGCTATTGCAGATATGCTGGATGACGACGACCAGGATGAAATAATGGATTATTTTAAAACCTGCGAAACATCGTCGCTGGAAGTTGCAAAAGAAGAGCTGGCCAGCAGCGATTATAACTGGGAACAGTTGAAAATAATGCGCATAAAGTTTTTAAGCGAATACGGTAATTAGGGTTGGGTTTACCACATAGGAACATAGGAAACATAGTAACACATAGAAATTTTTGAAACCCGTTGAGTAAAATCAACGGGTTTTTTATTTTATGACGAAAGCATTGTAAAAACTTTGTAATTTTGAGAAATAACATATGGGCGATAATATATATCATATTAAGATAAAAAAAGAATACGCGTCAGCTATCATTGAAGATTTAAAGCAAGTTGATGCTATTGAAATAATTGAAGATACAATCCCTGAATGGCAAAAAACAGAAGTTCGCAAACGTATTGCCGAAATGAAATTAAACCCATCTTCTGTTATTTCAGAAAGCGAGTTTTTTACTGCCTTAGAAAAAGATGAAGAAATATAAAGTAGTTTTTTCCACCGCCGCTTTAAATGATATGAAAGAAGCGCGAAAATGGTATAACCTTCAGCAAAAAGGATTAGGAAAAAGATTAACTGAAGATGTAAAAACTATTTCTTCATCAATATCCCGAAACCCTTTCTTCGCTTCAGTTAAATACGACAACATACGGACGGCCGCCTGCAAAAAATTTCCTTATGCATTACACTTTGAAATAGATGAGGCCAACCAGCTTGTAACGGTCATTGCTGTATTCCATTTTAGCCGCAAGCCGTTGGGTTAAAATAGTTTATGTTTTTATGGAAAATCCGCATTCCCACATCTTACTGTAAACATTGTTTATGGCAGAGATACAATCGCAGCAGCTGCAGCAGAAACATGCGGGAGCGAAGCGCTGTAAAAAACTATCCACCCGCATAGATCTTACCCCTATGGTTGACCTTGGCTTTTTACTGATCACTTTTTTTGTGTTTACCACATCGTTAGACAAACCTAAAATTATAAAGCTGGCGTTGCCGGATGAGCATAAAATAACAGATATCCCTAAATTGCCTGAAGGTAAATCCCTTACACTCGTTTTGATTGATAACAATAAAATAGGGTACTACATTGGCGCCGATGTAAACACTATGCAATTTACCAACTATTCCCCCGAAGGGCTTCGTGGTATTATAATTCAAAGAGAATCGGCGGTTAAAAAAAGATATGGAAGCCCGGATGAATTAATGGTGCTTATTAAACCCACCGATAATGCCTCCTATAAAAATGTTATTGAAACAATGGATGAAATGCTGATAAATAATGTAGGGCGATATATGCTTCTTGATGCCAGCGCCGCAGAAAAGCTGGCGGGTATTAATAAATAATGAAGAAAGGCACTTTGTTGATTTTAATCATCAAAAGAGGACAGCGGGAAAGTTACTACCCCAATTACCTTTTATTGACTTATAATACAATGGTTCATCTTTTTAATCTACAAAGCTGTATTTCACCCAAAAAATCAACTTTTTATTTTCTTTTTCATCTTCCTGTGTGATTTTTCACCTTTTACTATAATAATTCTGGCATTATTTTGGAATCGAATAAACCGTTCGGCATTTATTCACGTATAAACTAAAACTATTACCTATGGCATTGCAAAACATCTCGGCTATCGTGGATAATAAGGGCGATTACATAGATATTTTTTTGAATTCCAGGGGTAATTTAATAGTTAAAATACTTAATGTTCATGGCCTGTTTATAAAAACGGTCATAGGATCAATACAGGATACAGCAGAAAAAATTTCTGTAAAGCTGGATGATCTTTCAAGTGGTAGTTACGTATTGAATATTTTTAAAGACAATTCTTTTATAAGATCATTTCATTATAGTAAAACGTAGTTTTTTTTCATTTGGGGGATTTTTTAGCAACAACCTTGCCTTTTGGCAGGGTTTTTTTTGTTTATATCAGATCAATTCGATGCCCGGCTTAACAATCAGCACTTTTATAAAACCGCTTTCAGGCGCTGCAGAGCCATTTTTGTACCCTGTCACTCTCACCTAATTGTTCTGCTTTTCAGCATTTTATATAATAATAATTCATTTATTCTTATTTACATTTGAAAAACATTGCAATCAAAATTTTCTTTAAGTAATAAAAAGAGGGACCTGGTAATTTGATATTGCTTAGACACATACCTTTTTTAAAAGCAGTATTCATACACAGTATTACTGCGTTTGGCGGCCCGCAGGGGCATTTTGGAATGATGCTTAAAACATTTGTTAACCAAAGGCACGATGTAACAGAAAAAGAACTACTTGAATACAGCGCTTTTTGCCAAATGTTGCCGGGTGCGTCGTCAACACAAACGCTTACACTAATAGGTTATAAAAGAGGGGGGATCTCCCTGGCAATACTTACACTGCTTATTTGGATAACACCTGCCTGTTTATTAATGGGCAGCTTTTCTTTTTTGCTGGATTATTTTCACGACAGATCAATTAATATTACTGCTTTTAAATATGTTCAGCCAATGGCTGTTGGTTTCATTGCTTTTTCGTGTTATAAAATTTCCAAATTCAGTATTACCAACACCATTACACGGGTAATAATGGTGGCCGGTGCGGTGCTTACTTTTATTTTTTTTAGAACACCCTGGATATTTCCGGCCATTATAGTTGCTGCCGGCATTGTTACCAATTTTAGCAACAGGCGCTACCCTGACCAGGAAATCATCTCAAAGAAGATCAAGTGGGGAAATATCCTCATTTTTTTTGCTGTTTTTTTGATCGCTGCCTCTTTGAGCGAAACTGCACGAAAAAATAACTGGAGAGACCGTGGCCCGTTTAACCTGTTTGAAAACTTTTACCGTTTCGGGAGCCTTGTGTTTGGCGGGGGAGATGTTTTAATGCCGATGATGTATAACCAGTATGTAGAACGCATAGAAACAAAACAGGTGCAAAAAAACAACAGGGCAGCCCTTAAAATTCCGAAAACAGATATTTTAACCGGGTTTGGTATGGTTAGGGCCATACCAGGGCCTGTTTTTTCAATAGGCACTTTTACCGGTGGCATGGCGTTGCGCGAAAAGGGCCCTCAATGGCAATTATTGGGCTGTATAATTGGCTCCATTGCCATATTTGCCCCCAGCGCACTGCTTGTTCTATTCTTTTTTCCAGTTTGGCATAATTTAAAAAGGTATGTGGTGATCTTCCGTTCGCTGGAAGGCATTAATGCAGCGGTAGTTGGCATAATGCTGGGTGCTACCATATTTTTAACTAAAACCGTATCTTTTGACCTTTTGGATGGTTCTTTTATTATACCTCTTATAAACATAGGAGTAATTGCAGCAACGTTTTGCCTGCTTACCTTTACAAAGATCCGCGCACCCTTTATTGTTTTGGGTTGTATTTTACTTACGCTGATTGGGTAAGGGTTACGTATTATATTATCAGTTAATGACTTAAACATTATAATAAATTGCAATTATCTCTTATAATACCCGTTTTGCTCAATCTCAAGCCGCACCTTTTCAGGTACCAGGTAACGTATTGATTTCCCGTCCTTTATCATTTTCCTGATAACAGTTGCAGATATATCCAGGAACGGTGCATTTACCTGGCGGATGTCTGCTCCGGGTATTTCTTTTATTTCAAAACCCTGCCTTTTATAAATAAGGAACGGATAGCCTTTTAATAATTGCTCATGGTTTTTCCATTTGTGAATATTCTGCAGGCTGTCTGACCCCATGATAATAAAAAATTGGTGCTGGGGGTATTTTTCCTGCAGGTGGGCAAGGGTATCAATTGTGTAAGATGGCCGGGGTAATTTAAATTCTATATCGCTGGCCTTTAACTGTTTATCTTCTTCTGTTGCCAGCTTAACGAGGTGCAAACGATGGTATTCATTTAAAAGGGTTGAGGAGGCCTTTAATGGGTTTTGCGGCGATACAACAAACCAAACCTGTTCCTGTTCCGTATTATTGGCTATATAAGACGCAATAATTAAATGGCCTATATGTATGGGATTAAAAGAACCAAAATAAAGACCGATTTTCATGTAAATAATTAACAGTCAATACAAAGCTATTCTGTTTCCTCCACAAAAATATGGTCTGCTTCGTTCAAACGTAGGCTAAGGCTGTAGCCGGCGACAGAAATAGATATAGGGTCGCCTAATGGGGCTATCTGCTCAATTTTTACCATTTCACCAGGTACACAACCCATTTCCATCAACTTTATAAACAAATCGTCTTTTTCAAAAGACCTAATAATAACTTTCTTTCCTATCCTGATCTCAGATAATCTCTTCATGCACGCAAAATATTTGTAAAAGTAATGCCGCTGCTGTCTTTTTTGTTACGAATTTTGGAAGTCTAAAAATACACTGTGCCAAAAGTCTTTTTTCACTACGCAGACAGGGTCTTGTCATTAAACAATAAAAAAAAGTTACGGTCTTATATTGAAAGCATTTTTGCAAAAGAAAAAACATCCTTTTTTCGTTTAGATTATATTTTTTGCTCCGATGAGCATCTTCTTGCAATTAACCGTAATTTTTTAAAACATGACTTTTATACCGATATTATCACCTTTAACTTATCTGAAAATAAAAATATTGCCGGAGAGGTTTATATTAGCGTGGACAGGGTGAAAGAGAATGCTAAGACATTAAACCTGCCATTTGAGGAAGAGACTTTAAGGGTTATATTTCATGGCGTGCTGCATTTATGCGGTTATAAGGACAAAAAGAAGGCTGACATAAAACAAATGCGCGAAAAGGAGAATCATTATATCACCATTTTTAGAAGATCACTAAATAAACGTTCCACGTGAAACATTTGACAAGTATTGTTTTTTTTATAATCCCGCTTTTATCGTTTTCGCAAGTTAGAAATATTGTATTGGAAGATAAACCAATCCCAAAACCATACACCGTTGACACCGCCATAAACCATTGGAATAATGAACAGGCTGATTTTATTAAACTGAACAAAACCGCCCAGGATTTCTATTATTGGACAAACTACAGCCGGGTGAATCCCAGGCGGTTTTGGGACAGCGTTGTAGTACCGGTTCTTGAAACTTTTCCCAATCTTAAAAGCTCCTATTCTGAATCGTTAAAGACAGATCTCTACAATAGCCCTTCGCTCCCAATGCTGCAATTAAACCCTAACCTGATCTTTACAGCACAATCGCACGCTTCAGATATTGGCCTGAAGAAAGGTGCCCCCGGCCATATTTCTACCGATGGAAGAACTTTTGTTGATCGAATTAAGGCTGTTGGAATAAAAAAATGTGGCGGCGAGAATGTTTCTTTAGGTGATGTTGACCCTATTCTATCGCTCGTTCTTCTATATATTGATTATGGTATCCAAAACCTTGGCCACAGAAAGGCGCTTTTAAATGAAAATTATGTGGAAACCGGGGTTGGCGTATCAAAATATGGAGATGAGCAGGATACCCTGTTTATTGTTCAGGATTTCTCCTGTAGCCAACAATAATGTTCCACGTGGAACATTTCTCTGGATATAATTTAAAAAATGGAGATGAATTGCGTCCATAAAGACGTCTTCGCAAGGCCGTCACCCGCCAAATATGTTCCACGTGGAACATTTCTCCTGCTTTTTTATTAAAACTTATCTTTGTGCCCAATTTATAAATAATGTTTCCAGATTACGATGTGATTATTGTGGGGGCAGGCCATGCAGGTTGTGAAGCTGCAGCTGCGGCTGCCAATTTAGGCAGTAAGGTATTATTGATCACCATGAACATGCAAACTATTGCCCAAATGAGTTGTAACCCCGCAATGGGTGGGATAGCTAAAGGGCAGATTGTGAGGGAGATAGATGCCCTTGGGGGCTACAGTGGGATAGTAACAGATAAAAGCATGATGCAGTTCAGGATGCTGAACAAAAGCAAGGGCCCAGCCATGTGGAGCCCGCGTGCACAAAATGACCGGATGCTTTTTGCCGCTACATGGCGTGAAATGCTGGAGAAAACGCCGAATGTTGATTTTTACCAGGATATGGTAAGGTCAATTATTATAAAAAATAACCGGGCATGTGGCGTTGTAACGGGCTTGGGACATTCTGTTAACGCCAAATCGGTGGTGGTAACCAGCGGAACTTTTTTAAACGGTATTATTCATATTGGTGAAAAACAGTTTGGCGGGGGCAGGGTGGCTGAAAAAGCGTCCACAGGGATAACTGAACAATTGGTAGAATTAGGTTTTGAAAGTGATCGGCTTAAAACGGGTACGCCGCCAAGGGTGGACGGAAGAAGCCTTGATTATTCCATCATGGATGAACAGAAAGGGGATGAGGAAATTGTCGGCTTTTCTTATGAAGATGCGCCAAAAATTCTTCCTTCACAACAAAGAAGCTGCTTTATAACTTACACTAATCAGGCGGTGCATGACACTTTAAAAACAGGTTTTGACAGGAGCCCGATGTTTGCCGGCAGAATAGATGGGGTTGGCCCACGGTATTGCCCAAGCATAGAAGATAAAATTAACCGCTTTGCTGAAAGGGACCGGCACCAGCTTTTTGTTGAGCCGGAGGGTTTTAATACCATTGAAATATATGTAAACGGTTTTTCTACCTCTTTACCGGAAGAAGTACAGTATAAGGCGCTTACCTTAATTCCCGGATTCGAAAATGTACGTGTTTTCCGGCCGGGTTATGCAATTGAGTATGATTATTTTCCGCCTACTCAGTTGTCCCATTCTCTCGAAACCAAACTTATTGATAACCTGTTTTTGGCAGGCCAGGTAAACGGAACCACGGGTTACGAAGAAGCCGCCTGCCAGGGTATTATTGCCGGCATAAACGCCCATCTAAAAATAAATAATGACGCGCCTTTTATTTTAAAAAGGAGTGAAGCTTATATTGGTGTTTTGATTGACGACCTGATAAGCAAGGGTACCGAAGAGCCCTACCGCATGTTTACCAGCAGGGCTGAATACAGAACGCTCTTAAGGCAGGATAATGCGGACCTACGCCTAACCGAAATGAGTTACCGTATAGGTTTGGCATCGCAGCAAAGAATGGAAAAAGTGATCGCTAAAAGGGATGGTGTAAAAGAGATAATTGAAAGGCTTTCACAAGTTTCTTTTGACCCGGCAGAAATAAACGGTTACTTAGAAAATAATAACTCGGCAGCAATCATCGAAAAACAAAAGGCGGTTAAAATATTACTGCGGCCTGATGTTGACCTTATATCGCTGATGCTTGCCGTTCCAAAACTCAACGAGACATTAAAAAACTTTGGAAGGGAGATTTTAGAGCAAGCGGAAATACAAATCAAATACGAACGCTATATAGAAAAAGAACAGGAAATGGTTGACCGGATGTCTTCCATGGAGGAACGATTGATCCCGGACAATTTTAATTATGATAAAGTAGCCGCCTTGAGCAATGAGGCCTTGCAAAAATTTAAACGCATAAAACCACGTACGCTTGGCCAGGCGAGCCGCATAAGCGGCGTTAACCCGAGTGATGTGCAGATATTATTGGTATATATGGGCAGGTAATGCCTATTTATCTAAATAAGGGTTAAAAAACAATTGAAGCGTATTTAAATAAACCCGAATGCCTAATATTACAACCGGCAAAAAATAAAATACAGGTGTATAGGCCAGCTCTACTCATTTTTTTATCAATTGGATACTTTTCACTAACACAAGTTATTGATGCTCAATCATTTAAGGTAGGTGGAACGGTAACGGATTTCTTTACAAAGCAGCCCCTTAACGCAGTTACTATCCGTTCTTCGTCAGGGCGGCTTACGCTTTCAGATTCGCTCGGCAAATATAGCATTGAGGTAAATGACAAAGATTCCATCTGGTTTAGTTATCTAACTAAAAACACGCAAAAATATCCTGTAGATACCATAGTTAACCTCTCAAACTTTGAAGTTGCTTTATACATTGATGCCGCCTGGTTGCCGGAAGTAAGGGTGAGGAATAAAAGTTATACGCTTGATTCCCTGCAAAACCGGGAAGATTATGCAAAGGTTTTTAATTTTAGAAAACCCGGCTTAAGATTAAGTTCCCCGTCGCCGGAAAGTTATGTGCCAGGCGGGTTAACTGTTGGCCTTGACCTGGATGAACTGATAAATGTGTTCCGTTTTAAAAGGACCCGGCAAATTCTTTCATTTCAACGAAGATTATTGCAGGAAGAACAGGATAAATATATTGATCACCGGTTTACAAAACGTCTTGTTGCACAGCTTACAGGTTTAAAAACACCCTCGCTGGAACCTTTTATGGTTTATGCACGCCCACCGTATGATATACTTACTTACATGAACGACCTGGAATTAGGTTACTATATTGAGCAATCTTTTAAAATATATAAAGACGTATTAAAGCAAAAAATTTACCTGTCCAACAAATCACCCAATTAACCCTGCGGCTTTACTAATTTCAAGCATACGTTCCATCGGCTTTAAAGCTTTTAACCTTAATTCTTCATCCATCAATATCTCCGGTTCTTCATATTCCATACACAAATAAAGCTTCTCCAGCGTATTCAACTTCATGTGCGGGCAATCATTACAGGCGCAGGCATTATCGGGCGGCGCGGGAATGAATGTTTTGTAAGGCGCTTCCTTTTGCATTTCATGCAAAATACCCGCTTCTGTGGCCACAATATATTCGTCACCGTCGTCCTTAACCGCATACTTCAAAAGCTGTGTGGTGCTGCCTATAAAATCGGCCATTTGCAAAATAACATCTTCGCATTCAGGGTGTGCTATCAGTTTAGCCCCTGGATGGCGTGCTTTAAGCCTCGTTATCTTCTCCAAACTAAAAATCTCATGCACCATACACGAACCGTTCCATAATACCATGTTGCGCCCCGTTTTCTTGTTAAGGTAGGCCCCGAGATTTTTATCCGGTGCAAAAATTATAGGCTGGCTTTCAGGAACGCTTTCTATAATTTTCTGTGCATTACTGCTTGTACAAATAATATCGCTCAGCGCCTTTATTTCAGCAGTGCAATTAATGTATGATATAACGATATGATCAGGGTATTTATCTTTAAACTGTTTAAACAAAGCAGCTGGTGCGCTGTCAGCTAAAGAGCAACCTGCTTTCAAATCGGGCAACAGCACCTTTTTGCCGGGGTTAAGTATTTTGGCAGTCTCCGCCATAAAATGCACGCCGGCAAAAACGATGATATCGGCTTTTGTTTTTACAGCCTGTTGGGCAAGTGCAAGGCTGTCGCCTAAAAAATCCGCTACATCCTGTATATCCGGCTCCTGGTAATAATGGGCCAGCACCACCGCATTTTTTTCTTTCTTCAATCTTTCAATTTCTTTAAACAAGTCTAATGATACATCAATATCAACATCCAAAAAACCTTTATCATAAATTTTTCCCCTGGCATTATTTATGTTCATAACTATTGTAGTATTCTTTAATAATATATTATTTATATAAAACCCTATTACTATTACGGCTGTGGATATCGTGATAAGTTTTTTATCCACATGCTGCAAAGTTAATTACCTGTGCGCTATCCACATAAATTAACAATTATGCGCAACTGCAAGTTTCAATAAGAACGGACTTTAGCAATTGTTTTCAACACCGGTTGATTTTTTCAACCCGGGTTATGCCCATTTTGCAATTCACAGGATATACACTGTTAATAGCAAGGATGGAAATTGTGCCGAGTTAGCCCAAAACCAAAAATTGTGGACAAACTGCGGAATTTGTTCTACTTTTTTGCACCATAAAAACAAATAAAACATCCCTTTTCCACATGTTATGGAATTGTTAACAGTTGCTGTGTTAAAACAGGTTTCACGGGAATGTTCCATGGCTAAGAGGGGGCTAAGAGATGAAAAGAGAAAAAAGAGAGAAAGAGAAAAGCAGATTGTCCCGCTCCTGTCTTCCTATATTTTATGCATTTTCTCTTTCTCCTTTCAATCTCTTAGCCCCCAAAAAGCCTTATTTCCTTCCTTTTCTCCTTAAATCTCATAGCTAAACATTAAAAAAACTTGAAATTGTAGCCCAACAACGTATTAAACTGTTATCCACATTTGTTGAAACGGTATATTCCCCTATTTTTGCCATCCTCTTTTAAAAACTTTTATATTATATAATTATGTCTGTTATCCAAAAGATCCAGGAAAGGCAAAAGTGGGTTTTTGGCTCGATTGCTTTCGCATTGATCATTTTTGTTGTCCAGGATAAGTTTATGAGCAAGGGTAGCCTGTTCGGAAGCTCAAGCACTATTGCAAAGGTAAATGGCGAGGCAATAGATTATGCTGACTTCCAGGCCCAGGAAACCCTCACAAAGCAAATACAGCAGCAACAACAGCAGGATGTTGATGAAGATATTTTATCTGCGCAAACTTATGAGTACCTCGTAACAACCAGGATGTTAAATCAGGAATATAAAAAGCTGGGTTTGGTATATACGAACAAAGAATTTGGCGATGCGGTGGCAAGCAATAACCCCCCCGATTGGTTTCGCCAGCAATTTTCCGACCAAACAGGAGCATATAACCCGCAAACCGCAAGCAGCAAGCTGAGTGAAATTACCTCGCAAATAAAAAAGAACCCCAATAACCCACAGGCCATCTTATTTTATAACGCAGTGCTTCAGCCAACCACTGATGCAGAGCTGGGCAAAAAATACCAGGCCCTTATAAATGGCGCTATATACATACCCAAATGGCTGGCTGAAAAAAACGCAGCTGATAACAGCGCCCATGCCAATATATCTTATATAAATGTGCCTTACACATCTGTAAATGACTCATCCGTTACTGTAAGTGATGATGAGGTAAAAGAATATGTAAAAAACCACAGCAAAGAATTTGAAACGAAGGAAGAAAGCAGGCAAATAGCTTATTTGACATTTGATGCATCTGCAAGCCCCCAGGACACCGCCTCTGTAATTGCACAGTTGAATGCTTTAAAAGGAGAGTTTAAAGCTGCCACAGATATAAAGACCTTTTTAGAATCAAAAGATTCAAAGCTCGGTTACTCTGACAGGTTCCTGGGTAAAAATATCATACAGCAACCGGCTAAAGATTCATTGTTTAAACTGCAGCCCGGGGAAATGTACGGCCCTTATCTTGACGCAGGTGATTATGTAGTTGCCAGAATGGTAGGAATAAGAACAATCCCGGATTCCGCTAAAGTTCGCCATATATTGGTTGAAACCAATGAAAGGAGCCAGCAGGGAATGACAAAGGTAAGAGAAGATAGTGCTGCACTTAAAAGATTAGACAGTGCTATAGCAGAAATAAAAGCGGGCAAAAAGTTTGATTCTGTTTGTTTAAAATATTCAGATGATGGAAGTAAGTTTAAGGGTGGTGTGATGGATTTTTTTGGCCAGGGGGCTATGGTGGAATCTTTTGCTGATTCTTCTTTCTTAGGAAAAGTAGGAGACAAAAAAACGGTACACTCTGAATTTGGTTACCATTATATAGAGATCCTGGCGCAAAAGGGTTCCCAGCCTGCCTATAATATCGCCTATCTTGCCAAACCTATACAGATAAGCGCGGAAACAGATGATTCTGTAAAAAATGCCGCCGCACAGTTTGCGGGCACATCGCGCAATATAAAAGATTTTTATGCCAATGCCGTTAAGCTTAAGAAATCGCCCATTACCGTGGGAGGGATAAAAGAGAACAGTTACGAGCTTGGAAACCCGCAATCGCCGGGATATCTTGGCAAGAACAGGCAATTTATAAAATGGGTATATCAGAACGGAGTGGGCGATGTTTCAGAACCCGCTAAGTTTGGCCAAAAATATATTGTAGCTATTATTACCACGATTGACAAGCCAGGTTTACCCGGTGTAGAAACTGCGCGGCCTCTTGTAGAGCAAAAGATAAAGAACCAAAAGAAAGCAAAGATAATCGCGGATAAAATAAAAGGAAGCACGCTTGAAGCAATAGCCCAAAATGCGGCAACTTCTGTAAGGCAGGCTGACAGCCTTTCTTTCCAATTGGGATCTATTCCAACCATTGGCCTGGAAGCAAAGGTGATTGGCGCCGCATTTAATAAACAATTGCAGGGAAAGATAAGCCCGCCAATAGCAGGCGAAACGGGGGTATTTGTAATAAAGAGCAATAACATTTATGGCGTTGCCTCGGCTGGGGGCAACCTTGAAGCAAAAAGAAAGGGCGAGGAAATGCAGCTTAAAGGTAATGTAATGCGTTCCTCACAATCTTTCGAGCCATTGCGCAAGGCAGCTGATATTAACGATTACCGCTTTACTGTTCTTAAGTAATAATATTCTAACTAATAAAAGGCCCTGCTATTGCGGGGCTTTTTTGTTTTTGGGAATTTGTACAGGACACTGAAGAGCCGGGTGTATGATTGCGTAACTTTGTAAATAATAAAACAGGACTATGCGCATATAGCAATCAAGATATTCCTTGGCGCCCTTTGTGTTGCATTTTCTTCGTGGCCTTTGTGGTTCTCTCTTTTTTACCACAAAGTGCTCAAAGGATGATCACAAAGGACACAAAGTTTGTCACAAGTGGTTAGGTTTATATATGCGGATAGTCAATTAATAAAATAATAGTGTATGCAGGAGACAATCGTGAATAAGGTGGCAGAAAGCGGGTTAATTACTTTAGACCTTGAAGAATATTATCCCAAAGGAGAAATAAAAATATTTGACCTGAAAGATCATTTGTTTATGGGTTTGATATTAAAAGAAAAAGACTTTAGAACGGCGTTACAAAATAAAGACTGGACCGAATATAAAGATGCTTATGTGGGTATTACCTGTAGTAATGATGCTATTATTCCTGCATGGGCATATATGCTTGTGACAACTTATTTACAACCTGTTGCAAAAGAGGTTGTTTTTGGCGATGAGAAATCTGTTGTTAATACTGTATTTATAAAAAGAATATCCGCCATAAACGGCGAAGATTATATTGATAAAAGAATAATTGTAAAAGGCTGCGGCGATGTGCAGGTACCCGAAACAGCCTATTTAGAAATAACCAATAAACTAAGGCCTTACGTAAAAAGCATTATGTATGGCGAAGCCTGTAGTAATGTACCGGTGTATAAAAAGAGGTGAGGGGGTGATTATAGTAATTTTTAAGAAAGAATAAAATTTTGACGATGGAAAATGTTGATACGCAAAATGAGGATGGAGCACAGGCAATTCATAAACCGTGGCAAAGTTTATTTGACAGCCTTGATATGTTCACTGATGATTTTATGAAAGAAAGGAACCAACTTGCAGAACAAGTTAGAGAGTCTTTTGACTAATGCTTCGCCAATATCAATGTTATCACTAAAGGTGTTCGAAAGATCATAGCCGCTTAAGTTCTGTTTAACTGGCTATCACATTGCAATTACTTGCCACTCAATATTATAGCTATGGAGGTAAACTCCAAAATAGGTAAAGATATTGTAATTATACCCCACATAATTTTTTGAGTCCTGCCTTTTTCATCATAGTTTTCCAGGGCTTTCGCACTTTTTTCGCCTGAATAGTATTTAATTACTAATACTAACAACACCACCAGGGGTACGGCTGCAATGGTCTTAGCTGTGCCATTTAATTGAAAATGATAATTATTAAAGAAGATATTTCTACAAATTGTAACTAATAAGAAAAATATTCCAATTAGATGTAAACAAACAACAGTAACAGCACTAAATGAAGGGCTAGATTGCCCTGCCTTAGAATACCCTTTATAAGACGCCGCATATATGTTATCAAAAAAATTGGTTATCATAAAAGCAAATATAACCTAATGATCCGTCCAAAATAGTGAGGTGCCGTCATGCCTTACTATGAAGGCATCCTATTTAAAAAATTTTTAAAAAGATATTATCTCAACAAACCCGTTCACTGTTGAGATGCCTGCCTTCGCAGGCATGACGGCGCGGCGTTTACTGCCTTCAAATATTCTTAAAATAACATCATGTAATACTACCAATATAGTATCCTTACGGATAAATTGTTTTCTTGTCACGAACAGAGGTTGTTTCAAATTGTTCGCAAAAAGATATTGTTGTCTCCTAGTGTTTCGTAAATTTTTTTTGCAAACCGGGCGGCATTTTTTCCATCTCCATGAATGCATATCGTTTGTGCATCCAATGATATTGTTGCCCCTTCAACAGATGCAACAGTATTGTGTAATACCATTTGTAAAAGCTGTTGCAGCATCTCTTCTTCACCTTCAATCAACGCAGTTGGCAGTTTGCGGGATACGAGGCTACCGTCATTATTATAACGCCTGTCAGCAAAAACCTCATTGGCGGTTTTTAAATTCATTTCTTTTGCGGCAGTTATCATAAAGCTATTGTTCAGGCCGTACAAAATTAAATTTTCATCCGCATCTTTCACCGCCTTTGCAATGGCTGCTGCAAGTGCTTCATCTTTTGCTGCCATATTGTATAAAGCGCCGTGCGGTTTAACATGATGAAGGTTTGTATTGAACTCAGCACACACTTTTTTAATAATATCAATTTGCTTTGTAACAATATCATACACTTCTTCCAAAGGCAAGTGCATTTCCAGCCTGCCAAAATTTTCTTTATCTTCAAAACCCGGGTGTGCGCCAATGGCAACATTATACTTTAACGCAAGCTCAACGGTTTTCTTTATAGTGTCTTCATCGCCTGCATGGTACCCGCAGGCAATATTTGCGGAACTTATAAAGGCATAATGAGGGCATCATTTCCCGCACCTTCGCCCATATCGCAATTCAGGTCAATGTATTGCATCTAAAAATTCTTGTAAACGCAAATTACATGCTATCTGCAACTGTAACAAATACCGGTGTTGCTGTATTAAAAGAGCCTGGGCTTCAGGCACACCAATCCATGCAAAGCGAATAGTTTCACCAGGCCTCATTTGTGCAAGCGTGGGCATATCAACAGAGGCGGCATGGGCAATGCGCGGGTATCCTCCCGTGGTTTGATGGTCTGTTGTTAAGATAATAAGTTGGCCGCCCGGCAACAGTTGTATAGTTCCGCGTGTAACAGCATAGGATATTAATTCAATATTACTATCCCTTTGCAGAGGAACGCCTGATAACCTGCAACCCATTCTGTCGCTGTCATTTGTAATGGTGAAAGTTGTATTGGCCAGCAGCTCTTTTGATGCGGCGGTAAGTTGATCATATTCATTCCCCATGCAAATGCGGATAGTATGTTGTGAGGAATAAAGCGGAAGAACATCAGCCCTCCAGCCAGGTATTAAAAAGTTTCTTCCATTAAATGCAAAAGCAAAACTTTTTTTGAAGGTAAGAATATCACCGCCTAATAATTTCCTGCCTTTGTAACCGCCTGCCTGCGCTTTTGTATTGGTTGAAAAACTGCCCAGCCATTCATCAACCGCGAAGCCGCAACTAACTGATAAATAACAACGGTAGCCCGAAACCAGTTGTGTAAATTCAAGAACCGAATTTTGCGAAACAAGCACCGGTGTATTGATGGGTACTGGCTGATCGTTAATTCGCGCACCAAAATCTGCGCCGCTTAAGGCAATGACAGCGTTCTGCTGAAATAATATGGAGGAGGACGGATAATGTAATTCAATAACCGCTTCGTTATTTACATTGCCGGCAAGCATATTTGCAACAGTAAAAGCAGCTACATCTGCAGCGCCACCAGGGTTGATGCCAAGATGCTGAAAGCCATACCGGCCTTCATCCTGTATGGTATCAAACAATCCATGTTTTACAATGCGTATGCTCACTGCGCAGATTTTATTTTTTCGAATTCCTCTACCGTCACGGGATAAAAATGTACATGGTCACCCGGTTGCAGCAATGCACCGCCGGGTTTATTTGCATCAAATAATTTTATAGGCGTTTGCCCGATAATATTCCATCCTCCCGGCGATTCCATTGGATAAATCCCTGTTTGTAAACCTGCAATGCCAACACTGCCTTCGGGCACTTTAAGCCGCGGTTTTGTTTTACGCGGCATGCTGATGATCTTTTCCACCGTGCCCATGTAAGCGAAACCGGGTAAAAAACCCAGCATAAAAACCCGGTATGGTTTACTGTAATGCACCTTGCCAACCGATTCAGGGGTTATATTTTTATGAGCTGCCAATTCGTGCAGGTCAGGAGCAAATTGCTCTTCATAACAAACAGGTATATTTATTATTCTTGGTTCCTCAAACTTGTCCCCCTGTTTTTGTTGCAGGATCATTTCAAGCTGTTGCGTAATCCAGATGTACGCATCAGGGGTGGAAATTATTTTATGGATTGTTATCACATCATACACTACGGTTAAGCTGCTGTATGCAGGAAGTATATCTTTTATACCGGGAATATTTTTTTGCTTTAGGTGATGAAACAAATGTAAAATATAGTTGTTAATTGTTTCATCTATTGTATTGCCAAAGTCTATAGTAACTGCGTGGTCGCCGCAGGAAACTATTTTGTATGGTAATACATGATGCATTGTTTACCAAGTTACGCAACAAAATAAAAAGAGTGGCCAAATAGCAGAAGTTTTTGACGAGCGTAAATTATGCGGGCAAAAAGCAATAGTGAAAAAGGCCTGTTCGGGAAGAAATTTGTCCGTTTCAACTAAAAGAATGGGTTGGCCTGGTTATTACTATGTAACTTGGTACACTTACGGTACATTTTTTAAAACCAACAGATGTTTTTATGGAAGCAGTTAAAACAACATTTGCGCCGATGCTTATCATCAAAGATGGCGTTGCCGCCGTTGAATTTTACAAAAAAGCATTCGGGGCCATTGAAGTGATACGTTTTAGCAATCCTGATGGTACGATACATGTAGCTGAGCTTTCGCTCGATGGGGCCATGTTCCATATTCGCCAGGAAACTATTGACAGGGGGGATTTTGATCCCGGAACAATAAATGGCAAGACTATATTGCTTGAGCTGGTAGTTGAAGATCCTCATGCAGTGCAGGCGCGTGCTGTGGCTGCGGGCGGGAAAGAAATGCAGCCTGTAACCGATTATGAACACGGTATGCGGCAGGGGCAGGTAAAAGACCCGTTCGGGCATGTTTGGCTTATTGAGAAGAAGTTGATCGATCATTCAAAGAATAAGTAAGAATTAAATGATGCGAATAATATGAACGGGCTTCAAACGGCAATCATACCCACGTTATCTGTAAGGAATGGTGCTGCAGCCATTGAATTTTATAAAAATGCTTTTGGCGCTGTTGAATTGATGCGGGTTGAAGACCCGGACGGTGCGGTGGTTGCAGAGATGGCAATAGACGGCGCACGGTTTTTTATTGCTGATGAATCACCGGAACATGGCAATTTTAGCCCCGAAACTATCGGTGGAAGCACCACACGTATGGGTTTATTTGTTGATGACCCTGATGCAGTGGCAAAACGTGCCGTTGAAGCAGGCGCGATTGAAGTGTACCCGGTTGCCGACCAGGACTATGGTTACAGGCTGGGGCGTGTACAGGACCCCTATGGGCATCATTGGGAAATTGCAAAGAAAATTGAATAAATGTTGTTTGAACTGAATTGCAGTTAAGATGGTTGATATAACAGGCGCAAAACAAATACTTAAAGCAGCAAAAACAATATTGCTTGTTGACTGGCCAAGCCCCGGTGTTCCGCGTGCGCTTGTTGATGCGGGGTTTACGGTATATGGCTACTCCCCAAACCGCTATTCTGTTGCGGAGCTAATTGATGATGGCACAGGTATTAAAAAAATGGTGTTTAAAAAACTTGACAGCCACCCGGATTCAGTTGGTATTGTAAATGTCTTTCGCCCGGAAGAAGAACTCAAAGGGATCATCGAAAATCATGTACTGCCGCTTGGTGCAAAAACACTATGGCTTCACCC
>JABDFW010000010.1:61221-61385 GCA_013286305.1 Bacteroidota bacterium
GATTCAGTTGGTATTGCCATGGTTAGCCGCCCGCGCTAAAAAAGACTATTTTGCAGACGTATTATTTTTGTTAATGGCATTGTCTTCCCCTCTTTACTGGATCATTATCTATATAAAACGTAAAAAAATATCTGCGCCTGTTTTTGTATTATGGCTGCTTGTAT